>NZ_JBEZND010000005.1:0-325559 GCF_040706415.1 Streptomyces sp. NPDC048106 | reverse complement strand
CTAATCCACCCCGAAGGGCTTCATCGTTCGACTTGCATGTGTTAAGCACGCCGCCAGCGTTCGTCCTGAGCCAGGATCAAACTCTCCGTGAATGTGTACCGGTAATCCGGTGAGACACCACGGGGAGCGGAACGGTCGGAGGAATAGTCCGACCGTTCACAGCGTCCTCGCTGTGTTTTTTCAAAGGAACCTCGACCATCGGTTGTCCGATGGACGGGGTATCAACATATCTGGCGTTGACTTTTGGCACGCTGTTGAGTTCTCAAGGAACGGTCGCTTCCTTTGTACTCACCCTCGCGGGCTTTCCTCCGGGCGCTTCCCTTCGTTCTTGCGTTTCCGACTCTATCAGATCTTTCCGATCCGATTTCCTCGGTGCTTTCCAGGTTTCCGCTTCCGCGTTTCCCTTTCCGGCGGTTCCGACTTTATCAGAAGTTCTCAGTCGGTTTTCCCACCCGGTCCGGGGCACCATGTCCAGCGCGTGAAGTGCTGGGGTTCCCAACCGGGCGAGGTCGCAAACGTACTGGAGCGGGGCGCCCCGATGCAAATCGAGGCGCCCCGCTCCAGGTCCGAGCCGACGGGTCGTCAGACCTCCACGACCACAGGCAGGATCATCGGCCTGCGCCGGTAGTGGTCCGAGACCCACTTGCCGAGGGTACGGCGGATCAGCTGCTGGAGCTGGTGGGGTTCCACCACGCCGTCCTGGGCGGACCGTTCCAGGGCGTCGTTGATCCGCGGGATGACGTCGGTGAAGGCCGAGTCCTCGATGCCCGAGCCGCGGGCCTGGACGTGCGGACCGCCGGTGATCTTGCCGGTGGAGGAGTCCACGACCACGAAGACCGAGATGATGCCCTCGTCGCCGAGGATCTTGCGGTCCTTGAGGGCGGGTTCGCCCACGTCGCCGACGGAGAGCCCGTCGACGTAGACGTAACCGGCCTGGACCTTGCCGGAGATCTTGGCCTTGCCCTCGACCAGGTCGACCACCACGCCGTCCTCGGCGATGACGATCCGGTCGTGCGGGACGCCCGTGAGCGCGCCCAGTTCGGCGTTGGCGCGCAGGTGGCGCCATTCGCCGTGCACCGGCATCAGGTTCTTCGGGCGGCAGATGTTGTAGAAGTACAGCAGCTCGCCCGCGGAGGCATGGCCGGAGACATGCACCTTGGCGTTGCCCTTGTGGACGACGTGGGCGCCCCAGCGGGTCAGGCCGTTGATCACGCGGTAGACCGCGTTCTCGTTTCCAGGGATCAGCGACGAGGCCAGGATGACCGTGTCGCCGTCGACGATGCGGATCTGGTGGTCGCGGTTGGCCATCCGGGACAGCGCCGCCATCGGCTCGCCCTGGGAGCCCGTGCAGACGAGGACCACCTCGTGGTCGGGCAGGTCGTCCAGCGTCTTGACGTCGACCACCAGGCCCGGCGGGACCTTCAGGTAGCCGAGGTCACGGGCGATGCCCATGTTGCGGACCATGGAGCGGCCGACGAAGGCGACCCGGCGGCCGTACTCGTGCGCCGCGTCCAGGATCTGCTGGATGCGGTGGACGTGGCTGGCGAAGCTCGCCACGATGATCCGCTTGCGGGCGCCGGCGAAGACCTGGCGCAGCACGTTGGAGATGTCCCGCTCGTGCGGGGTGAAGCCGGGGACCTCGGCGTTCGTGGAGTCGGTCAGCAGGAGGTCGATGCCCTCCTCGCTGAGCCGCGCGAACGCGTGCAGGTCGGTAAGGCGGTTGTCCAGCGGCAACTGGTCCATCTTGAAGTCGCCGGTGTGCACCACCATGCCCGCGGGGGTGCGGATGGCGACGGCCAGGGCGTCCGGGATGGAGTGGTTGACCGCGATGAACTCGCAGTCGAAGGGGCCGATGCGCTCGCGGTTCCCCTCCGCCACCTCCAGGGTGTACGGCCGGATGCGGTGCTCCTGGAGCTTGGCCTCGATCAGCGCGAGGGTCAGCTTGGAGCCGATCAACGGGATGTCCGGCTTCTCGCGGAGCAGGAAGGGGACGCCGCCGATGTGGTCCTCGTGGCCATGGGTGAGGACGATGCCCTCGATGTCGTCGAGGCGGTCCCGGATGGACGAGAAGTCCGGCAGGATCAGGTCGATTCCGGGCTGCTCCTCCTCGGGGAAGAGCACTCCGCAGTCGACGATCAGCAGACGGCCGCCGTACTCGAAGACCGTCATGTTCCGGCCGATCTCGCCGAGACCGCCGAGCGGGGTGACCCGCAGGCCGCCTTCGGGGAGCGACGGGGGCGCGCCGAGTTCAGGATGCGGATGACTCAAAAGACTCTCCTCAACCACACACGCCACGTACCGGTACGGCACGTGGCGTGCATGACGTTCGTGCGAAGCAGTTGTCGTGGTGGGATGCGGGCACCGGTGGCCCGCGTATTCGGTTGTCGTGCCTTCAGTGGTGAAGCCCGGGGGCTTCTGGACCGCGAGGGTCCGGGTGGTGCTGAAGTCTGTTGCTAGAGCTGTACCCCGCCGGCGGCAAGATCGATCTTGAGCTGGGCGATCTCCTCGGGCGAGCACTCGACCATGGGCGAGCGCAGCGGGCCCCCGGGCAGTCCGAGCAGGTCGAGCGCGGCCTTGGTGGTCATGACGCCCTGGGTGCGGAACATGCCGGTGTAGACCGGGAGCAGCTTCTGGTGGATCTCGGTGGCCTTGACGACGTCGCCGGAGAAGTGGGCGTCGACCAGGGCACGCAGGTCGGGCGTGACCAGGTGGCCGACCACCGACACGAAGCCGACCGCGCCCACGGAGAGCAGGGGCAGGTTCAGCATGTCGTCGCCGGAGTACCAGGCGAGGCCGGACTGGGCGATGGCCCAGCTGGCGCGGCCGAGGTCGCCCTTGGCGTCCTTGTTGGCGACGATCCGGGGGTGCTCCGCGAGCCGGACGAGCGTCTCGGTGTTGATCGGGACGCCGCTGCGGCCGGGGATGTCGTAGAGCATGTTCGGCAGGCCGGTGGCGTCGGCGATGGCCGTGAAGTGCCGGTACAGGCCCTCCTGCGGGGGCTTGTTGTAGTACGGCGTGACGACCAGGAGGCCGTGGGCGCCGACGCGCTCGGCCTCGCGGGCCAGTTCGATGCTGTGGTGGGTGTCGTTGGTGCCGACGCCGGCGACGACCTGGGCGCGGTCGCCGACCGCTTCCAGGACGGCTCGTACCAGGTCCGATTTCTCCGCGTCACTGGTGGTGGGGGACTCGCCGGTGGTGCCGTTGACGACCAGGCCGTCGTTGCCTGCGTCCACCAGGTGGGCGGCGAGCCGCTGCGCGCCGTCGAGGTCGAGTGCGCCGTCCGCCGTGAAGGGCGTGACCATGGCGGTGAGGACCCGCCCGAAGGGGGTCTGCGGAGTCGAGGTCGGAGCCATGGGTAACACGCTACTCGGTGCTCCGTGCGCGGTCTGCCCTCGGGGGGCCGGGTAAGTCAGGACAAATGCGGAACCCGGCACTGCCTGCTCGGGGGTTCAAGCAGTGCCGGGTCCGTTTGATCAGGCTAGATGAACTTCTCTAAATGCCGCAATACGGACACTTCAGGAGGCTGACCCGTACATCCGTTCCGCGCGGCGGGACAGTGCCTCGTTACGGGGCCACGCGGCCGTTCGCGTTGTAGGCGGCGTATGTCAGCGGCATGAGCTTCGCCCACTCCGCCTCCATCTTCTCGCCCACCATCTCGATCTCCCGCTGCGGGAAGGACGGCACCTTGGCCAGCTCGTGCTGGGTGCGCAGGCCGAGGAAGTGCATCAGGGAGCGCGCGTTGCAGGTGGCGTACATCGAGGAGTACAGGCCGACGGGGAGCACCGAGCGGGCGACCTCGCGGGCGACGCCCTCGGCGAGGAGCTGCTGGTAGGAGGCGTACGACCGCTCGTACGACTCTTCGAGGGTGCCTTTGACCGCGGCGTGCTGCTCCGGGGTGCCCTCGACGAAGACGTACTTGCCGGGGCGGCCCTGCTGCACCAGCTTGCGGGAGGTGTCCGGCACGTAGAAGACGGGCTCCAGCTCGCGGTAGCGGCCGGACTCCTCGTTGTACGACCAGCCCACGCGGTGCCGCATGAACTCGCGGAAGACGAAGATCGGGGCGCTGATGAAGAAGGTCATCGAGTTGTGCTCGAACGGGCTGCCGTGCCGGTCGCGCATCAGGTAGTTGATCAGGCCCTTGGAGCGCTCGGGGTCCTTCTTCAGCTCGTCCAGGGACTGCTCGCCCGCGGTGGAGACACGGGCGGCGAAGAGGACGTCGGCGTCCGAAGCGCTGGACTTCACCAGCTCGACGGTGACATCGCTGCGGAACGTGAGCGACTCGGGGGTGGTCACGGGGGTTGGGGTCCTTCCCATCACTTCGGTGGTTCGCGCCCACCTTACGGGGCACCCGCGGGGGCCCGAGCGGGACCTCACCCGCAAAAAACGTGCCGACGATTTTTTCGGACATGGGCACCTTTTGCGGTACTCGATCGTCTGTACCGGTGAGTCCCGCACGTTCGATCACGAACCGGAAAAGGAGTGACACCCGCGATGTCCCGTCGGCGCGAGCCCATACCCTTCGCCTTCCTCGCCGAGGCCGACACGTTCCGCAGCAACGTGACGCCCCCGCCGCGGCACCGGGCGTCCTTCGGTGAGGCGGCCGGGCGCTGGCTGCTGGGTCTGACCGTGGTGGCCGGGCTGGTGGGCGCGCTGATCATCGGCATGCCGGCGCTGTCCACGCCGTCGGATGCGCCGGTGCCGCAGTCCCAGGCGTCCCAGGGGCGCTGACCCTTACGGCGGCTCCGGGCTGGTGAGCGGGAAGGCGGCCGGATAACCTCACCGGGCACAGCCCCCGCGAGGACCGAGTGAGGAACCGCCGTGCCCCTGCCCTTCCTGACGGCCGACCGTACCTTCGAGGCGGCCTCCGAGAGCGCACTGCCGTACGACGACCGGGACCGCTGGCGGCGGCCCTACCGGCCCGGTCCCTGGCGGGTCGGGGTGGCGGCGCTGGTGCTGATGGTCGCGTCGTTCGTGCTGTTCGCGGCGGTGCTGATCGCGTTGACCGGGACCCCGTCGTCCGCGGGTGCCGTCCTGGGCATCGGTCTGGTGGTGATCGCCGGGGCGTTGCGGCTGCTGCGGATGGGGGTGTGGGTGAGTCCGCGGGGAGTCCGGCAGGTCGGACCCGTGATGACGCGGACCGTGCCGTGGGCGCGGGTGGTGTCGGTGCGGACGGTGCAGCAGCCGGTGCGGTGGCTGGGGCTGCCGCGGACGGTGCAGGGGCAGGCGCTGGTGCTGGCCCGCAAGGACCGGGCGGCCGGGGAGACGGCGCCGCTGCTCACCACGCACTCGTTGGACTTCCTCGGCCGCCCCGCGGCGTTCGACCGGGCGGCGGACGCGGTGGAGGCGTGGGAGGCGGAGAACCGGCGCGACGGCTGAGGCCCGACGGGGTCGCTCGCCCGGCGCCGGTCGCGGGCCCGACGCCCGGCCCTGCCTGGGGGCGGGCCGCCCGCCCGGGGCCGATCGGAAGCCGCCTCCCCCGCGTGCCGCCGCGGCGGCGGTGGGTCAGGCGTCGCTCGGGATCCGGCCCGCGTGGAGGGCGATGGCCCGCTGCATCGCCTTGCGGGCGCGGGGCGTGTCACGGGCGTCGTGGTAGGCGACGGCCAGCCGGAACCAGCAGCGCCAGTCGTTCGGGGAGGACTCCGTCTCGGCCTTGCGCCTGGCGAAGACCTGGTCGGCCGAGTCACGGTCGATCCGGCCGCCCGCGGTGCGTTCGAGCTCGTCCACGGGCAGGCCCCCCTCCGCGTCGAGTTCGGCGGCGAGCTGGTTGGCCCGGCGGACGAACTGGGTGTTCTTCCACAGGAACCACAGGCCGATGACCGGCAGGATCAGCACCGCGATCCCGAAGGTGACGGTGAGGGCCGTACCCGTCTCTATGAGCAGCACGCCGCGGCTGCCGACCAGGACGAAGTAGAAGACCAGGACGGCGGCCGTGACAAGGTAGTTGATCTTCGCGCGCATGGCAGGGACTGTTCTCAGCTCAGGTCGAGGAAGTGCTCCAGGCCGAAGGTCAGGCCCGGAGTGGTCACCACGCGGCGCGCGCCGAGCAGGATGCCCGGCATGAAGCTGCTGTGGTGCAGGGAGTCGTGGCGGATGGTGAGGGTCTCGCCCTCGGCGCCGAGCAGCACCTCCTGGTGGGCCAGGAGACCGCGTAGCCGGACGGCGTGCACGGGGACGCCGTCCACGTCGGCGCCGCGGGCACCGTCGAGCGCGGTGACCGTGGCGTCCGGCGCCGGGGCGGTGCCGGCCGCGCGGCGGGCCTCGGCGATGAGCTGCGCGGTGCGCGTGGCCGTGCCCGAGGGCGCGTCCACCTTGTTGGGGTGGTGCAGCTCGACCACCTCGACCGACTCGAAGTACGGCGCGGCGATCTGCGCGAACTTCATGGTCAGCACGGCCCCGATGGAGAAGTTCGGGGCGATGAGCACGCCGGTCTGAGGGGACCGGTCGAGCCAGCCCTTCAGCTGCGCGAGGCGGTCCTCGGTCCAGCCGGTGGTCCCGACGACCGCGTGGATGCCGTGGCGCACGCAGAAGTCGAGGTTGCCCATGACCGAGGCGGGGGTGGTCAGTTCGACCGCGACCTGGGCGCCGGTCTCCGCCAGCGTCTCCAGCTTGTCGCCCCGGCCGAGGGCGGCCACCAGCTCCATGTCCTCGGCGGCCTCGACCGCCCTGACCGCCTCGGCCCCGATCCGGCCCTTGGCCCCGAGGACCGCCACGCGCAGCTTGCTCATCTTCGCTTCCCTACCGATCTCGCTGACGTACCGACTTGCTGACGTACCGACTTGTCGACGTGCCGTCCGGGGACGGCGGGGGTCAGGCGACGGCGTCGTGCAGCCGCGCGGCCTGTTTGTCCTTGAGCGGGCCGATGACCGACAGCGACGGGCGCCTGCCCAGGATGTCGCGGGCGACCGCGCGGACCTCGTCCGGGGTGACCGCGGCTATCTTCGCCAGCATCTCGTCCACGGACATCTGCTCGCCCCAGCACAGCTCGCTCTTGCCGATACGGTTCATCAGCGCGCCGGTGTCCTCCAGCCCGAGGACCGTGGAGCCGCGCAACTGGCCGATGGCGCGGGCGATCTCGTCGTCGGTCAGCCCGTTGGCGGCGACGTGGTCGAGTTCGTCGCGGCAGATCCGCAGCACGTCGTGCACCTGGCTGGGACGGCAGCCGGCGTAGACGCCGAACAGACCGCAGTCGGCGAAGCCCGAGGTGTACGAGTACACGCTGTAGGCCAGGCCGCGCTTCTCCCGGACCTCCTGGAAGAGCCGCGAGGACATGCCGCCGCCGAGGGCGGTGTTGAGGACGCCCATGGCCCAGCGGCGGTCGTCGGTGCGGGCGAGGCCCGGCATGCCGAGGACCACATGGGCCTGCTCGGTCTTGCGGCCGAGCAGTTCGACCTTGCCGAAGGTGCGGATCGTACGGCTGCCGTCGCGCGGGGCGATGGGCTGTGCGTCCGGGTTCCTCAGCGCGCCCGCCTTCTCGAAGGCCGCGCGGACCTGTCGTACGACCTTGTTGTGGTCGACGTTGCCCGCGCAGGCGACCACGAGGTGGGTCGGGTCGTAGTGCTTCTTGTAGAAGCGGCGGATGCGGTCGGCGGTCAGGGCGTTGACGGTGTCGACGGTGCCGAGGACGGGGCGGCCGAGGGCGTTGTCGCCGAACATGGTGTGCGCGAACAGGTCGTGCACGCAGTCGCCGGGGTCGTCCTCGGTCATCGCGATCTCTTCGAGGATCGCGCCGCGTTCGACGTCGACGTCCTCCTCGACGATGAGCGAGCCGGTCAGCATGTCGCAGACGACGTCGATGGCCAGCGGCAGGTCGGTGTCGAGCACGCGTGCGTAGTAGCACGTGTACTCCTTGGCCGTGAACGCGTTCATCTCGCCGCCGACGGCGTCGATCGCGGCGGAGATGTCCAGGGCGGAACGGCGCTCGGTGCCCTTGAAGAGCAGGTGCTCCAGGTAGTGCGTGGCGCCGTTCAGGGACGGGGTCTCGTCACGGGAGCCGACGTGCGCCCAGATGCCGAAGGTCGCGGAGCGGACCGAGGGCAGGGTCTCGGTGACGACGCGCAGGCCCCCGGGGAGGGTGGTCTTGCGGACGGTGCCGATGCCGCCGGTGCCCTTGATGAGCGTTTGGGTACGGGCGACGGCCCGCGCCTCCGAGGAGGAGCGGGCCGTCACCTTCGAGCCACGGGACGTCACTTGTCGGTGTCGTCCTTCGCCTCGTCGCCGTCCTCGCCCTCGATCACCGGGATGAGGGAGAGCTTGCCGCGCGAGTCGATCTCGGCGATCTCGACCTGGACCTTCTGGCCCACGCCGAGGACGTCCTCGACGTTCTCCACGCGCTTGCCGCCGGCGAGCTTGCGGATCTGCGAGATGTGCAGCAGACCGTCCTTGCCGGGCAGCAGGGAGACGAACGCACCGAAGGTGGTCGTCTTGACGACCGTGCCCAGGTAGCGCTCGCCGACCTCGGGCATCGTCGGGTTGGCGATGCCGTTGATCGTGGCGCGGGCGGCCTCGGCGGCCGGGCCGTCGGAGGCGCCGATGTAGATGGTGCCGTCGTCCTCGATCGTGATCTCGGCGCCCGTGTCCTCCTGGATCTGGTTGATCATCTTGCCCTTGGGGCCGATGACCTCACCGATCTTGTCGACCGGGATCTTGACGGTGATGATCCGCGGAGCGTTCGGGGACATCTCGTCGGGCCGGTCGATGGCCTCCATCATCACGTCGAGGATGTGGAGACGCGCGTCGCGGGCCTGCTTGAGGGCCGCGGCCAGGACGGACGCCGGGATGCCGTCCAGCTTGGTGTCGAGCTGGAGGGCGGTCACGAACTCCTTGGTGCCGGCGACCTTGAAGTCCATGTCGCCGAAGGCGTCCTCCGCACCGAGGATGTCGGTGAGGGTGACGTAGTGCGTCTCGCCGTCGATCTCCTGGGAGATCAGACCCATGGCGATACCGGCGACCGGGGCCTTCAGCGGCACACCGGCGTTCAGCAGCGACATGGTGGAGGCGCAGACCGAGCCCATGGACGTCGAGCCGTTGGAGCTCAGCGCCTCGGAGACCTGGCGGATCGCGTAGGGGAACTCCTCGCGCGTCGGCAGCACCGGCACGAGGGCGCGCTCGGCGAGGGCGCCGTGGCCGATCTCGCGGCGCTTCGGGGAGCCGACGCGGCCGGTCTCGCCGGTGGAGTACGGCGGGAAGTTGTAGTTGTGCATGTAGCGCTTGCGGGTCACCGGGGAGAGGGTGTCCAGCTGCTGCTCCATGCGGAGCATGTTGAGGGTGGTGACGCCCAGGATCTGGGTCTCGCCACGCTCGAACACCGCGGAGCCGTGCACCCGCGGGATGGCCTCGACCTCGGCGGCGAGCGTACGGATGTCCGTCACGCCGCGGCCGTCGATGCGCTTCTTCTCCTTGATGACGCGCTCACGGACCAGGGACTTGGTCAGCGAGCGGTACGCGGCGGAGATCTCCTTCTCGCGGCCCTCGAACTCCGGGAGGAGCTTCTCGGCGGCCAGACCCTTGACGCGGTCCAGCTCGGCCTCGCGCTCCTGCTTGCCGGCGATGGTGAGCGCCTGGGCCAGCTCGGGCTTGACCGCGGCGGTCAGGGCCTCCAGGACGTCGTCCTGGTAGTCCAGGAAGACCGGGAACTCGCCGGTCGGCTTGGCGGCCTTGGCGGCGAGGTCGGCCTGGGCGCGGCACAGGACCTTGATGAACGGCTTCGCGGCTTCGAGGCCGGCGGCGACGATCTCCTCGGTCGGCGCCTCGACGCCGCCCTCGACCAGCTTGAGGGTGTTGTCGGTGGCCTCGGCCTCGACCATCATGATCGCGACGTCGCCGTCCTCCAGGACGCGGCCCGCGACGACCATGTCGAAGACGGCCTCCTCAAGCTCGGTGTGCGTCGGGAAGGCGACCCACTGGCCGCGGATCAGCGCGACGCGGACGCCGCCGATCGGGCCGGAGAAGGGCAGGCCGGCCAGCTGCGTGGACGCGGACGCGGCGTTGATCGCGACGACGTCGTACAGGTGGTCGGGGTTGAGCGCCATGACGGTGCAGACGACCTGGATCTCGTTGCGCAGGCCCTTCTTGAAGGACGGGCGCAGCGGGCGGTCGATGAGGCGGCAGGTGAGGATCGCGTCCTCGCTCGGCCGGCCCTCGCGGCGGAAGAAGCTGCCGGGGATCTTGCCGGCGGCGTACATCCGCTCCTCGACGTCCACCGTGAGGGGGAAGAAGTCGAGCTGGTCCTTGGGGTTCTTGGAGGCGGTGGTGGCCGACAGCACCATGGTGTCGTCGTCCAGGTACGCCACGGCGGAGCCGGCGGCCTGCTTGGCCAGGCGGCCCGTCTCGAAGCGGATGGTACGGGTGCCGAAGGCGCCATTGTCGATGACGGCCTCGGCGTAGTGGGTCTCGTTCTCCACTAGCGTTTTCTCCGTTACTTATCGTCTTTTGTCCCTGGCCTGCCCGTGTGGCAGGGGGACGGTGGTGGAGAAGCGCGCCTGCGGTGCGGGCCGGTCTTCGATCGAAGCACCCGGGGTTCGCTTCCCCCGGGGGCCACTACCGAGGACCGGCGGCGGCGTGGTGCGCATCTCCTCGTTCTGTGTCGTGCGTCCTGCGTGTTGCGTTGTGCGTGTGCTACCACACTACAAAGCGGGTGTGACACCGCGCACGTTTCCGTACGTACAGCAAAGGGAGCGGCCCCCGAGTCCTGCCGGGAACCGCTCCCCTCACGGCGTCCTTACTTGGCACCGGCCGCACCGCGGCGGATGCCGAGGCGGTCGACCAGCGCACGGAAGCGCTGGATGTCCTTCTTCGCCAGGTACTGCAGCAGGCGACGGCGCTGACCGACCAGGATCAGCAGGCCACGACGGCTGTGGTGGTCGTGCTTGTGGGTCTTGAGGTGCTCCGTCAGGTCGGAGATCCGACGGGACAGCAGAGCGACCTGGACCTCGGGGGAGCCGGTGTCACCCTCCTTGGTACCGAACTCGCCGATGATCTGCTTCTTCGTAGCGGCGTCGAGCGACACGCGTACTCCTCATAGTCTGTGTTGAGGCCACCGAGTGCCCCCGGTCTGCATCTCGGGGGAGCTTCCGTGACTCGGAAGGCGGGGATCCGCTGCGCGCGGCCTCCAGGGCACGGGGCTCCGGGGGTGCGTACACGAACGGCCGTCACTCAGGGTACCAGGAGGCGGCGGGCCGGTTTCCCCCGGTCGGCGAACGTCTCCGCGGGGCGGCGCACGGCCACTAGGGTGAACGCCGGAACCGTACGTCACCGGGACCGTACGTTACGTCGGGAAGGGGTCGCCGCACGATGGCGGAAACGGAAGCCGAGACCAAGGCACGCAAGGAGCGCGAGCGCGACGAGCTGTACGCGCTCGACATCTCGGGCGTCGAGTGGCACTGCGCCCCGGGCACCGAGGAGCACGAGGAGCGCGTGGAGATCGCGTACCTCCCCGAAGGGGCCGTGGCGATGCGTTCCTCGCTGGACCCGGACACGGTGCTCCGGTACACGGAGGCCGAGTGGCGGGCGTTCGTGCTGGGGGCGCGCGACGGGGAGTTCGACCTGAAGCCCATGGCGCACAACGGGGGGCTGGACGCGCAGTAGGGGCGTCGGGGACGGCGAAGGGGCGGCACCCGGGGGTGCCGCCCCTTTTGCTTCCGGCCCTTGGTTCAGGTGCGGGGCCCGCCTCACCGCGTCATTTGCTCGTCATCGCCCGCGCGCTCGCGTACACGTCGAAGACCGCCAGGGCCAGCGGGATCAGCGTCAGCAGCACGAAGCCCTCGCAGATCTCCAGGAAGCGGCCCCAGAAGGGGGTGAGCCCGCCGCGCGGCAGGATCAGGCCGAGTGCCGTGACGACGGCCGCGGCCGCGGCGATGGCGGCGATCAGCCAGATGGTGCGCAGGTCGAGGCCGGCACGGTCGCCGGCCAGGGCCTCGCGCATCACGTCCTGCGGCGGGTTGAGGGCGAGGCCGAGGCCCAGCAGGACCAGGCAGGAGAGGCCGGCCGCGAGGACGGGGGCGACCTGGGCGGTGTAGCGGAAGAGGCCGGCGCGCATCAGCATCGCGATGCCGGTGGCCAGCGCGAGCAGTTGGGCCCAGAGGTCGGCGGAGAAGCCCAGCACCGCGGCGGCGCCCACGGCGAGCAGCGCGCAGCCGCCGACCAGGCCGACGAGGAGTTCGTGACCGCGGCGGGCCTGCGCCTCGATGCGGCCGGTGTCCACGGGTTCCGGCGCGGCCGACTCGGTGCCGTAGGCGGAGCGGGAGGTGCCGCTGCTGGGGTTCTCGAAGCCGATCGGCAGCCGGGCGAAGCGCATGGACATGCCGGGCAGGAAGGCGAGGGCGCCGACGGCGACCGGTGCGCACACGGCGGCCATCTCGGTCGCGGACCAGTGGACGAGGGTCGCGACGAAGACGACGACCAGGGCGACCGCGGAGGCGAACACGAAGGCGACGAACGGGCCGTCGCCGTGCGGGGAACTCAGGGTGAGGACCAGGGCGGCGACGAGCACGGCCGCGCACGCCAGCAGGAACTGGAGCCTGCCGATGCCCTCCCCGTCGCTCAGCGCCAGCAGTCCGCTGCCGGCGACGCCCAGGTTGGGCAGGGCGCCGAGGCCGAGGGCGACGGCCGAGCCGCGGTCGGTGTAGACGCGGGCGCGGACGCAGGAGAGGACGACCAGCAGGACGCCGGTGACGGCGGCGAGGATGCCGGCCAGGCCGTGCATGTCGTGGCGCGGGTCGGCGGTCCAGGCGACGAAGGCGAGCAGCGCGGGCAGCACTCCGCCGCCGACCAGGCCCGCGGCCCGGGTCAGGTCCCCGTGCCAGAGCCTGTGCTGCTTGGTGACGGCGGACGCGACGGCCTCGGCGACGTCGTCGAAGACGGCCGGCGGCAGGGACTCGGCGAACGGCCGCAGGGTGAGGAGTTCACCGTCGAGGATCCGCTGGGCGGCGAAGGAGCGCGCGCTGTCCAGCACGGTGCCGTCGGTGCGGACGAGGTGGTAGCCGACCGGGGCGCCCGACCCGGGGCTCTGCTGGGACAGCCGGAGGATCTCCGGGTACAGGTCGGCGACCGGGACATCGTCGGGCAGCGCCACGTCGATACGGCTGTCCGGCGCGACGATGGTGACCCGGCAGAAGCCGAGTCCGTTGGTGCCGGACCCGGAAGGGGCTCCCGTCCCGGGTCCGCCGTTGGCGGCGGCCGTCATGCTCACCTGCTGCTCCCCCTCAGTGGTGGTGGTGCGTCTACTTCGTGAAGGTCTCGTGCCGGCGTACGCCGTACCCCGGTGGCGCCACTGCCGCGCGCCGGGCTCCCGGGGCCGTTCCGCCTCGCCATCAGGGGAGTTGCCCCGTTTTGCCCTGCCCGCTCGACATATGCTCACGCGGACATCCGGCACCCTACCGCTCACCCACTGCGCGGGAACTCAGTAGGATCGCGCGGCGGCCTGCGCTCGCCGGACACGGGGCGGTGGGCGGAACGCCTGGGTCGGGCAAGGGAATTGGTGAGCAGTGAGCCAGATCGTCGTCAAGCGCCCGTCCAGGGCGCTGCCATCCGAAGTGCCCACGGATGAGATCCTTGTCCAGGCACCGCCCGAACTGCCGCGGGGGCATCAGGAAAGCGTGCTGATGCAGCTCCTGCCCACGCTGGGCATGGGCGGCTCGGTGGTGTTCTTCTTCACGAACGGTCAGCCGTTCATGAAGATCATGGGCGTGATCATGATCGCCTCGACGGTGGCGATGTCCATCGCGATGGTGATCCGCTTCCGCCGCGGTTCGCAGGGCCAGTTGGCCGACATGCGCCGCGACTACCTCAGCTATCTGTCGCAGATCCGCAAGGCCGCCGTGGAGACGGCGAAGGCGCAGCGGGACGCGCAGTACTACCTGCACCCCGCGCCCGAACAGCTCTGGGCGCTGGTCGCCGAGGGCAGCCGGGTGTGGGAACGGCGGCCCGGCGACGAGGACTTCGCACATGTGCGCGTCGGCCTGGGCCAGCAGCCGCTGGCGACCCCGCTGATCGCCCCGCAGACCGGTCCGGTGGAGCAGCTGGAGCCGTTGACCGCGGGCGCGATGCAGCGCTTCCTCGCCACCCACGGCACCCTCGGCGACCTGCCGATGGCGGTGTCGCTGCGCGCCTTCTACCACGTCACGGTCAGCGGCGAGCCGCAGGCGGTACGGGCCTCGGCCCGCGCCCTGGTCGGCTCGCTCGCCTCGCTGCACTCCCCCGAGGACCTGGTCATCGCGGTGGCCGCGGGCCGCGAGGCGCTGGCGCACTGGGACTGGGCCAAGTGGCTGCCGCATGTGCAGGTGTCGGGCGCGGTGGACGGCGCGGGCACCCGCCGGCTGATCGGCCCCGACCCGCGGGAGCTGGAGGACCTGCTGGCGTCCCGGCTGACCGGCCGCCCGCGTTTCCATCCCGCGGGCGCGCCGCTGCTGGACCAGCCGCACCTGGTCCTGGTGCTCGACGACCTCTCCCTGCTGCCGGACTCGGTGCTGGCCAACCCGGAGGGACTGCAGGGCGTCACCATCGTCGAGGTGGTGGCGGGCGAACTCACCAAGGCGGGCGGCGACCTGTCGATCGTCGTACAGCCGGGCCTGCTGCGCCTGGAGTCCGGACACGGTGAGGTCTACGACGGCACTCCGGACACCCTGTCGTACGAGTCGGCCGAGGCCCTGTCCCGGCAACTGGCGCCGCTGCGCATGGCCTCGGGCGGCGACGACGACGAACCGCTGCTCGCCAACCTGGAGTTCACCGACCTGCTGAGCCTCGGCGACGCCGCCTCCGTGGACACCAAGCGGACCTGGCGCCCGCGTGCCCTGGCGGAGCGGCTGCGGGTGCCGATCGGTGTGGGCGAGGACGGCCGCCCGGTGATGCTGGACCTCAAGGAGGCCGCCCAGGAGGGCATGGGCCCGCACGGCCTGTGCGTGGGCGCGACCGGTTCCGGCAAGTCGGAGCTGCTGCGCACCCTGGTGCTGGGCCTCGCGGTCACCCACTCCTCGGAGACCCTGAACTTCGTCCTCGCCGACTTCAAGGGCGGTGCGACCTTCGCCGGCATGGCGCAGATGCCGCACGTGGCGGCGGTCATCACCAACCTGGCCGACGACCTCACCCTGGTCGACCGCATGGGCGACTCGATCCGCGGCGAGCTCAACCGCCGCCAGGAGATGCTGCGCGACGCGGGCAACTACGCCAACATCCACGACTACGAGAAGGCGCGCGCGGCCGGCGCCCCGCTCCAGCCGGTCCCCTCGCTCGTGCTGGTGATCGACGAGTTCTCCGAGCTGCTGACCGCCAAGCCGGACTTCATCGAGATGTTCGTGCAGATCGGCCGCATCGGCCGTTCGCTGGGCGTGCACCTGCTGCTGGCCTCGCAGCGCCTGGAGGAGGGCCGGCTGCGCGGCCTGGAGACGTATCTGTCGTACCGGATCGGTCTGCGCACCTTCTCCGCGGCCGAGTCCCGCGCGGCCCTCGGCGTGCCGGACGCCTACGAACTGCCGAACGTGCCCGGTTCCGGCTTCCTGAAGTTCGGCACGGACGAGATGGTGCGCTTCAAGGCGGCCTACGTCTCCGGGGTCTACCGCTCGGGCGCCCAGCGCGCGGCCCTGCCCGGCGGTCAGCTCCCGGTGGACCGGCGCCCGGTGCTGTTCACGGCCACCGAGGTGCCGGTGCGGTACGCCGCCGTCCCGCAGCAGCGCGCCGAGGCGGCGCACGAGGTGGACGAGGCACTGGCCGACACGGTCCTCGACGTGATCGTGCGCCGGCTGGAGGCGCAGGGTCCGGCGGCCCACCAGGTGTGGCTGCCGCCGCTGGAGAGCCCGCCGTCGCTGGACGCCCTGCTGCCCGGCCTGGCGGCGGTGCAGGGCCGTGGCCTGACCCAGCCCGACTACGAGGGCGCGGGCCGCCTCGTCATCCCGGCCGGCCTGGTCGACAAGCCGTACGAGCAGCGCCGCGACCGTCTGATGCTCGACTTCTCGGGCGCGGCGGGCCACATGCAGATCGTCGGCGGCCCGCAGTCCGGCAAGTCGACGCTGCTGCGCACGCTGATCTGCTCGTTCGCCCTCACCCACACCCCGCACGAGGTGCAGTTCTACGGCCTGGACTTCGGTGGCGGCGGCATGGCCGCGCTGGACGGCCTGCCGCACGTCGGCGGCATCGCCTCCCGCCTGGACCCGGAACGCGTGCGGCGCACGGTGGCCGAGGTGTACGGCGTGCTGACGCAGCGCGAGGAGTACTTCCGCTCGGCCGGCATCGCCTCCATCGCGGACTTCCGCGCCCGCCGCGCCCGCGGCGACATCTCGGTGACGGAGCAGCCCTGGGGCGACGTCTTCCTGGTCATCGACGGCTGGGGCAACTTCCGCAGCGATTACGAGGGCCTGGAACAGCTCGTCCTGGACCTCGCCGCCCGTGGCCTGGGCTACGGCATCCACGTGATCATCACGGCGTCCCGCTCGATGGAGGTCCGCGCGAACCTCAAGGACCACCTGATGAACCGCCTGGAACTGCGGCTCGGTGACACCATGGACTCCGAGATCGACCGCAGGGTGGCGGCGAACGTCCCGGCCGGCGTGCCCGGCCGCGGTCTGTCCCCCGAGAAGCTGCACTTCATGGCGGCGGTGCCACGCATCGACGGCCTGACCTCCGACACCGACCTGGCCGACGCCACGGCGGCGCTGACCGGCGAGATCGGCCGCCACTGGCAGGCGCCGGGGGCGCCCCGGGTGCGGCTGCTGCCGCGCCGGCTGGAGGCGGCCGAGCTGCCGCCGGGCGACCGCTTCCCGCGGCGGGGCGTCGCCTTCGCCCTGGACGAGGACAACCTGGAGCCGGTGTTCCTGGACTTCGAACAGGACCCGTTCTTCCTGGTCTTCGGCGAGAGCGAGTCCGGCAAGTCCAACCTGCTGCGGCTGCTCATCCAGCAGCTGACGCTGCGGTACGGCGGCAACGAGGCGAAGTTCTTCGTCGTCGACAACCGGCGCGCCCTGCTGGACGTCACGCCGGCCTCGCACCTGGCCGAGTACATCCCGATGTCCAGCCAGATGGACCATCACATGGCGGCGCTGGCGGACCTGATGCAGCGCCGCACGCCCACCGCCGACGTGACCCCCCAGCAGTTGCGGGACCGAAGCTGGTGGCGGGGGCCGCAGGTCTTCGTCGTCATCGACGACTACGACCTGGTCTCCAACTCCAGCGGCAACCCGCTCAGCGGTCTGACCGAGATGCTGCCGTTCGCGCGTGACGTCGGCGTCCGCTTCATCATCGCCCGCTCCTCCGCGGGCGCGGGCCGCGCCGCCTACGAGCCGTTCATGCAGCGCATGAAGGAGCTCGGCGCCCAGGGCCTCGTCCTCGCCGGTGACCCGGCGGAGGGCGACCTCATCGGCGGGGTCCGGCCCCGGCCGATGCCCGCGGGCCGGGGCGTCTTCGTGTCCCGCAAGCGGGGGAAGCCGTTGGTTCAGACGGGCTGGGTGGACGTGGAGTACTGAGCGGGGCGGGGAAGGGAGGACGCCGTGCCCGCCGCGTCCTCCCCCCGCTGCCACGCCCGTCCGGCGTTCCGACGGCCAGCAGGTGGCGTTCAGCCGAAGTACACGCCGAGTCAAGGTCGTTTCAGCAACGTCTGGTCCATGCCAACCTCACGCTCGCGTGCCTACGCCGCCTCTGTGTGCACCGCGGCCCTGACCCTTTCGGGACTCTTCCTCACCGGGGTGGTCGCCGCACAGCCCGCGGCCGCCGCGGACCCGGCCGACTACCAGAACATCCGGATCAACGAGGTCACCTCGTCGGACGACGACACGGTGGAGCTGTACAACACCGGCTCGACCCCGGTGAGCATCAGCGGCTGGAAGGTGTCCGACGACGGCTTCTCGCCGCAGTCGTTCAGCCCGTCCGCCGGCACCGTCCCGGGCCACGGCTTCGTCACCTTCGACTCGCCCAAGGGGCTGGGCGACTCGGACAAGGTGGTGATCTACACCTCGGCCGGCACGGTGGTCGACCGCGTCGAGTGGGCCACCGGCAAGGCGAAGCCGGCGATGGCGCGTTGCGGCGGCGACGGCACCGGGGCGTGGGTCACCACGGCCACGGCGACCACGTTCGGCGCCGCGAACGCCCCGGGCTGCCCGGCGTCGGTTCCGGCGGCGAGCCAGGTGCGGATCAACGAGGTCACCTCCAGCGACGCCGACACCGTGGAGCTGTACAACGGCGGGAAGAGCGCGGTCGGCGTCGGCTCGTGGAAGTACGTCGACGGCGACACCGGCCACTCCGCGGCCTCCGTCTCGTCCTCCTCGCCGAGCGCGACCAGCATTCCGGCCGGCGGCTACGTCACGTTCGACTCCGGCATCGGCCTGGGCGACAACGACTCGCTCTTCCTCACCGACGGCAACGGCGACACGATCGACTCCGTGACCTGGGCGACCGGTGGCGCCAAGCCGTCGGACGAGCGCTGCGCCGACGGCACCGGCTGGTTCCAGACCTCCACGGCCGCGACGCTCGGGAGCGCGAACTCCTGCCCGGACGGCAGCGGCGGCAGCGGCGGTGACCCCGGTGGGGACACCGGCCGGCTGCTGGGTGGCGGCGGCTCGCTCACCAGCGGCTGCACCCCCGAGGCGCCCACCGGTACGGGTTCCGCCCCGGCGGGCACCCTGGCGTGGCCGGGCGGGAAGGACGTCACGATCGCCGACGACGTCTGCGCCTTCACCACGTCCACCGGGCCCGAGGGCCGTGACCTCAGCGGCCTGGCGTTCGACCCGTCGAACCCGTCGGTGCTGTGGGCGGCCAAGAACAAGAACTGGCTGTTCAAGCTGGTCAAGAGCGACGGCAAGTGGATCCCGGACCCGTCGTGGAGCGCGACCGGCAAGCAGATCCGCTTCCTGGGCGGCTCCGGCGAGCCGGACTCCGAGGGCCTGACGGTCGGCGGCAACGGCCACCTCTACGTGACCTCCGAGCGCGACAACACCAAGAACACGGTCCCCAAGGACACGATCATGGAGTTCGATCCCTCCGCCACCGGATCGACGCTCACGCCGGTCCGCCAGTGGGACATGACCGCGCAGTTCCCGCAGCTGAACACCGGCGACAAGGACATCGCCAACCTGGGCTTCGAGGGCGTCGCCTACGTGCCGGACGGCTGGCTGACGGCCAACGGCTGGGTCGACCCGCTCACCGGCGCCGCCTACGACCCGGCGAACTACCCGCTGCACGGGTCGGGCCTGTTCTTCGCCGGCCTGGAGCGGGACGGCACGCTGCACGTCTACGGCCTGAACTCCGACGGCACGTTCACCACGTTCGGCACGGTCTCGACCGGCAAGGCCTCCGTGATGGACGTGACGTTCGACGCCGGAACGCAGCGCGTCATCGCCACCTGCGACAACACCTGCGGCGAGACGCACACCCTCATGAAGATCAATGCCGCCGGCGCGCTCGTTCCCGACGTGACGTACACGAACCCGGCCGTCATGCCGGTCGACAACCTGGAGGGCTTCGCCCTCGCGCCGGCCTCGACGTGCGTCGACGGCTCGCGCGAAGCGGTCTGGACCGACGACGGGATCTACGGCTTCGGCTCCGGAAGCTCCTCGTCCGGACACGCCCTGTACAGCGGCACCTTCCCCTGCTGAGCCGTCCGCGGGAACGAAGCTCCCTGCAGGCGGGTCCGCGATCACCCGCCGTTTGCCGGGAGCTTCGTCGTATCCGTCGCCGTCGCCCGGAAGCCAGGAAGCCGCTGTTTCAGGCCAGGACCGCGAACAGTCCGTGCCGAGTCGAGTACGCACCGCCACGCCGCTGGTAGCGTGTCCGGACTCCCGCCTACGGGCGGGCCGGTGGGGAATCGGCGGAGGAAACGCGCATGCCGTGGGACGAATGGGAGCAGCTGAAGGCCGAAGCCGCGAAAGGACGGTCGCCGCACATGCGGCTCAACCAGCTGGCCGCGGATTCCGGGGGCGGGGGCGGCGCCTCCCGGCAGGGCGATCTCACCGTGCACCAGACCGACCTCGCCGCGGTCGGCTCCGCCGCGTACGACCTCTTCAACCAATTCACCACGTTCAGCACTCACGCCCGCGTCGCTTCCATGACGGCGGCCGGCGGACTCACAACCCAGGGCTTCGCCCTCGGCGCCGCCCTCGACCATGTCGCCGAACGCTGGATCGACCAGTCCCAGACTCTCCTCGACGCCTGCGCCCAGATCTCCAACCACCTGCGCTACACCCGCGATCGGCACGCCGCGGACGAGCACTACGTCGCCGGCACGCTCAGCAGCATCCACCAGCTGGACCAGGGCTTCGACCACCGGAAGGGTGCCTGACACCTCATGGACTTCGACGCCCTGCGCGACGGAAGCTTCTCCCAGCTTCAAGACGCCATCGCCGACTGGGAGCAGATGACCAAGAACCTCGCCACCCTCGCGAGCGATGCCCGCGACAATCTCAAGGCCAAAGCCAACAAGGCGAACTGGACCGGCGTCAACGCCCAGGTGAGTCGCGAGTTCATCGACAAGACCGCCGAGGAGTTCACGGACGCCCACACCCAGGCGGACTCCATCACGAGCATCCTCAAGGACACCCACGGCGAACTCCTCGGCTACCACGGCCAACTCCACGACGCCCTCACCCGAGCCCAGCAGCACAACATCGTCGTCACCGACACCGGCCACGGCACCTTCCGCGTCATGTCGGGCCCCGCCACCGGCGACACGACCCAAAAAGACGTCGACGCCGTTCGTGACGAGATCCAGCGCATCCTCACCAAAGCCACCACCAGCGACACCACCGCAGCCAGGGCGCTGCGGATGCTGGTCGACGAGACCAAGTACGGCTTCTCCGACGCCTCCTACAGGAACCGTGACCAGGCCGCCAAGGCCCTCCAGGAAGCCGACGAGTTGGCGAAGCTCGCGAAGAAGAACCCACGGGATCTGACCGCGCAGGACATCGAGGCGATCAACGAGGGCCTGAAGAAGTACCACAACGACCCCTTGTTCTCCCAGGAGTTCACCGAACACCTAGGCGCCAAGGGCACGGAGAACTTCTGGCTCGGCCTCACCGACGGCCGCGAAGGTGCACCCGTGGGCTACGAGATCACCACCAAACTCGCCGATCTGCAGAAAAACCTCAGCCTCACCCTGGCCACCGCCAGCCACTCCGACAGTCCTGACATGACGGCCTGGAAACAGCAGGTCATCGGCAACGGCGGCGAGGCCGTTGGCACTCGTGGCAACGTCCTCGGTTTCCAGGTCATGAGCAACCTGATGCGCGACGGCGACTTCGACGACACGTTCATGACTAATTACGGCCAAGCGTTGATGAAGACCGAGCGCTTCTACACCGACGACGGCAAGAACATGGCCTGGCAGCACAACCCGACCGGCCTCAGACTCAACTACGAAGGTGGCAAGAACGGCGACGACGGCTGGGACCCCGTCAACGGCTACCTGAAAGGCCTCTCCCACAACCCCGACGCCGCGACCGACTTCTTCAACGACGATTTCATTTCCCAGGACTCACACCACAAGTCCGCAGTCTCCAACTTCAAGTATCTATTCACCGAGCGTCACTGGCCCAACGACTCCATCAACCTCAACAACACCGCCGGCCAGAAGTACCTCAGCCAGGCCATCGAAGCCGCCACCACCGGCCACCCCGCCGGCGAGAGGCCGACACTCGCCCTCACTGGCCACAGTGCCGGCGAAGCACATCTGTACTCAGATCTCGTCAACACCATCGCCGACAAGCCCGAGCTCCTCACCGACCGCAGTTATATGGCCGGCAACTTCGGGCAGATCACGTCGGAGTATCTGCCCGACATCAACCGGGGTGTCAGCGACTCGCCGAACAAGGATCATCTGTATCCCATCAACGGCTCCTCGGCCCAGCTCGGTTTGACGAACACAAGTAAATTCCTGTTCGCCCTGGGGCAAGACCCGCATGGTTACGCACCGGTCGAACTGAGCCAGAAGGCATACCTGTCGAACCTGCTCCAGTATCAACTGGACCCGGACCTGCCCGCCAACCAACACGCCGGTCTCTCGCCCATGTCGATCGTACGGGACACCACGACGGACACCGGACAGATTTCTGGCATGCTCCACGAGGGCCGTATGGAGGCCATCGGAAGCGCGGCAACCGGAAAAGACGATTCTTACGGTCATGCTGCCGCCCAGTATCAGAATTTGATCTCCGGCGTCGTCGGCACCGGAATCGGAGCCGGCACGTCATGCATCGGCTCCCCTCTGGCCGGGGCGGTCGTGGGCGGAGCCGCAGGAACCGCAACGAACGCGGCCCTGCAGTGGCTGTTCCAGGACGCAGAAGGGAATGCGACGGACGACGCCCACAGCGACGAGGGAGACGCTTGGGACCATGGCCTGGATATCAATAAATCCTACGCGGGAGAGGCAACAAAGCTGGCTGTCCAACGCTACCACCTAAAATCAGGCGCCGACCTCGAAGACACCGCAGAAATTGAAGCAGGACGCGGCTATCGAAGCGCACAACAAACTTTGCACGGCGTGGCTCCGGGCATCAACAAAGACGTCACCGGCTGAACGGAATAATGCCTTTGAACGCCATAAAGGTCGGCACAGTGGTGCGGCCTCGAACAATGGTGGTAGCCGCTGCCGCGACGATACTCAGCCTGAGTGTTTCCGCATGCAGCCATCACACAGCAACGGATCCGACCGCGACCACAGCAGCCCAAGCCTGCGACTCCACGCTCGACGCCTCCGGAGTAGCGGCACTCCAACGCCTACTCGGCACGGACACCGGCAAGTTCGTCGAGACCACCGGAGACGGCCTCAGCGACAAGTTCTCCCTGCGGGAAGCAGCAAAGAATGTTCGTAACAACACGCAAGCCAAAGGGCGAAATTACTGCATCATCGGCAAATACAAAAAAGGGGGGAAGCGCACGATCTCGGAAATATCTTTTGATGCCGTTCAGCGATCCAAGGTCGCCCACTTATTCTCTGACGGAGTACGAGTGCGCTACCCCATGGGCATCCGCGCAGAAACGATGACCGATGGACCCAGCGACGACGTCGCCTACACGACCTACATCGATTTCACGTGCCCTCTCCGGACAACCGGCAAAAAGAGCAGCTTAACGCAATACGTCGAGGCAGTACTCTCCGTCACCAGAACAGGGGAGCACGCCGGTGGCGAGGCGAGGGACACCATGCTCGTCCTCAACCCCGTCGCTCGCGCCATGGCGAAAGAGCTCGGGTGCCTCTCCCAGGCAAACCTGCCCCTGCATGTACCATCGCCCACCCCGCGCAAGAGCTGATCACCATCCCAGCACTCCAGGGTGATCGGCACCGGCGAGGGACAGTTCGTCGACATATCGGCGATGGTCAGAGAGACGCGGTGGCCGGCGAGGGCGAGGTCGACGGCCATGATTCAAACGGCTGTGGCATCGGGATGGTCCAGCGGATCCCCGCGTCCGGGCGCCGTACTGCGGCCAGCCGGTGGTCCTTCGTCAGGACGTACACCGCCTCCGCATGACGGCCAGCAGCGACGTGGCTTCGGCGGGCGCCGTCCACTTGGCTCGCCCGTGGACGGCACGAAGTCGCTTCGCCGCCGATGATGTAGTCGCTCTCGTCGGCATCGAGGACGCGTGCCGTCGGCGTCTTCACGGCGGGCGGGATGGTGAACAGCTCCTCGCGGCCCGGACGGGGAAGTGCGAGAAGAACGGTGGGCCGGCCGTCGACGCAGGGACCCTGGGCGGGGGTCGGTCCTCCAGAGTGGTGATCAGGTGGTACAGGCCCACATGCCGCCGCGTCTGCGTGGTCCTGCGCGTCGCTGCGCCGGGTGCGTACCGGACATGGCAGAGGGTGGGCACCCTCCGTGCGTGCCCACCCCGCCGTCGCACTGCCGCTTACGCGAAGTAGCTGGCGGCTTTCTTGTCGCCGCCCATGTAGTCACCGCCGGCCGCGTGCACGGCGTGACCGATGGCGACCAGGGCCTCGTGGATGCCGCGGGCCTCGCGGTCCCAGGCGGTCATCTGGTGGAGGTACTCGGTGTGCGCCTCGCCCTCCCACATGCCGGAGACGTTCTGGATGTCCTGCTTGATCTTCGCCAGGGAGGCCTCGAGCTTCTCGGCCGCCTTGCCGATGTCGGTCGCCGTCTGGTCGAGGCCGTCGTAGTGGACCTCTGTCACGCCGTCGTGGGCGCCCATGTTTTCCTCCGTTGGTGAGAAGTGGTGGTTCGGACCGAGCGGTATCAGTAGCCCGCGAGCACGGACTGCGAGCTCGCCGCCGAGTGCGAGCCGCCGTAGTCCACGTCGATCTTCTGGACCTGGGCGCGGACCTGGTCCTCGGTGCTGTCGTTGATCTTCATGGTGGAGTTCATGGCGTCCATGAACTTGACCAGGATGTTGCCGATCCGGACCATGCGCTCGTTGATCTCGGTCTGCTTGGCGTTGAACGCGCCGGCGCCGATGCCCTTCCAGTGGCCCTCAAGGGTGTCGATCAGGTGCTGGAGGGTCCGGAGCTGCGTCTGGATGTGCTCGAACTGCGTCTTGAGACCCTGTTCGAGCTTGACTACGGAATCGACGGTGATTTTCTGAGTGCCTGCACTCATTGCGATGCCTTTCTCTGTGAACTGACGGACCTCTGCCCGTTCGGCGAACGAGCAGTAGTACGGGAGACCGGTCAGGCGTTGCGTCGCGAGCGCAGCACGGCGAAACCGGCGCCTCCGAGGACCAGTACGGCGGCTGCGGCACCGATGATCACCCACGTCTGGGTGCTGCCGCCGGAACCTGTCTCCTTCGCGGCGGAGGTGGAGCCGGTGGCGGCGGCTCCGGTGCCCTTGGCCTTGCCCTCGGCCGAGGACGGGGGCGCGGCGGAGAGGCTCGGGGTGGCTGTGACGTCCGCGTCCGCGGCCGTTCCGTTCTCGGCGTACAGGGGATCCCTGTTGGCCGCGCCGGGATCGATGTTCTTGTCGGACAGCACGAGGCGCGGGCGGAGGATGCCGTAGCCGAGGTAGGTGCTGGGCGTGTTCTTCGGCCAGTCACGCCCGGCGGTGTCGATGAGGGTCCGCAGGACCTGGTTGGCGGTCCAGTCGGGGTGGGCGGACCAGATGAGGGCGGCGGAGGCGGAGGCGACGGCGGATGCCTGGCTGGTCCCCCCGGACATGCAGTACTGGGTGAACTTGGTGTCGCACCACATGGGGACGTTCTCACCAGGTGCCGCGACGTCCACAGAGTTGCCGTGCGTGGAGTATTTGGCCACCGTTCCGCTTTTGTCGACAGAGGACACACCGACGACATACGGGTCAGCCGCAGGGTAGTTGGCCTTGTTTCCCTTGTCTGCCATGTTGCCGGTCGCGGCGAACAGGAGCTTCCCCTTGGAGGCCGCGTACTTGAGGGCGTCCGCCTCGTCGGAGTCGAAGTAGACACTGCCGTAGGACATGTTGATGATCTTGGCGTCGCTGTCGGCAGCCGCCCTGATCGCCTGGGCGGAGGTGGGGGACTTCGCCCGTTCCTTCTCGTCCTTCAGCTCGTCGGATCCCACCCGGATCGGAATGATCTTCGCGCCGGGCGCGAGGCCCTTCACGCCGCCACCGGCTCCAGTGCCCGCGATGATCTCGGCCATCGAAGTGCCGTGAGCGTCGAAGTCCGTAGTGGCGCCGTATGCAGCGGATTTGGGCACCTCGTTGACAAGCACCTGCCCCTTGAGGGAAGGGGTCCTCGGATTCACGCCACTGTCGATGACCGCGACCTTCACCCCCTTACCGGTGCTGGACTTCCACATCTCATCGGCGTGCATCGAAGTCAGGTACCACTCCTTCGACTGAGTGTCCGAGGCCACGGCGGCGGGAGCCAGCCCGGCGCAGACGACGGTCAGCGCGCCCAGCGCCGAGCACATCGCCGCCAGACGTCTCGCGTTGCGCCTTGTCACGAAAACAGTCGTCCTGCCTCGTCGGCCGGTCCCTGGCTCCATGCCCGTGTACGTCCTCGCTCGTTCTCAGTCGCTCTTCTGCGCATCACGCCGCCGCTTCAGCGACAGGCGATGCCGGTTCTTCTCCGCGGGCTCGTCGCGGTGATCGGCCTGGCGCTTCGAGCCCTGTCCGCCACCTACGGCCCCGCGGCCGAGACCTCTGGCACCGGCTTCGCCGTCAGCGCCCTTCGAGAGGGCGCCGGCACCGCCCCGAGGCGCTCCGACCACTCCCTCGGGGTTGCTCGCCGAGCGCAACACCGCCCTCTCCGCGCCGGGTTCGGCCTTCGCCGCAGGCGCTCCGATGACACCTCGCTGCCCCACGGCGCCCTTCTGCGACGCGGCAGAGGAGATCGGTTCCTCGGCGCCGACGACGGTTCCGCGCGGCACCCTGGGGCCGGAGGCCGCTCCGGGCGTACGTTCCGGGACCGGCTTTCCGCCCAGGACACCGTTGCGCATCGCGCTGGTGGGTCCCTTTGCTCCTCCGCGTCCGCTCGATGTACCGGTCGGCCTCGGTGTTCCGCCGGTGACCGCGCGTCCCATGGGTGACCGTTCGACCGGCTCGGCCGCGCCTCTCGCCGTCGACCGACCGGTCTGACCCGTCCGCCCCATGGCGCGAGCGGCCTGCCCCATCGGTCCCTGCGCCCCCCTGCCACCGCCGACGGCACGTCCCGTCTGGCCCTCGGGGCCTTCCGGCACCCGACCCGTACCGGAACGACCGTTCGCCGTGCCCGTGCGACCGAGGCGTTCCTGCGCCGAGATGGGCGACCGGTTGTTGGGGCCGTACCCGAAGGAGCGCCCGACGGTCGGCGTGATCGGCGGCCCCATCGGGCCCGGGAACGACAGCGGCGGATGCCCTCCGCCGCCTCCGGTGGTCGGAAGGGTGGGCGCGGGAGCGGCGGGCGGTGCCGCAGGGGTCTGCTGCGGAGGCAACGTGCCCACCGTGTTGATTTCCGTACCGACGTCGTGGCCGGGATGCGCGGTGGGCTGGTGGACCTCGTGGAGGGACTGCGCGTGCCCCATGACCGTCGGTGCGTCCGGGGGCGTCACCGTCTCGTGATGGGCCGTCGCCCCTTCTCGGACCTCGGCAGGAGTGGAGGATTTTTTCGAAGTGCCCTGCCCGACCCAGCCTTTCGTATCCCCCGTCGGCCTGGCCACCCCGAAACTCGGAATCTGCGAGATCTTCGGCTCTTCCAGCGCCTGCATCCCGCCCGCCGCCACCGAGTAGTACGACCCCAGCCGGTTCATCTGGTTGATGGCCTCTTGGCGGTGCTTCTCGACCTGCTGGGCAAGCGTGTAGTCCGGGTTGCTTGCCGTCTGGTCGGCCTTGGGCATCAGCCAGGGCCGCTTCTGCTCGTGGGCCGGGCGGGTGTCCCGGGGCGGCATGGAGTTGCGCACCGAGGCCAGGCCGGTGGCGGCGGCGGTGATCTCCGTACCGACCGCGTGCGTGTACTTCTCGAACCCCTGGGTCCATTGGAGGACGGACTTGGCGCAACTGTGGAAGGAGTTGGCGCCCTCGCCGTCCCAGTCGACGCCGGCGACGTAGTTGGTCAGGTCCGTGGCGGCCTCGCTGATGGCGTCGCGGGCGTCCCACAGGGCCTTGCCGGCCATCTCCAGATGCTCGGGGTTGGCGTGCTGGACCAGGTCGAGCATGTCGTTCAGATCGTGCTCGTCGAACTCGGTCCTGCCGCCGAACGGCATGTTCCTGAGGAAGTTCCGCACCGCGCCGAGCGCGTCGGACGCCGTGGCCTGCTCGTCGACCTGCTGGAAGTCGGACTTGTAGTGAGGGTCGTGCTGCCAGTTGTCGCCCACTTAGAAACCATCCCCCACGGACTTGCCCCCGGAGTGCTTCGGTCCGGCCTTCCCAGGCTGTTCGGGCGCCTTGGGAGTCGGGTGCGTCTCCGCGTACTCCTTGTCGAGCTGGGACTTGATCGCCCAGAACCGACGCCGCACTTCTTCCTCGGTGCCGTCGTAGGTCCCGTCGGCCGCCTGCGCCGCCAGCGTCATCGCCTCGACGTACAGTCCGAGGGTCTTGGACATGCTCACGATGCGGTCATGGACGTTCTGGTACTGCTCGTGCAGGCCGGACGCCTCCGGGAAGGCGACGTTCGTACCGCTGAACGAGGAGCGCTCCAGTACGTGATGCGAAAGACTGGACGCGCTGCCAGAAGACCCGTCGAACGTCTTCAGCGCCTTGTCGAAGCCGCTCTTGAGTTTCGAGAGCGCATCGGCACCGCGCCTCAGATCCGCGCCGCCACCGTCACCCACCGTGGCCCCTTCCCCGTTTCCCCGTTGCTACAGCCGTCGACGGTCGGGGGTCCGCCCCCCGGATCCATCGCCGTCCACTGTAGTCACTGCGCAAATCGCGGCCAACTGAACTCTGCGACAGTTCAGTTGCAATGGTGTCCCGAAGTGACCGGCTCCGGATGACGCATGACCGATATGACCGCCATCAGGGACGAAGCGGCCCGACATCTTCGCAGAAGCTTCACGTCTGCCGGGCGGTCCGGGAGGGTCGGCGCGCAGGACTCAAGGCTCCCCTCGCCGGCCCCGCCACCTCGACGAACGTGTCTCCCGCGGGACTTCGCCGCCGATAATCCAGGCATAGCAGACATGGTAAAGATTTTTCCTGTACTGGGTTGGTAATTTACTGGCCTTCGGGATGTCGGCACGGGGAGGCCCCTCCATGGCGTGGGACGAGTGGGAACAGCTCAAGGCGCGGGCGGCGGCGGGGGATTCGGCGCCGATGCGACTCGACCATGTCGACGCCGGCGGCGGGACGTACGGGCCGTACGTCGTGCCCGCCAGGACCGGTGACCTCAAGGTGGGGCACGACGACCTCGTCAAGATCGGCACGGCCGCCCATCACCTCTACGACCAGCTCTGGGACAAGGCCCGCGTGGCGGTCCCCAACAGCGACTCCGCGGCCGGTGACCTCTCCGGGCAGGGCTTCGCGGTCGGCGCGGGGCTCCAGCACGTGGCGGACCGGTGGGAGGAGCAGTTGAAGTCCCTGATGGACGCCTGCGCGCAGATCTCGAACCGCATGCAGACCACGAAGGCCGTGCACGCGGACGACGAGAACTACATCCTGCGGCAGATGAGCGGCATCGACGTCCTGGACGCCGGGTTCGACGAGCGGGTGGGGGCTCCGGGCAAGCCCGACTCCGTCCACGGGGAGCCCAAGGACGAGAAGGAGTAGGGGCGGCGGGACGAGACGCCGATCAGCCGGACCATCTGACTCACCGCCTCGCCGGGGATGACGACCGACGGACTTCAACACTCTCTTTTCCACGCCAACTTCAAGTCGTTCGACGACGCCGTCACCGACTGGTCGACGCTCGTCAAGCACCTCGAAGAACTCAAGAAGGACGCCGAGGACGGCCTGCACCAGCCTGCGAACAAGGCCGACTGGGCCGGCGTGAACGCCCAGGTCTCCAAGGAGTTCATCGGTAAGACGGCGGGCGAGTTCGGTGACGCGCACACGCAGGCCACCACAATCCACAACACCCTCGGCGACACCCGCGACGAGCTGAAGAGCCACGGGAGGTGGTCGAGCAGTTCGCTCCGGCTTCCTCCCTCACCCCCGTTCGACGCCGGGGACAAGGCGGTCGCGACGGACAAGGTCGCCGCCATCTGCGTTCCTTGCCTCGCGCGACCTGCCGGGCACCTGAGTGTGGTCGTGGAACTGAAGCGGCCCGGCAGTGCCCCGGCGGCGGAGCGGCGAGAAGGCGCGCCGCGACGCGCCCTCGGGTGTCAGCACTCCCCGTGCGAGCTGGTCACCTTGAGCACGTACGCGTAGACCTTGACGGAGCCTCCGCCGGCGGCGGGGACGTCGTGGTCACCGGACTTGTCGCGCACGGCGTTCACCCGCATGCAGAACGTCGAGCCCGCTCCGTCGGCCGTGACGACGTATTCCCTTTTGTTCGAGCCGTCGCCGCCGGGCTCGCCGCCGGTGACGTCCAGTGCGAAACGGGGAGCACTGCCGCCGGCGTGTTCGGCGACGGTGTCCTCGATCGTCATTTCGAATCCGTTGTAGAGGTCCGAGGTGTCCTCGTACGGGGTGTCGGTGCGCTTGCCGTTCAGATCGTCCGTGGCGGACCGGACCGCCGCGGCCAGTTCCTCCTTGCTCCACTGGTTCTGGTCCGAGATCCGCAGGTCATGGAACCCGTAGTAGAGACCGAAGGCCGCCATGCCGAGCAGCACGACGCGGACGACGACGAAGTACCCGTCCCCGAGGTCCGGGGCCGAGGGGTTGACCGAGGAGCGCCAGGAGCGGACGCGATCCGCCTTGACGCAGGCCATGAGGATCATGACGGCGGACAGGGCGAACATCACGAACGCCATCGACCTCATGCCCGGCCCTCCGGCCTCCGGCGCCTGCGGCGGGCGTCCCGCAGGGCCACCGCTCCGCCGCCGAGTCCGGCCACCGCGACCGCGGCGCCGATCACCACGTACGTGGCCACCCGGGCCGTGCGCTCCTGGGGGGTCTCACCGAGGATGATCCTGCCCGAGGTGGGGGCCTCCACATGGGTGAGTCCCGCGTCGGGGTGCGGTGACTCGATCGGGTGATCGTCCTCGGTCAGCGCGCGGACCGGGTCGACCACGCCCCAGCCGACGCGGATGTCGTGGCCGGTGATGGTGCGTTCCGCCGACTGTTCGATCTGGGCCACCACCTCGCGGGACGTCCAGTCGGGGTGCTTGGCCTTGATCAGCGCGGCCACGCCCGCCACGTAGGGCGCGGAGAAGCTCGTACCGTTGTCGGAGCAGTGGCCGCCCTTGGGGACGGTCGAGACCATGTCGACGCCGGGGGCGGCCACGCCCACCCAGTCGCCGGACTGGGAGAAGGCGGCACGCTCGTTGTTGCGGTCGGAGGCGGCGACGGCCAGCACTCCGGCGTAGGAGGCGGGGTAGGTCGGCTTGACGTTGGCGTCCAGGCCGTCGTTGCCCGCCGAGGCCACCACGACGATCTTGTTGGCGAGCGCCTCGTCGATCGCGTTGTGCAGGTCCTCCGCGGGCGGTACGGCGTTCGCCGTGTCCTGGGAGATGTTGATGACCTGCGCCTTGGCCGTGATCGCGTACCGGATCGCACGGGCGAGAGTCGTGGCCGTGCCGTGTCCTTCGGCGTCGTTCTGCTTGATCGGGATGATCGTCGCCTCGGGGGCGAGCCCCACGAAGCCGGTGCCCTTCGCGGGACGGGCGGCGATGATGCCCGCCACCCGCGTGCCATGGCCCACCGTGTCGGTCGTGGCCTTGGACTTGTATCCCTCGACCGCCTGCCCCTTGTCGTCCTTGGGAGGCAGCATGTTGACGCCGAGGTGGGCGTCCACCGCGCCGGTGAGCTGGGGGTTGGTCGTGTCGACCCCGGTGTCGATGACGGCCACCTTCACGCCCTTGCCCTTCGACTGGCTCCACAGCTCGTCGAGGTTGACGCGTTGCAGTGCCCAGGGCGTGCCGGCGTACTTGTGGTTGGTCTTGGAGAAGGTGCACTCGTCGGAGCTGGTGTCCGCGGCGGCGGCCGGCGCGGTCAGCAGGACGGCCGACAGCGTGCCGGCGACCGTCGCCAGGGTGGCGAGTATGCGCGGTGTCGACGGCATGGGCGCTCCCCTCAGGAACCCTGCGGCTGGTGGGCCGCCGCGGTCGACAGGCGGGGGCCCGTCGGCAGGAACTCGGACCAGGCGGCGGGGATCGGGGCCGGTTTGACGTTGGCGTAGCCGAGCAGGGTCTGCGCCAGCTTGGACTCCTGCTGGAGCTGCTTGCGCTCCTCGGGAGTGACGCCGACACCCTTGTCCTCGGTGCCGCTGTCGTCGTTGGACTGCAGGACGTAGCGCAGTCCGGTGTCGGTGACCAGGAAGACCGGTCCGGCGGTGGTCTCGCTGCCCTGGAACTGCCGGTAGAGCTGGCCGGAGCCCGCGGTGACGTACGCGCTGGAGGCGCCGGTGGGCAGCAGGGCGGGGAAGTCGGTGCCCGCCCAGGTGCTCAGGGTCGTGGTGCCGTGGCGGGAGTCGACGTGCTCCAGGACGTTGCAGACGGTGTTGCGGCTGCCCGCCCTGGTGGATCCCTCGTTGACGGCGGTGGGCTTCGCGGTGGGCCACGTGTACTCGGCGGCGAACGGCTTGCCCGGCTGCCCGATGGCGCCCGCGCTGACCTCCTGCGGGTGCCCGGCCTGGCCGAGCCTGACCAGGTCCTTGCTGGCCAGGAGCAACTGGGCGACGAAGTCGGAGACGGGCGCGATCCGGCCGGGCAGCACCACGTAGTAGTGCTCCGTGCCGTTGACCGGGGCCCGCAGGACCATGCCGACGCGGTTGGCCCGGGTGTCCAGCTCGCCGGGGGCGCCCGCCGGGGCACCCGCGGTCCCGGTGACCGGCGGGAAGCTGATCGGATCGCCCTTGTGCAGGGTGTCCATCCACTGACGGGTCACCTGCTGGGGCTGCCGGCCCGGGCCCACGAGGGTCTGCAGAAGGAGGCTGTCGGCCGGATCCACCGAGTACGCCCGGCCCCGCGCGTCGACGACGTACTGCTTCTTGTCCGGCGTGGTCACGTAGAGGAGTTCGCCGCCGCTCAGTTTCTGCTTGGCGTGCTCGGTCTTGCTCAGGTCCCGCTTGGCCAGCACGAACGCGGCCTTCTGGATGGAGCTGCCGCTGCCGCTGGGGCGTTCGCACACCGCCCAGCGCTTGGCGGCGCCCGCCTCCTCGGCGGAGGGCAGCCGGTCGGGGGCGTAGGGGATGCCGATGGTGATGCCGTGCGGGATCTTGCCGTTGTCGAGGATCGACTCGTCGACGGTGACCACGTCGACGTTGCCCTGGTTGTTGAGGACCAGCCGGGCGGAGGCCATGTTCAGGACCGGGTGCAACTGGGGCTTGCCGTTGGTCTTCAGGACCACGTAACGGGTGGTGGACTTGCTGGCGATGATCACCTTCTGGCCCGGCGCGTCCCAGCCCTGCGGGGCCGTCGGCTTGAACATGCCCCAGGCGCCGAAGGCGGCGAGGACGATGGCGCCGACGATGGTGCCGGGCAGGATGGCGCGCAACGGCCGGGGCGCCCCCTCGTCGGAGGCATCCGGTGACGACTGGACGAAGGACGCGAGCATGCGGCGCTTCGCGAAGGTGTAGGCGTTGAGTTGGTCCCGCCGAGATGCCATCTGTGCCCGTTTCTCCCCGTGTCTCACCCGGAGTTCACCCGGGGGAACACCGCTCCCCCGCCCTCCGCCGTCGGACCCGGCCCCTACTATGCCTGGTACGGAGCGGGTCGCGTGGAGCGGGTAGGGTACCTGGGCCCTCAAGGGCCTTGTTCTGTGGCCTGGTTCCAGCGAGTTGTGAGCAAATCGGGGGGATGGCGTGATGGCTTCCGGGACGCGGGCGCGAACGCGCGGACGCTCTGCGGCACGAGAGCGCGCGGCCGGGTCCGCACCCGCGCCGGGCGAGACCGCCGCGCGGCGTGACGCGGCGCGGCAGCCGGTCGCACCCGGCCTCAGGGCCCGCCCTGGCCAGGCCGGTTCGTTCCGTCTGCAACGGCTCGTGCTGGTGGAGCTGGCGGCCGCCGTCCTGGTCGTCGGCTGGGCGGTCGGCATGATGGTGCTGGTACCGGCCGCGGTCGTCGCGGTGGTCCTGGTACTGCTGGGATTCGTCCGGCGCCGGGGCCGCTCCCTGCCCGAATGGCTGTCCACGGCACGGGAGTTGCGGGCACGGCGGAAGCAGGCCGCGCACACGCCGATACCGCCGGGCACCGAGCCAGGTCTGGTGCCGGCGGTGGAGTGCGAACCCGCGCTGCGCACGTACTCCTACGACCCTCGCGACCGCCGTCCCGTCGGCATCGTCGGCGACGGCACCTTCGTCACCGCCGTGCTCCAGGTGGAGGCCGACGCGACCGCGTTGCGGGCGGAGCGGAGCCGACAGCCGCTGCCGCTCGGTCTGGTGCGGGACGCGCTGGAGGTGGACGGGATACGGCTGGAGTCGGCGCAGGTGGTGCTGCACACGCAGCCGGCGCCCGCGTTGCACCTGCCGCAGCAGTCGGTGGCCGTCGCCAACTACCTGCCGTTGCAGGAGCAGACGGGCGCCCCGGCCGTGCGGATCACCTGGATCGCGCTGAAGCTGGATCCGGAGGCCTGCGCGGAGGCGGTGGCCGCGCGCGGGGGCGGGCTGCTCGGGGCGCAGAAGTGCGTCGTGCGGAGCGCGGACCATCTGGCCAGCCGGCTGACCGGGGCGGGTTTCCGGGCGCGGGTGCTCGACGAGGAGGAGCTGATCGCGGCGCTCGCCACCTCGGCCTGCGCCAATCCGCTGGTCACCGCCGAGGCGGGGCGCAACGCGACGCGGGAGCGGCGCACGGAGGAGTCCGGGCGCAGCTGGCGGTGCGACAACCGGCGGCACACCACCTACTGGGTGCGGCGCTGGCCCCAACTCGGGGGCGGGCGCGGCGAGTCGCTGCCGCAGCTGATCGCCCGGGTCACGGCGGTACCGGCGCTCGCCACCACCTTCAGCCTCACCCTGGCGCGCGGGGACCGGCAGGAGGTGTCGCTGTGCGGTCACCTGCGGGTGACCGGGCGCGGCGACGACGAACTCGTGGCGGCGCGGCGCGCGTTGGAGGCGGCGGCCCGTAAGGCCGGGGCCGGTCTGGCCCGCCTCGACCGTGAGCAACTGCCCGGCATGCTGGCCACACTGCCCCTCGGAGGCGCGCGGTGACGACGATTCCCACGGCTTCCCCCGGCCCGCGCCGGGCGACGGCGGCCGGCTCCGGGCCGCGCGGCCTCGGCCAGCGGCTGCGGCACGGCCTCGGCCTGCTCGGCCCCCGGCACGGCCGCCACGCGCTGCCCGCCCAACTGCTGGACACGCTCGCGCTGCCCATCGGCGACGACGGCGTGGTGGCCGGCGTGGACGCCGAGGGCCAGCCGGCCGTGCTCGGCATCAACCGGCCCACGCCGTACGACGTCGTGCTGATCGGCGGTCTGTGGACCGCGCAGGTACTGGCGCTGCGCTCGGCGGCGACCGGCGCGCGCGTGGCCGTGGAGACCGGCCGGCCGCAGGCCTGGATGCAGATGGTGCACGCCATGGGCGGCGGCCAGAACGGGCTGTCCGTGTACGAGGTCGGGCGCGTCCCGCCGCAGGGCGCCTCGGCCGGTACGCCGGTGCTGGTGGTGCGTGACTGCGGTATGCGGCCTCCGCGCGGCCGGGTGGTGTCCGGGCCCTGGCAGTCGGTGCTGACCCTGCTGCCGTATCTCAGCCCGGTCGCGCCCCGGCTGCTGCGCCAGGCCCGACTCGCCGGCATCCAGCGGGTCTCGCCGGACGAGGCCGCCGAACTGGGCCGCACCATGGGGCTCACGCGCACCGAGGTGGAGTCGCTGCCCGCGCTGCCGGACGGCGTCACCCTGTGGTGTACCGACCGGGATCGGCAATATGTGCTGACCCAACCGACCGACGCGGAGACCGGGTTGCTGGGCACACCACGACGCATGGACTGAATTGCCCTTGCCCGTAGCGTTTGTTCGTTTTCCCTCCCATTCCCGTTCGTCCCCTCTCTTCCGGTTGCTCCTGGTTTCGTGCGACAACTCGGGTGGCGGACCGGGGGCTTCGCCGTGCCCTCTGACCTGGTGTGCGCGAGCCGACAGGCGGGCGGGCCTGCCGAGGGGCGGCTCGTGGTGATTAGGCTGGGAGCGGGCGTGATGGCAGGACCCGTGGATCGCACTGCCCCTGACGACTACGGACGACTCGAACGACACGACATGGTCGCCCCACCACGGCATGAGGGTGCTCGACCACACCAGGAGGAACTGTGAGCAGCGATCGGGACGGGATGCGCGGGGGCTGGGCCACACCCGGCGATGACCAGCCCGACGCGGAGGCCGTCGAGACCACCGGCGAGTTCACCATCGACTACGCTCCCCCCGCCTGGTACACGCAGAACGCGTCCGGCGGCGCGGGTTCCGGCGGTTCGATCGGTGGCGCGGGGGGCGTGACCGGCACGCAGGGCGGGACCGACGGATCGGGAGCCTCGGGCGCGTCCGGGCTTCCGCCGTTCTCCCCCTCGGGGGGTGTGGGGGCGCCTGGCCCGGAGGCGGGGGCGATGCCGCCGCCGATCGGTACGCCGCCGGTGGGTGCTCAGCCCGTGGGTACGCCGCCGGTGGGTGCCCCGCCGGTTGGTGCTCAGCCGGTCGGTACGCCGCCGATCGGCGCTCGGCCCGTGGGTGCTCAGCCGATGGGTGCTCAGCCGGTCGGTGCTCAGCCGGTCGGTACGCCTCCGATCGGCGCCCAGCCGGTCGGCGCCCCGCCGGTCGGCGCCCCGCCGGTCGGTACGCCGCCGCAGGGGACGCCGTTCGCTCCGCCGCCGCCCGTGCCGCCGCAGGCGCAGCCCGCGCAGTCGTTCGGTGACTCCGTTCCGATGCCCAGGCTTCCCGACGGGTTCGAGTTGCAGCAGCCGCAGGTCCAGCCCGCGCAGCCCACCCAGCCCGAGGCCGCGCCCGCCGAGCCCGCGCCCGCGCTCGTCGAGCCGGAGACCGGCAACGGGGATCTGGAGAGCGGGGCGACCATGCGGTTCTCCGCCGTCGCCCTGAAGCGTGAGATGGCCGAGATCGCCGAGCGCGCCGCCGCCATGCAGAAGGCGGCCGCCGAGTCCGAGGCCCAGGACCGACCCAAGACCGAGACCGAGGCCGAGTCCCAGGCGGAGTCCGAGTCCGAGGTGGAGGCGGAGGACTCCGGGGACGGCGCCGCCGCTGCCGAATCCGGTGCGGGTGAGGGGCCGGGCGAAGGAGACGGCGCCACCGCCGAGCGGGACGAGGAAGACTCCTCGCCCGAGACCTCCGAGACCTCCGAGGTCCCCGAGAACCCCGACTCGAACAGCGTGGCCGCGGACACCGCGCCGGAGGGCGCCGTCCAGGACGCGCCCCCGCAGGACGCCGTCACGCAGCCCGCTCCCCCGGCGCCGCAGGACTTCCCGGCCGCGTGGACGCCCCCGCCCGCGCCGCAGCAGGGCGTGCCCCCGCTGCCGCCGTCGTACCAGCCCGCCGCCCCGGCCCCGGCGAACCAGTGGCCCGCGCAGCAGCCCATGCCGCAGCAGCCGGGACCCCAGCAGCCCCTGCCGCAGCAGGCCGGACCGCAGCAGCCCGCGCCGCAGCAGCCGCCGTTCCAGCCGCAGGCGCCGCAGCCCGCCCCCGCGGTCTGGAACCAGCCGAACCAGTCCGGCCAGCCCCCTCAGCCGCACCAGGGCGGCGGCCCGGTCGCCGGCGGTTACGGCTTCCCGCAGCCCCCGGCGCCCCAGCCCCAGCCCCAGGTGCAGCCCCAGCCCCCCACCCCCTCCACCGGCTACGGTTTCCCGCAGCCCGGCCCGGCCAACAACGCCAACAACCCCGCCCAGCAAGGCGCTTACGGCTTCCCCCAGCCCAACAACCCTCCGCAGCAGGGCGGCTACGGCTTCCCTCAGCAGGACCAGCAAGCCCAGCAGGCTCCGCAGGCCCCGCAGCCCCACACCCCCCAGCCCCCCGTCGACCCCCGCGCCGGGGCCGCCTGGCCGCAGCCGATCCAGCACGACCAGCGGCAGCCCACCAACCCCGGTGCCGCGCCGCTGGGTTACACGGCGGCCGTGGAACTCTCCTCGGACCGGCTGCTGAACAACCGCCGGCAGAAGGCGAAGAGCGGGCGGCCCGCGGCGGCCGGGTCCCGGTTCAAGCTGGGCGGCAAGAAGGAGGAGGCCGAGCGGCAGCGGAAGCTGGAGCTGATCCGCACGCCGGTGCTGTCCTGCTACCGGATCGCGGTCATCAGCCTCAAGGGCGGTGTCGGCAAGACCACCACGACCACCGCGCTCGGCTCCACCCTCGCCACCGAGCGGCAGGACAAGATCCTCGCCATCGACGCCAACCCGGACGCCGGCACCCTCGGCCGACGGGTGCGCCGGGAGACCGGGGCCACCATCCGCGACCTCGTCCAGGCGATCCCCTACCTGAACTCGTACATGGACATCCGCCGGTTCACCTCGCAGGCGCCCTCCGGTCTGGAGATCATCGCCAACGACGTGGACCCGGCCGTCTCGACCACGTTCAACGACGAGGACTACCGGCGCGCGATCGACGTGCTCGGCCGCCAGTACCCGATCATCCTCACCGACTCCGGCACCGGCCTGCTGTACAGCGCCATGCGCGGGGTGCTCGACCTCGCCGACCAGCTGATCATCATCTCCACGCCGTCCGTGGACGGCGCGTCCAGCGCCAGTACGACGCTGGACTGGCTGGCCGCGCACGGGTACTCCGACCTGGTCTCCCGCTCGCTGACCGTGATCTCCGGCGTCCGCGAGACCGGAAAGATGATCAAGGTCGAGGACATCGTGTCGCACTTCGAGACCCGCACCCGCGGGGTCGTGGTCGTGCCCTTCGACGAGCATCTGGCCGCCGGTGCCGAGGTGGACCTCGACATGATGCGGCCGCGCACCCGCGAGGCGTACTTCAACCTGGCCGCGATGATCGCCGAGGACTTCGTGCGGCACCAGCAGGCGCACGGGCTGTGGACCAGCGACGGCAACCCGCCGCCGGTGGCCGCCCCGCCGATGCCGGGCCACCAGATGCCGGGCCAGCCGTACCCGCAGGTTCCGGGCCAGCAGTACCCCGGCCAGCCCGGTCCCGGCCAGCCGTACCCCGGACAGCAGGGGCAGCCCTATCCGCCCCAGGCCCCGGGGCCCTACCCGCCCCAGCAGGGACAGCCCGGACAGCAGCCGTACCCCCCTCAGCAGGGCCAGCCGTACCCCGGCCAGCCCTACCCCCAGGGGCAGCCCCCGCAGCCCCCGCAGCAGCCGTAGCGCCGCTCGCGGCATGACGAAAGGGCGGCCGGTGCTCCACGCACCGGCCGCCCTTCACCGTCGTGACGGAACAAGAACGGAAGCAAGAAACGGGCAGCGAGCAGGGGCTACCGCTCCGCGGCCACGAGCTCCCGGCACCGCTTCACGTCCACCGCCATCTGTTCGAGCAGCGCCTCCAGCGAGTCGAACTTCGCCTGGCCGCGCACGTAGGCGAGGAAGTCGACGGCGACGTGCAGCCCGTACAGGTCGAGGCCGACGCGGTCGATGGCGTACGCCTCCACCGTGCGCTCGGTGCCGTCGAACTGCGGGTTGGTGCCCACCGAGATCGCGGCCGGCATGGCCTCGCCCTGGGCGTGCAGATAACCGGCGTACACGCCGTCGGCGGGGATGGCGGTGTGCGGCAGCGTCTCGACGTTCGCGGTGGGGAAGCCCATCTCGCGACCGCGCTGGGCGCCGCGGACGACGACGCCCTCCACCCGGTGCGGGCGGCCCAGGATCTCGCGGGCGCCCTCGACGTCGCCCTCGGCGACCAGGCGCCGGGTCAGGGTCGAGGAGAACGGCAGGCCGCCGCCCGCCGCGCCGGACACGTACAGGTCGATGACCTCGACCTCGAAGTCGTAGACCTTGCCCTGCTCGGCGAGGAACTCGACGTTGCCCGCCGCCTTGTGGCCGAAGCGGAAGTTCGGGCCCTCCACGACCGCCTTGGCGTGCAGCTTGTCCACCAGGACCTTGACCACGAAATCGGCGGGCGACAGCTTGGAGAACTCGCTGGTGAAGGGGAGGATCAGCACCGCGTCGACGCCCAGTTCGGCCATCAGCTCGCAGCGGCGGTGGTGCGGGGCGAGCAGCGGCGGGTGGCTGCCGGGGCGCACGACCTCGCTGGGGTGCGGGTCGAAGGTGACCACGACGGCCGGGACGCCCAGCTCGCGGGCGCGGTCGACGGCGTGCTTGACGATCAGCTGGTGGCCTCGGTGGACACCGTCGTAGGAACCGATGGTGACGACGCTGCGCCCCCAGTCCTCGGGGATGTCCTCCAAGCCACGCCAGCGCTGCACTGTGACCGCTCCTCGAACCCGTGTCCGTGTCTACCTTGACGATTGTGCAGGTCTAAGGGTGCCATGCCGGGTGCCCGGGGCCCGCATCGGTAGGGGTGCTGTGACCGGGCGCACGTTCGCCGTGGCAGCTCAGGGGCGGTGTCAGGCGGGTACTCGCGCGCCCGCGAGGTTCTCCAGGGTGCGGCGGGTACTGGGGCCCACCACGGCGGCCCACTCGTCGGGAGTGTCGGCGAGCCAGCGGGTCATCCGGGTGGCGAAGCCGGGGACGTGCCGGCCGAGGTCGACCAGGGCGCGGTCGAAGCGGGTGGCGCCCTCGGGGGTGCGGCCGAGGAGCAGTCCGGTGCGGTGGACGAGACCGCGGACACCGTCCGCCGGCACGTCCGCCGGCGCGTCCGCCGGTCCCGTCTCGGAGGCCGCCGCGTGCAGGACGGCGACCAGGACGGACGGTTCCCGCTCGCGGCCGAGCAGGAAGTCCAGGAGTTCGCGGCGCAGCGGGCGGGAGGCGGGCGCACCGGAGGCGGCGAGGATGGTGGCGAGGGCGGCCCGCAGCGGTTCGGGGCCGTCCCTGAGCAGGCCGGTGACCAGGGGAAACAGCACCGGGCGGGCGCTGGGGCCGTGGTCCAGGCGGCGGCCTGTGGCGGTGGCGACGCGTCCGGCGGTCTCCGGGTGCGGTCGCACCGCTTCCCGCAGCAGGGTCGCGGCGGCGCGGGCGAGGGCGGGGGTCGTGACGTCGGCGAGGAGGCGGTGCGGGCAATCGGCCGCCTCCCGGTGCGGGCCGCGCAGCCGGGCCCGGAAGGCATCCAGGACCGGTTCCGGGTGGGTGCTCAGGGCGGGGAGCAGGGCGGTCGCGGGGATGAGCGGGTCGCCGTCGGCGAAGTGGCGCAGCGCCTCGGTCAGGTGCCGTTCGCGGGTGCCCGGAGGGCCGGCCAGGAGGGCGTGGGCGCCGCCGTGCAGGGCGTGGTCGGCGGGGCGGGCGAGCACGGCGTCCGCGCCGCGGCACAGCAGCTCACGGTCGGCGGCCGTGCGCAGATGCGGGGCGGCGCGCAGCGCGAGCGTCACCGCGGCCGTGTGCCGGGCGGGCCGCTCGTCGTGTGCCCAGCGGTCGACGGCCCGGCACAGCGCCGACGGCTCCTCCTCGGCGAGCGCGGTGAGCAGCTCCCGCGCGTGCGGGTGGCTGCTCGCGGCCAGCGCCTCCGTCAACGCGTCCAGGGCGCCGCGCCGGTGGGTGTGCAGCAGGGCCTGCGCGGCGGTCGCCACGGTGGCGTGCGGGGCCGCGGGCAACGGCCGCTCGTCCTCGAACCACCGCGTCAGGTACGGCTGTACGGCATCGGGCGCGGCGGCCAGCAGCCGGGCCACGGCGTCGAGGTACCGCTCGCCCGGCGTGCCCGCCGCCGGGTCGGCGAGGACGAGCCGGCGCAGCAGGTCCAGGCGCTCGGCGGCGGGCACGGGCAGGGCGGTCCAGAAGGCGGGGCCGAACTCGCCCGGCACCGGCCGCAGTTCGCGCCGCCAGGCCACGATGCGCTCGGCGAGCAGCCGCAGCACCTCGGTGTACGGCGTCGCGTCCGGCACCTTCAGCAGCGTCCCGGCGAGCAGCCGGGCGGCCCACCAGGAGCCGGTGTCCAGGTCCAGGGCGTCCACCAACTCACGCAGCCGAAAGGCGAGTTGACGGGAGCCTTGCCCCCGGCCGAGGTGCAGCAGGGCCTGCACGACCGGCCCGACGCGGTGCCTCGGCACGGGCACCACGGCCTCCCCCGCCCTCGGGTCGCGGGCGCGGTGCACCAGGGCGTGCACGGCCTCGTCCAGGTCGAGGTGCATGCCCTGGAGCCAGTCGGCCAGTTCCTCGTGGGCGAAGCGGTAGCCGCGGCCGGCCGGGACGAGCAGGCCCTCGGCGAGCACCGCGGCGGCCCAGCCGGTGCCGCCGCCGAGCCGGTCGGGGGCCGGCCCCCAGGGGAACACCGCCTCGAAGGACGCCCGGTCCAGCTCCCCCTGCCCCGGTCCGAGGGCCCGCCGGGCGGCCTCGTGCACCTGCCCGGCGACCCGCGCGGCCAGCCGCCGTACGGCGGTGCCGCGCAGCCCGTGCTCGGCGGCGAGCCGCACCGCGACGCGCAGGCACATGAGGTCGAGGTGGGCCGCGAACACCTCGTGCCGGTCGACGGGGCCGGTGAACGGCGCCGCCCGCAGCACGGCCCACACCTCGGACAGCAGCCGCAGGGTGAGCGGATGCCGGGCGTCGGTCCCGGTGAGCAGGCCCTCGGGGATCCCGTACCGTGCCCGCGCCCTGCCGGCCTCGTCGGCGTCGAGGTCGCCGAGTCCCGTCGCCTGGGCGGCCTCCGGGGGGAACGCGGCGTGCTCCCAGTACTCCTCCCGGCAGGCCACCACCAGGCGGGCGCCGGTCTCCCGGAGCCAGGCGAGGGTGCCCTCGGTCCACTCGGGGAGGCGGTGGGCCAGGGCGGCGGGCATCTCCTCGGGGCCGTCGAGGAGGAGCACGAGGGGGCGGCCCGCGCGGGCGGCGAGGTGTTCGGGGGTGAGATCGCCGAGGCCGGAGGGGTCGAGGTGGCGGGCGGCGGCGACGATCCGGGCGGCCCGGTCCAGGGCGCGGCGCGCCGCGTCGGCCACCGAGTGGTCGCTCTCCTCAAGGTCGGCGCCGCGCAGCCACAGCGTCGGCGCGGCCGCCCGGTCGCGGCGGGCGGCGAACGCCGCGAGTTCCGTCGTACGACCGCTGCCCGGGGCGCCGACGAGGCCGAGCACGCACCGCTCGCCGGCCATGAAGTCGGCCAGCGCCCCGGCCACCGACTCCCGTTCGACCGGCTGCACCAGCGCCCTCGGCGGGCCGTCCTGGCCCACCGAGGTGGCGGTCAGCTCCAGGACCCCGGCGAGGTTGAGGTCGGCGCCGTAGGCGGGCACGGTGGCCGCGTTGCGGGCGAGCAGGTCGGCGAGGGGACCGTCGGCGGCGATCGGCAACGCCGCGAAGCCGGCTTCGCGGTGGGGGGCGCGCAGGACGGTGCCGAGGACGCCGAGGACCGCGCCCGTGCGGGCGTCCACCACCGGTCCGCCGGTCGCTCCGCCCCCGGGCCGCAGCGCGTCCCGGCCCGCCGTCCCGATGGCCAGCTCCAGCGCGTCGCCGATGAGGTGGCGGCCGTAGGAGACCTCGGTGGCGGCCAGCACCCGTGCCTCGCGCCAGCACCCGGCGGCGACCCGCACGTAGGTGCCGGTCTCGACGCCTTCCCGGACGCTCAGCGGCAGCGGCGGCACGTCCAGGCCCTCGGCGCGCACCAGCGCCAGGTTCCGGCCCGGCAGCCGGGTCACGTCCTCGGCGGCGACCACGCGGGTGCGGTCCCCGGCGCGCAGCATCAGCCGGTCGAGGCCGTCGACGGCTTCGTGGCTGGTGAGGAGGGTGCCGTGGTGGTCGGCGAGGAATCCGACGCCGCGGGGGTGACCGGCGGGGTCGAGGATCCGGACCAAGGGGTCGGTGGTGCGGGCGCCCGGCAGGGGGGCGTCATCGGGACGGCGTACGCCGGGGACGCGCGCCGCGTGCGGACGGGGGACTGTGAGCACTCTCGCGCCCCGCGCCCCGCGCATGGGGTCGCCCGCCGGTCCCGCCGCGTCCGTCATGTCACCCGTGCCGTGCGCCGTGGCCCCGCCGGCGCCGTCGGTTCGCGGGTCTCCTGCCGTCATCGTCTTGCCTTCCCGCCCTTGCCCTTACCTGTGGCGACGGTAGGCGGGTGATGATCGGCGGGGCGGGACGGTCGGAGAACGCGCCCCCTTCCGCTCCCCCCGTTCACTCCGAGCGCCTGCCCGGACGGGTGAATAGACGGGAGCGGCTGGATAACCCTAGGGGTGGGGGAAGAGGGGGGACCGTGGAGCGGCGGCAGGGGCGCGCCCCGTGCCGGCCGCCGCTCCACGGCAGGGGCCCTCGCTCAGCCGAAGACGGCCACGCTCTTGGCCTTGCCCTTGGACAGCTCCACGAGCGCCAGGAAGCGGCCCTCGGGGTCGAACACGGCGACGGGACCGGCGTCCGCGTACTCGTCGGGCATCTCCAGGCGCACCCCGTTCAGCAGCAGCCGGGCGCGCCGGGCGTCCACCTCCCAGCGCGGGAAGGCGGCCGTGGCGGCCTCGGCGATCGGCATCACGGTCAGCTCCTGCTGGAGCTGGTCCAGCGTCTTCGCCGCGTCGAGCTTGTACGGCCCCACGCGCGTGCGGCGCAGCGCGGTGAGGTGGCCGCCGACGCCCAGGTCGGCGCCGAGGTCGCGGGCGAGCGCGCGGATGTAGGTGCCGGAGGAGCAGACGACGGAGACGACCAGGTCCAGCACCGCGGTGCCGTCCTCGGCGACGGCGTCCCGGACGTCGTACACCGTGAAGGAGGAGACGGTCACCGGCCGGGCCGGGATCTCGAACTCCTCGCCCTCGCGGGCCCGCTTGTACGACCGTACGCCGTCGATCTTGATGGCGCTGACCTTGGACGGCACCTGCATGATGTCGCCGGACAGCTTGGCGATGCCGGCGTCGATGGCCTCCCGGGTCACCTTGGAGGCGTCGGTGGACGAGGTGATCTCGCCCTCGGCGTCGTCGGTGAGGGTGGTCTGGCCCAGGCGGACGGTGCCCAGGTACTCCTTCTCGGTCAGTGCGAGGTGACCGAGGAGCTTGGTGGCGCGCTCGACGCCGAGGACCAGGACACCGGTCGCCATCGGGTCGAGGGTGCCCGCGTGGCCGACCCGGCGGGTCCTGGCGATCCCGCGCATCTTGGCGACCACGTCGTGCGAAGTGAAGCCCGACGGCTTGTCGACGATGACAAGGCCGTCGGGCGTGGTGTGCTTCTGCGTCATTCCGCGGCGTCGCCGTCCGTCTCGTCGTCCGCCGGCTTGCGGTAGGGGTCCGCGCCGCCCGCGTAGTTGGCGCCCGCGGAGGTCTCCCGCACCTTGGCGTCGGACTGCCGGGCCTTGTCGAGGAGGTCCTCGATGGTCCGGGCGGTGTCCGGCAGGGCGTCCGCGACGAAGGTCAGGGTCGGGGTGAACTTCACCCCGGCCGCACGGCCCACCTCGGAGCGCAGGATGCCCTTGGCGCTCTCCAGGCCCGCCGCGGCGGCCTCGCGCTCCTCGTCGTCCCCGTACACCGTGTAGAAGACGGTCGCCTCCCGCAGGTCACCCGTGACCCGGGTGTCCGTGATGGTGACGTGCGAGCCGAGCCGCGGGTCCTTGATCCCGCGCTGCAGCTTCTGGGCCACCACCTCTCGGATGAGGTCCGCCAGCCTTTTCGCCCGCGCGTTGTCGGCCACTGGTCCAGCTCCCGTTCTTTCCTTGGTCTTTGTTCTGTGGTTTGTGTCAGTCGTCGTCGCCGTGGAAGCGGCGTCGTACGGACAGCAGCTCCACCTCGGGGCGGGCGGCGACCAGCCGTTCACACCGGTCCAGTACGTCCGTGAGGTGCGCCGCGTCTCCGGAGACCATGGCGAGGCCGATGATCGTCCGTCGGTGGAGGTTCATGTGATCCACCTCCGCCGCGCTCACGGCGTACTTCCGCTGGAGTTCGGCGACGATCGGGCGGACGACGGAGCGCTTCTCCTTCAGCGAGTGGACGTCGCCGAGGAGGAGGTCGAAGGACAGAGTCCCCACGTACATGTGTGTTGCCGGTTCACCCGCCGGTACGGGATCGATGGCCCCTGGGCCGGACGGCCGGGGACATCAAGAAACGGTACCGCGTACCCGTCGTCGGCTCGACAGGGTTTCGGTGCGGCCAAGAGGCCCCGCCGGACCGGCTCGGGACCAGGAGGCCACGAGCCGTCCGGCAACAAGAATTCACGGGGTCGGCCAAGGGGGCCCGATGGCCGACCGGGGGGGCCGAAGGCGAAGGCCCGGGAACGGCCACGCCGGCCGACAGGACACGTCCCGTCGGCCAGCGTGAACCGTCAGCCGGGTTACACCCGCGGCTTCTCGCGCATCTCGTACGTCGCGATGACGTCGTCGACCTTGATGTCGTTGAAGTTTCCGAGGTTGATACCACCCTCGAAGCCTTCGCGGATCTCGGTGACGTCGTCCTTGAAGCGACGCAGACCCTCGATGTTGAGGTTCTCCGCGACCACCTTGCCGTCTCGGATGAGGCGGGCCTTGGTGTTGCGGCGCACCTCGCCGGAGCGGATGAGGACACCGGCGATGTTGCCCAGCTTGGACGACTTGAAGACCTCGCGGATCTCCGCCGTACCCAGCTCGACCTCTTCGTACTCCGGCTTGAGCATGCCCTTGAGGGCCGCCTCGATCTCCTCGATCGCCTGGTAGATGACCGAGTAGTACCGGACGTCCACGCCCTCGCGCTCCGCCATCTGCGCGGCACGGCCGGCCGCACGGACGTTGAAGCCGATGACGATGGCGTCGGAACCCATGGCCAGGTCGATGTCGGACTCCGTGACCGCACCGACACCGCGGTGCAGGACGCGGATGTCGACCTCTTCGCCGACGTCCAGCTGGAGCAGCGAGGACTCGAGGGCCTCGACCGAACCGGAAGCGTCACCCTTGATGATCAGGTTCAGCTGCTGGATCTCGCCGGCCTTGAGCACCTTGTCCAGGTCCTCCAGGGACACGCGGCGCGTGCGCTTCGCGAAGGCCGCGTTGCGCTCGCGAGCGGCACGCTTCTCCGCGATCTGGCGGGCCGTACGGTCCTCCTCGACCACGATGAAGTTGTCGCCGGCGCCCGGGACGTTGGTCAGACCCAGGACCTGGACCGGCGTCGACGGGCCGGCCTCGGCGACGGTGTTGCCGCTGTCGTCCAGCATCGCGCGGACACGGCCGTACGCGTCGCCGACCACCATGGTGTCGCCGACCCGCAGGGTGCCTCGCTGCACCAGGACCGTGGCGACCGCACCGCGGCCGCGGTCCAGGCGGGACTCGATCGCGATGCCCTGCGCGTCCTGGTCCGGGTTGGCACGGAGGTCCAGCGCCGCGTCCGCGGTGAGGACGACCGCCTCCAGGAGGCTGTCGATGTGCAGACCCTGCTTGGCGGAGATGTCGACGAACATGGTGTCGCCGCCGTACTCCTCGGCCACCAGGCCGTACTCGGTCAGCTGACCGCGCACCTTGGTCGGGTCGGCGCCCTCGACGTCGATCTTGTTGACCGCGACCACGATCGGCACCTCGGCCGCCTTGGCGTGGTTCAGGGCCTCGACCGTCTGCGGCATGACGCCGTCGTTGGCCGCGACGACCAGGATGGCGATGTCCGTCGACCGGGCACCACGGGCACGCATGGCGGTGAACGCCTCGTGACCCGGGGTGTCGATGAAGGTGATCGCCCGGTCCTCGCCGTTGACCTCGGTCGCGACCTGGTAGGCACCGATGTGCTGGGTGATGCCGCCGGCCTCGCCCGCGATGACGTTCGTCTTGCGGATGGCGTCGAGCAGCCGGGTCTTACCGTGGTCGACGTGACCCATGACGGTCACGACCGGCGGACGGACGACCAGGTCTTCCTCGGTGCCCTCGTTCTCGCCGAACTCCAGGTCGAAGGACTCGAGCAGCTCGCGGTCCTCCTCCTCGGGGCTGACGATCTGAACCGTGTAGTTCATCTCGCCGGCGAGGAGCAGCAGCGTCTCGTCGGAGACGGACTGCGTCGCGGTGACCATCTCGCCGAGGTTCATCATGACCGCGACGAGGGACGCCGGGTTGGCGTTGATCTTCTCCGCGAAGTCGGTGAGCGACGCGCCGCGGGAGAGACGGATGGTCTCGCCGTTGCCGCGCGGCAGCATCACGCCGCCGACGCTCGGGGCCTGCATCGCCTCGTACTCCTGGCGACGCTGCCGCTTCGACTTGCGGCCACGACGCGCGGGACCGCCGGGACGACCGAAGGCGCCCTGCGTGCCACCACGGCCACCGGGACCGCCGGGACGGCCACCAAAGCCGGGACGACCGCCGCCACCGGGGCCGCCGCCGAAGCCGCCACCGCCACCGGGACGACCGGCGAAACCGCCGCCACCGCCCGGACGGGCACCGCCGCCACCGCCACCGGGGCGACCGGCGAAGCCGGGACGACCGCCGCCGCCACCGCCAGCGGGACGACCGGCACCGGCCGGACCACGGCCGCCGGGGCCGGGACGCGGGCCGGCAGCGGGACGCTGCGGCATCATGCCGGGGTTCGGACGCGGGCCGCCCGGACGCGGAGCGCCGCCCTGCGGACGGGGCATCGAGCCCGGAGTCGGACGGGCACCGCCGGCAGCCTGCGGACGCGGACCGCCGCCCTGGGCGCCGGGCGCCTGCGGACGGGGACCGGCACCGGGGGCGCCGCCGGGACGCGGACCACCCTGCGGACGGGGCGCCTGCGGGCGCGCCATGCCGGTGGAGCCGCCGGAGGTGAAGGGGTTGTTACCCGGACGCGGACCGGACGGACGGGCACCCGGACGCGGGGCCTGGCCACCGGAACGCGGCGCGCCCTGGCCCGGACGGGCCTGACCCTGACCGGGGGCCGGACGGCCACCGGGCTTGGGGGCACCGGGACGGGCGCCGGGACGCGGACCCTGCGCGGCCGGGGCCTGCGGGGTCTGGGCGGCCGGAGCTGCCGGGGCGGCCGGCGGAGCGGTGAACTCCGGGGCGGCCGGGGCCGGACGCGGCGCGGGCTTGGGACCCGGAACCGGACGCGGACCCGGGGCGGGCGCGGACGCCGCGGGAGCCGACGGGGCCGCCGGCTGCGGGGCGGCGGGCGCCGGGGGCTTGGGGGCCGCCGGCCTCGGGGCACCCGGACGAGCCGCCTGCGCCGGAGAGGGCGCGGCGGGCTTGGGGGAGGCCTTGCGCGGGGCGGGCTTGGCGGACTTGCCGCTGCCACCACCCTGGAAGGCGTCGGTCAGCTTGCGTACAACCGGCGCTTCGATGGTCGAAGACGCCGAACGGACGAATTCACCGAGTTCCTGGAGCTTGGCCATGACGACCTTGCTCTCGACACCGAACTCCTTGGCGAGTTCGTAGACCCGGACCTTAGCCACTTCGCTCCTTTGAGGTCCGGGTGAAGCCGGACCGTCGCTAGTTCATGGGCGTACTCATCGCGTACTCATCGAGTGCTCATCGCAATCTCGACCTGCTTTCGACTCGCGAGGTACCAGACCGCACGGTGTTCCGTACGGCATGTCTTACGGCGTTGCCTGCTCGGCAACTGTTGCCTGCTCGACGTGTCGGCGCAACGCCTTTGTGTCGAGCGCTCCCGGGGCGCGCAGTGCCCGCGGCAACGCCCGGCGGCGTACCGCCTGGTCGAGACAGGCCAGGGCGGGATGCACATACGCACCCCGGCCGGGCAGCGTACCGCGAGGATCGGGGACACATTCGTCCTCGATCATCACGATCCGCACGAGATCGTTCTTGGCCGCCCGCTCCCGGCACCCCACACAGGTGCGTTCAGGGCATGCTCCGGTGTGCGTCCGGCCAGACACGGCTAAGTCTACCTCCCCGCACCGACCTCACCCCTTCGGGGGAAAGATCGAACGGTTGTTGTCGTAATCCAAGCCGCTTGCGGCCCGGATTCATTCCCTCGCTGCGGCGCGCCTACTCCGCCGGCTGCTCGGTGTCGGGCCGGATGTCGATGCGCCAGCCGGTGAGCCGGGCGGCGAGGCGGGCGTTCTGCCCCTCCTTGCCGATCGCCAGCGAAAGCTGGTAGTCCGGCACGGTCACCCGGGCGGAGCGGGCGGCGAGGTCCACGACCTCCACCTTGCTCACCCGAGCGGGTGACAGGGCGTTCGCCACCATCTCGGCCGGGTCGTCCGACCAGTCGACGATGTCGATCTTCTCGCCGTTCAGCTCGCCCATCACGTTGCGCACCCGGCCGCCCATGGGGCCGATGCAGGCGCCCTTGGCGTTCAGACCCGAGCGGGTGGAGCGGACCGCGATCTTGGTGCGGTGGCCGGCCTCGCGGGCGATGGCCGCGATCTCCACCGAGCCGTCGGCGATCTCCGGCACCTCCAGGGCGAAGAGCTTCTTCACCAGGTTCGGGTGGGTGCGCGAGAGGGTCACGGAGGGTCCGCGCACGCCCTTGGCGACCCGGACGACGTACGACCGCAGGCGCTGGCCGTGCGGGTAGGTCTCGCCGGGCACCTGCTCCTGCACCGGCAGGATGGCCTCCAGCTTGCCGATGTCCACCAGCACGTTCTTCGGGTCGCGGCCCTGCTGGACCACGCCGGTGACGATGTCGCCCTCACGCCCCGCGTACTCGCCGAGCGTCGCGTCGTCCTCGGCGTCGCGCAGACGCTGGAGGATCACCTGCTTGGCGGTGGTGGCGGCGATGCGGCCGAAGCCCGAGGGGGTGTCGTCGAACTCGCGCGGCTCCTGCCCCTCCTCCAGGTCCTCCTTCGCCCACACGGTCACATGCCCGGTCTGCCGGTTGAGCTCCACGCGCGCGTGTCGGCGGCTTCCCTCGGTGCGGTGGTAGGCGATGAGGAGGGCCGACTCGATCGCCTGGACCAGCAGGTCGAAGGAGATCTCCTTCTCCCTGACCAAGCCCCGCAGGGCGCTCATGTCGATGTCCACGGCTACGCCTCCTCCTCTTCCTTGTCCTTCTTGTCCTTGCGGTTGAACTCGACCTGCACGCGCGCCTTCGCGATCTCCGGGAAGGCGAGGCGGCGGGTGGTGGCCTTGCGGCCCTTGACGCCGGGCACCTCGACGTCGAGGCCCTCCTCGTCCACGGTCAGGATCCGCGCGACCAGGTCGCCGCCCTCGGTGAGCTGGAACTTCACGAGGCGGTCGACCGCGCGCACGAAGTGCCGGTGCTCGGTGAGGGGGCGCTCCGCGCCGGGGGTTCCGACCTCCAGGTCGTACGCGCTGTCGCCCATCGCGTTGGTCTCGTCCAGCTTCGCCGAGAGCGCACGGCTCACATCGGCGATCGCGTCCAGGTCCGCTCCGGCGTCGGAGTCGACGACCACGCGCAGCACCCGCTTGCGTCCGACGGAGTCGACAGCGATCTCTTCGAGATCCAGCCCCTGAGAGGCGACGAGCGGTTCCAGCAGCTCTCGCAGCCTCTCGCTCTGGGTGGTGCTCATCCGGGTGACTCCTCGGCCGCGTGTGCTGTTGTGGGATGGGTCGCGTGTCTGGTCAAAGGGTATCCGGTCGCAAGGTGTGTTGCCGTCCACCTGTGGACAACCCGGCGCGGGGCAGGTGAGGCCGGGCGGTGCCGGTGAGTGGTATCGGACACGTGCGCGGGTACGGTGATCACGGGCGTGCCCCCGATCGCCGCTCTTCTTGTCGTACGAGTTCCCCGAGGACGTCTGCCGTGCCGTATCCGTCGCCACCGCGCATCCCCTCGGGGCCGCGCAGAAGAACCCTGCTCGCCTCGGCCGCCGGCGCCGCCCTGCTGGCGGGCTGCACGACCGGTCCGGACTCCGGCGGCGAGCGCCCCTCGGCCACCGCGCGGGCACAGGCGCGGGCCGCCGGTGACAGCAAGGCCCTGCTGGCACGCTACGACGCCGTGCTCGCCGCGTTCCCGGGCCTCGCGGAGCGGCTGCGTCCGCTGCGCTCCCAGGTCGCCGCGCACGTCACCGCGTTCACGGAGGGCACGACCCCCACGGCCACCCCCTCGGCGACCCGTTCCGCCTCCCCCGCCGCCTCGCCGGCCCCCGTGCCGGCGACCGAGAAGGACGCCCTCGCCTCGCTGGCCGCCGCCGAGCGGACGCTCGCCGACCAGCGGGCCAAGGCGCTGCTGGACCTGCCGGGCGAGCCGGCGCGGCTGCTGGCCTCGGCGGCGGCGGCCGGGGCCGCGCACGCGTACCTGCTGACGACGGGGGCCACGAAGTGAGCGACGGATCCGGCAAGACCGAACTGGCCGCCCTCCAGGCCGCGTTGGCTGCGGAGCACGCGGCGGTGTACGGGTACGGCGTCGTCGGCGGCCGCGTCGACGACCGGCGCCGCACCGACGCGAAGGCGGCGTACGACGCCCACCGGGCCCGGCGGGACGCGCTGGCCCGTGAGGTGCGGGACCTGGGCGGCCGTCCGGTGGCGGCGAGCGCGGCCTACACCCTGCCGTTCACGGTGCGCGGCCCGGCCGACGCGGTGCGGCTCGCCGCGCAGTTGGAGGAGCGGGTGGCCGGGGTCTACGCGGACCTGGTGCGCTCGTCGGCCGGCGCGCGACGCGCCTCGGCCGCGGGGGCGCTGCGGGAGGCCGCGGTGCGGGCGGTGGGCTGGAGCGGACAGAGCGTAGCCTTCCCGGGACTCGCCGAGCGGGCGGGCGAGGGAACGGGGCCGGGAGCCGGGACGGAAACGGGGACGGGGGCCGGGGCCGCGGGTGCGGCGCCGTCCGGGTCGGCGCCGACGGGCCGCTGAGCGCGTCGTACGGCTGACGCACGAGGGCCACGGGGCTCACGGGCTCACGGGATCCACGGGCTCACGGCATTCATCGGGATTGACGAGGAAGGGAACGGCTCGCGCATGGCTTTCGAACCGCCGCGGCGCCTGGTGCGGGCGCTCGGGGAGACGGCACCGGCCGGGGACGACTGGCTCGCCCGGCTGCCCGAGGTGACCGAACGGGCCGTGGAGCGGCGGGAGTTGACCGTCGAGCGGGTTCAGGTGCCGGGCGGCCGCAGCAGCCTGGTGCTGCTGGTGCGGCGGGCGGACGGCACCCCGGCGGTGCTGAAGCTGGCCCCGCCGCGGGCCCGGCCTGAGAGCGAACGGGCGGCGCTGGCGCACTGGGGCGGGCGCGGTGCCGTACAGCTTCTGGAGTCGGACGCGCGGGACAGTGCGGAGGGGGTGCTGCTGCTGGAGCGGCTGCATCCGGACGTGTCCGTGCGGTCGCTGCCGGAGGCGAAGGCGCTGCTGGAGGCGGCGGGCACGTTGCGGCGGCTGTGGGTGCGGCCGCCGGCGGACCATGTCTTCGAGACCGTCGCCGAGCGCACCGGGCGGCAGGCGGTGGCGATGCGGGCGGGGGCCGAGCGGGACCCGGACGTGGCGCCGCTGGTGGACGCGGCGCTCGCGGCGCGGGACGCGTTGCTGGCGGCACCGCAGGAGGACCGGTTGCTGCACGGCACGTTCCGGCAGAGCAAGGTGCTGGCCGGGGACCGGTTGCCGTGGCTCGCGGTGGGTCCGGACCCCGTGGTCGGGGAGAGCGCCTTCGATCTGGCGCGGCTGGTGCGGGACCGGGTGGAGGATCTGATCGCCTCGCCCGCCGGGGCGTCGATCACCCGGCGGCGGATCAAGCGGCTCGCGGAGTCGCTGGAGGTGGACCAGGAGCGGTTGCGCGGGTGGACGCTGTTCCGGGCGGTGGAGTCCGGGGTCCGCGCGGTGCGGGTGGGGCGGCCGAAGGACGGGGAGTTGCTGCTGGAGTTCGCGGGTTGGCTCCAGTAGCCGTTCGCTCCGGGGACGCCGATGCCCCCGGGAAGGCTCCCGGGGGCATCGGCGGTGATCCGGTGTCAGGCGGTCAGGCCGTCAGGCGGTCAGGCGCGCGATCGCGTCCTCGACGGACAGTTCCTCGCGCTCGCCCGTCTTGCGGTCCTTCAGCTCCAGGACGCCCTCGGCCGAGCGGCGGCCGGCGACGAGGATCTGGGGGACGCCCATCAGTTCGGCGTCGGTGAACTTGACGCCCGGGGAGACGCCGGCGCGGTCGTCGACGAGGACGCGGACGCCGGCGGCGGCCAGCTTGTCGGCGACGTCGAGGGCCAGCTCGGTCTGCACGGCCTTGCCCGCGGCGACCACGTGGACGTCGGCCGGGGCGATCTCCTTGGGCCAGCACAGGCCCTGCTCGTCGGCGGTCTGCTCGGCGAGCGCGGCGACGGCGCGGGAGACGCCGATGCCGTAGGAGCCCATGGTGACGCGGACGGGCTTGCCGTTCTGGCCGAGGACGTCGAGCTTGAGGGCGTCGGCGTACTTGCGGCCGAGCTGGAAGATGTGGCCGATCTCGATGGCGCGGTCCAGCTTCAGGCCGGTGCCGCACCGGGGGCAGGGGTCGCCCTCCTGGACCACCACGACGTCCACGTACTCGTCGACCTCGAAGTCACGGCCCGCGACGACGTTCTTGGCGTGCGTGTCGGCCTTGTTGGCGCCGGTGATCCAGGCGGTGCCGGGGGCCACGCGGGGGTCGGCGATGTACTTCACCTTCTCGCCGAGGCCCTGCGGGCCGACGTAGCCGCGCACCAGGTCGGGGCGGCCCGCGAAGTCCGCCTCGGTGACCATCTCGACGGTGGCGGGGGCGAAGTGCTCCTCGACCTTGCCCATGTCGACCTCGCGGTCACCGGGCACACCCACGGCGACGATCTCGCCGTCCACCTTGACCAGCAGGTTCTTCAGGGTGTCGGAGGCCCGCACGCCGAGCGAGGCGGCCAGCGTCTCGATCGTCGGGGTGTCGGGCGTGGGGATCTCCTCCAGCGCGGGCACGGCGGAGCCGTCGACGGGCTGGAGCGCGTAGTTGATCGCCTCGGTGTTCGCGGCGAAGTCGCAGTTCGGGCAGTCCGCGAAGGTGTCCTCGCCGGCCTCGGCGGGGGCCAGGAACTCCTCCGACTTCGAGCCGCCCATGGCGCCGGCGGTGGCCGCGACGATGCGGTAGTCCAGGCCGAGGCGCTCGAAGATCCGCTGGTAGGCCTGGCGGTGCAGGGCGTAGGACGCGGCGAGGCCCTCGTCGGCGAGGTCGAAGGAGTACGAGTCCTTCATCAGGAACTCGCGGCCGCGCAGGATGCCGGCGCGGGGGCGGGCCTCGTCACGGTACTTGTTCTGGATCTGGTAGAGGATCACCGGCAGGTCCTTGTAGGACGTGCACTGGTCCTTGACCAGGAGGGTGAAGATCTCCTCGTGCGTGGGGCCGAGGAGGTAGTCGCCGCCCTTGCGGTCCTTGAGCCGGAACAGCTCCTGGCCGTACTCGTCCCAGCGGCCGGTGGCGTCGTAGGGCTCGCGGGGCAGCAGGGCGGGGAGCAGCACCTCCTGGGCGCCGATGGCGTCCATCTCCTCGCGTACGACGCGCTCCACGTTGGCGAGGACCTTCTTGCCGAGCGGCAGCCAGGACCAGACGCCGGCGGCGGTGCGGCGGACGTAGCCGGCGCGGACGAGGAGCTTGTGGCTGAGGACCTCGGCGTCCGCCGGGTCGTCGCGCAGCGTCTTCGCCATCAACTGGGACATGCGCTGGACCGGTGCGTTGGCCATGGTTCTCGTACTCCTGCCGGATAAGCGGTGATGGCATAGGAGGTTAGCCGGGCTCGCCGCGAGGGCGGAAATCGGTTATCGCCTGCGCAGCGGCAGCGGGGCCCCCATGACCGCGTACGGGCGCGGTGCGCTCGGGAAGTGGACGCGGCGGGCGAGGTCGACGTAGCCCAGGGAGTGGTAGAGGCCGCGGGCGGGGCTGTCGGTGTCGATCGCCGAGAGGATCGAGCGGGGTTCGGTGGCGGTGTCCGTGATCATGGTGATCAGACGGCGGCCGATGCCCCGGTTCTGGTGGTCCGGGTGCACGTGCAGCTCGGTGATCACGAAGGAGTCGTCCAGCCAGGAGTCGTTGCCGGCCGCGCGCAGGTACGGCTCGACGACCGTCGACCACCAGTGGTGGCGGGAGTTCGGCATGCCGTAGACGAAGCCGACGAGGAGGCCGCCGGCGGTGGCGCCGAGGGCCCGGGCGCCCGGGAACTGCATGTGGCGCTGGACGATCTGGCGCCGTACGGCGACTTCGTCCGGGCCGAGGCCGAACGCGACCGCTTGGACCGCCAGTGCCTCGTCCACGTGGGCTGACAGGTCCAGGGGGCCGATCACTAGGTCCATGCCGGGAGGGTACCGGGGTTCAGAACAGCACACTCATGAAGGCGCCGATCTCCTGGAACCCCACCCTGCGGTACGTGCGGCGCGCCGCGGTGTTGAAGTCGTTGACGTACAGGCTGGCCACGGGGGCCACGTCGGCCAGGGCGTAGCGCAGGACCGCCGCCATGGCCGGGGCGGCGAGGCCCTTGCCCCGGTGTTCGGGGGCCACCCACACGCCCTGGATCTGGCAGGCCTGGTTGGTCGCCGCGCCGATCTCCGCCTTGAAGAGGACCTTGCCGTCCTTGCCCAGGCGGGCGAAGGAACGCCCCGAGCCGACGAGTTCGGCGACCCGGGCCTGGTAGAGCAGGCCGCCGTCACCGCCCAGCGGGGAGACGCCGACCTCCTCGGTGAACATCGCCACACAGGCCGGCATGATCGTCTCCATCTCGTCCTTGCGGACGCGGCGGACGTAGGGGTCCGGGGCGATGTCGTCGGGCATGCGGTCGGTGACCATCAGCGGCTGGCGGGTCCTGACCTCGCGGGCCGGGCCCCAGTGGGGTTCCAGCAGGCGCCACAGCGCGGCGGTGGCGTCGGCGGGGCCGACGATGGAGGAGCAGCGCCGGCCCGCGCGCCGGGCGCGGTCGGCGAAGCCGCGCACGGCGCGGGGGGTGGCGCAGATCGGGACCAGGTTGGCGCCCGCGTAGCACAGGGACGTGAGCATGCCGTGCTCGTACCAGCCCCACATCTCGCCGCCGAGGCGCCAGGGGTCGAGTCCGGCGATCTGGACGCGTGCGGCCACGAAGGCGTTCACGACCGGCTCGCGGTCGAGGACGGCGAGCGCGGCGTCGAGGTCACTCGGATCGAGCACCCGTGAGGTGGTCTGGGTCAACACGTGGGGGGGCCTCACCCTGGGGTTTGCGCTGGTCTTGGCACTATAGCCGCGTGTTCCCGGCGGCGCGTCGAACAGTCCGGGATCCCGGAGGACGGGGGATCGGCGGCGGCCGGGCGGAGATTTCTGTACGCGGCGGCTCCCCGATCGATTTCACCCCAGGTTCGTTGCGAACACTGTCGACATAGTCACTCAGTTTGCAGTTGTGAACGAGGACCTACGATCAGATCGCCTTCCCAGTGGCCGGGAACCGCCCGGTCCTCGACCTCGGCAGGACGCTGGGAGATCATCACCATCTCAGCGGTCGCACCCGCCGCAAGCCTCGCCGCACGCAGTGCGACCGCGATCTCGCGGCGCAGGCCGCCTCGGGCCTGGACGTAGATGGCCTGGCAGATCGTCTCCGGACTCACCCGCATGCTCTCGTCGTCGGGGAACTCGATGACCACAGCGTGACTTAAGGTGCGGGTTCGGCCGGGGTTGTTCGTGGTTGTTGCCGTCACTACTGCCGTCAACGGTCTTGACCGATCCGGCGGGCACTCACGCGGTGACTCGGCGGTCGGCAGGAAGAAGCTCGGCCAGGTCACCACCAAGGACGTCCGCGCCTTCCTCGACCAGCTCCGCACCCGCTGCCAGTGCTGCGCACGCGACCAAGACGCAGGAAACGGCTGCTGCTGCTCGATCGGCGTGTGCTGCGGCAAGCGGCTGTCCCCGCTCACCGTCGCCTACGTCCACTCCGTGCTCAAGGCCGGGCTCCAGCACGCCATACCCGAGGACGAACTGCCGCGCAACGTCGCCCGGAACGTCATCACCGCTACCACCCGGCCCCAACGCGTCGAGCCGCTGACCGCCGTCGAGGCCCGCCAGGTCCTCCAGGCCGCCGAAGGACACCGCCTCCAGGGCCCTGTTAGAACTCGCCCTGGGCACCGGACTCCGCAAAGGCGAGTTGCTCGGCCTGTGCTGGGGCGACCTCGACCTCAACAGCGGCACCGCCAGCATCCGCCGTACCCTCCAGCGCACCCACACCCGGGGCCTGACCACCCTGCCCACCAAGACCGCCAGCTCCGAGCGCCGCATCGCCCTGCCTACCGAGTGCATCCGCTCACTGGACCGACACCGCGAGCGGCAGTGTCAGGAACGAGTCGCTGCCGGGACCGCCTGGCCCGACAGTGACTACGTCTTCACCGCGCCCACCGGCCAGCCGATCGGCCCCAGCAACCTCACCCGGGCCTTCAACGCGCTGTGCCCCCAAGCAGGAATCCGCCGCATCCGGTTTCACGACCTCAGGCACTCGGCGGCCACCCTCCACTGGAACAGGGCGTCGAACTCGTCGTGATCAATGAACTCCTCGGCCACGCCCACATCGGCGTCACCGCCCCGCCGTCTACGCCCACGTCCGACCCCGCCTCCAGCGCCAGGCGATCAACACCCTCGGCGACGCGCTTCGAGGCCCCGAGGCCCCTGACACCCCGCCGCACGCCGCAGCCACCTGTGACCCACCCGAATACGCCGGAGCCCCCGCGAGTACCTCGTGGGGGCTCCGGGCGTCCGGCTGCGTTGCCGTCACCTGCGGCGGGTCTCTACCACCCCGATGAAACGCGCGGGCTCGACGCGCCAGAGCCGGGCCCAGAGATAGCCACTATTCACCGGTTCTTTTATCACGTACCCGGATACATGAAGCCACGGAAGAAAAGTCTTCACTCGCCCATACCATGTAACCGAATCCGGAACTTCGGAGCATGATAAGAACCAGGGATTCACCTTCGAACCTAGACAGCTCCTCGACAACTCTCCGGAGCTCATTGGCCATCCCCGTATCCAGTGCCGACGCAGTCTCCTGCCTGGCGCCGTACAGCTCAATCCAGTATTCTTTCGCCTCCAGATCCCCTGCGAGCGTTTTCGTGCGCTTATCTTCCAGCAGGTTTCGCCAGTCCTCGACCGCAGACACTTCCGCAGACAGAAGATACTGCATGACCAACCCCACGAATACTTTTCCTGCTACTTCGATCCTCATCCGTTCACTGCAGCCTCTCTGCGCCACGAACTGCATCATTTATAAAGACTTCCGATTCGCCGAAGTAGTCTGGCGACTCAACTGTCGGATACTGCTCAGCCGGCACGCGTAGAACGACGCCTCCCTTGGCCCTTTGAAAGGCCAAGTCCTTGTTGGTTGTCCAGGACACTAGATCGCTCAGTCCCTTAACTCCGCCATTGTGTTCTTCAGGCGTCAATTTCGGTCCTGGTTTCCCCCAACCCGTGGGCACTGCGTCACCATTCATAGCAGCCTCGTAGTCTGGATGATCGGGCCAAACTCCCCGGTATAGATAATCCGTCTCATCACAGTTATGAACGAGTACCGGCGTGGCCCCCGCCAGCACATAGTACGTGTGCTACGCGACCCCTCTCTATCTGCGTATTCGCAGATCAGCGACGGTTTCGGGTTCCGCTGGTGTCCGTGGTTGTGCGGGGGAATCCGTGGGTGTTGCCGTCGCTACTGCCGTCAGGCGGTAGGGGCCGCGCGCTGGCGCCGTACCTTGAAGTGGTGATGGTGCAGGGGACTTTACTGCCATGCGCCGGGCTCGGCACGGAGAAGGCTACGGGTGGTCTGTTCGTACAGCTCGTGGCCAGTGGCGGCGCAGTGTCCGGCGATCCAGCGGGTCAGCTCGTCCTGGGTGTGCAGGGTGCCGGAGGTGGCACCGCAGTTGCGGTCTTCGCCGGTGACGCACTCCGCCGCGACGGTCGGCAGGGCCAGGGGGTCGGGGACGGTGGTCACGTGGTACTCGCGGAAGCGGTAGCGGCCACGGACAGTACTGCGGGCCGGTACGTCGGTGTTCGTGGCTTCAGACATCGTCATCCTCCTCCTTTTCCTCCTCCAGGTCCGGGAGGCGTTGTCCGCGTGAGTCGGCGACCCGGAGTGCGTCAGCCAGGGCTTCGGTCAGCCGGCAGGCCAACCAGCGGTATTCGGTGGCCGACAGGATCTTCGCGCCGGGGGCCGTGGTGTCTCGGGCGTACTCCAGCAGCTCCGCACCATACCGAGTTGTACCGACTCGATGTTGTCGGCAAGGGTGGCGAGGTAGCCGCGGCCGTCAGTGCTGAGGTAGCAGGGCTTCCCTTCGGCGGTGGCCCACGGCAGCAGGCGCGGCCCCTGCACTGCGGGACCCTCTGGCCACGGTGTCGCATGCTCAGCCATCGTGTTGCCCTCTCCTCGACTCGACCCGGGGTTGCTGATCAGCGTCTCGCTGGCGTGAACCTTGCGGAGGAGCCAGCGTGTCTGCCTTGCTGTCTGCCAAGCTGGTGGGGTGCGGGAGACGGTCGGGGAACTGGTCAGGCGGCTGCGTCTGGCGCGTGGTTGGAGTCAGCGGCGGCTCGCCGAGGCTCTGGCTGAAGCTGCTCCTGGGCGCGTTCCGCCGACGCGAAATGACGTGTCCCGTTGGGAGATCGGGACGCGGTCTCCGCGGGAGTGGCTGCCCTTCCTCGCCCGGGTGTTAGAGGTGCCACGCGAGATGCTGGAGGTGGCGAAGGCCGTTCAGCCGGTCGAGTCCGCGCCGCGTGTCCTGTCCGTGGCCGACTTCCTGCCGGAGGGCGACCCGCTGGCCCCGTTGTGTGCTCGTACGGGCCGCCGGATCGGGTCCGGGCAGGTGGCCGATCTGGCCCAGCGGGTCCACGGCCTCCGGCTGGCCGATGACGTTGTGTACGGCAAGGACCTGATCGGGCCCGCCCTGCGCGAGCTGCAGGCGGCGGTGAAGCTCTACCGCGAGGGCACACATACTGAAGAGGTGGGGCGCGAACTGCTCGGGGCCATCGGGGAGTTGGCGCAGATCGCCGGGTGGGTTGCCTCCGATGCGGGGGAGCATGCCGAGGCGGAGCGCATCTATCGGCTCGGCATGAGCGCCGCGCAGGCCGCCGGGGACGGCGTGCTGTCCGGGAACGTGGCGGGCTCACTGGCCTACCAGTGGAGCAACACTGGCCGGACAGCGGACGCAGTGGGACTGGCCCGCGCCGCGCTGGAGGATGCGGGTCCGGGCGCCCCGGCGAAGGCTCGCGCGCTGTACCTGGACCGTGTCGCCTGGGCGCATACCCGTGCCGGGCAGGACCGCCCGGCGATGGCCGCCCTCGGGGAGGCGGCCGAGGCGCTGTCCGAGGACTCGGCCGGCACCGAATCTCCGTCGTACCTGTACTGGATGGACGCCGGGGAGTTGCAGGTCATGGAGGCCCGCGTCTATACCGAACTGCGGCGCCCGCTGCGGGCCGTGCCGCTGCTGACGGATGTGCTCGGACGATACGACGCCAGCCATGCGCGGGAGTTGGCGCTGTACCTTTCCTGGCTGGCGGTGGCCTACGCCGACGCCAACGAGCCCGAGGCCGCAGCCGAGACGGCGGGTCGGATGCTCACCCTTGGGCAGAGCGGCAGCGAACGCACGGCGGAACGCACGCGGATCGTGCTCGATCGCCTGCGGGCCTATCGCGACGTGCCCGAGGTCGCCGAACTGCTGGCGTCCTGAGCGCCCTCGGAGTTGGCCGTCCGCCAGCCGGAGTCAGCCTCCGGCAGATTCCGGGCCTGAGCGGGTGGGGTCCCTCGTCGGTCGGGCAGCTTCGCCGGACCAGGGTTCTCCGGGGGCCGCCAAGGCTCACTCCGTGACGCGTGCGCTCGGCCTTGGCGGCCCCCGGGGGTTCCTGGTACGCCTCCGGTAACCGGGCGACGAGGGAGCCCACCCGCGATCCGCGACCACTCACCCCGACGAAGCCGCACCCGCACTCGGTCCCGCCGCCCCTCAGAGGGAGGGCCGGGGTCTGGGGCAGCGCCCCAGGTGGTTCGCTCTGCTGACTGCTGCGCGCCCGGACCGGCGGGGTTGTCGCCAGCGAGGCGGAGACAGGAGCGGGCGGCGGCCCCGCAGGGCCGGAGCGCGCGCGGGCCGCGCCAGCGGGCCGCCTTGATCCAGTAAAGAAACTCTGAACAGCTCCGCTCTCTGCGGCGCGTCCTGTGCCTACTGGGTGTGGCGCATGCCTCGGCGGTCCAGCGCGGACCGAAGCTCCGCTGCTCGCTTCGCCGCTTGTCCTGGGTCGATTTCGCCGCGCCGACGTGCACGGCGTTTTTGGGTCTTCGACCATGGCGTTGATCCGTGCCATGATCGCGTCGAGGTTGGCGTGGCCAGGTCCATTCCGGCCGCGTTCGCCGGGGTCAGGCCCAGCACCGCGCCGGACACGGAGAACGTCGCCTTGTCCTCGGTCCTCGGCAGGGGCCGCAGCACATGCAACTGCCGCTGCGGCCCCTGGTGGTCGAGGCCGGCCACCGACCGATTTCACGACCTCAGGCACTCAACTGCGACCTTGCTTCTGGAGAACGGCGTCGAGCTCATCGTCATCGAGGAACCCCTCGGCTCCCACAGCGGCGTCACCGCAACCGTCCACGTCCACGGCCGACTCCGCCTCCAGCGAGACGCCATCAACGTGCTCGACACGGCGCTCGACTGCGCTAAAACCAGCACGCCCGAAGGCGACGACGCACCAACCTGCGCAACCCGCGTCCGCTGACGTTGCCGTCAACTACTGCCGTCACCACCACGCAGAAGCCCCACCAGGATGTCCCTGGCGGGGCTTCAATTTACTGTCGCGAATCCATCGGGGCACGGCTTGTTGCCATCATCACGGCACCCTTGCGCAGGAGAGCTGACGTGCCCACGGGCGGATTGCCGAGCGGCGCGGACCTACTCACCTGTCCGCGGACCCCTGGCAAGTTCCCTGGAGAACGGAACCCAGCCCCTCTCCCACTACCCCTCAACCACTCAGTCAGGGTCAACGTTCCCAGCTCGCGAGTTGATCGATGAGGACCCTAAGTGCTTCCTGCAGGCATCTAGGTCCGCTTGCCGCATGAAGAACACGGCCATCAGACCAATAATGAAGCCAGCGGTCCTGGGATATTTCCACCACCACTCGATCCAGCACACAGCCTTCGGCAGCTGTGCCCGAAAGGTCGAAACTGACTAGCCAGCCTGGATTGTCGATAGTCTCGACTTTGATACCAGAACCATGCTCCCACTCTCCATTACAGTGGCTTGCATACCAGTCTTCGAGCCTGGCCAGCAGATTCAGGTCGTTCATTTCGACGCACCTCCTTCCCAATCACCGCCACGTCTCCTCCCATGGTTCTGTTGCTCTAGCAGTGCCATCGGGAAGGTTTACGTGGGGCGTCGGTATTACTTCACCAGTGACCTTGTCATAGTGAGGGACCCCCTGCATGTCGACGCGCTTCACCAGTTCCCAGGGAGCAGGATTACGGGGGTTCGACTGCTCGGCCCACTCAGCATAGTGATTCACCTTTCCAGTGGATGCATCCCTCCGGAAAGTCACATGGGGGCCTTCGGCATTTGGATCCGGTCGCAATCCTTTAGGACGCCCGCCAGCTGCGCAATTGTGAACGAGTACCGGCGTAGCCCCCGCCAGCACATAGTACGTATGCAGGCCGGCGATGGTGAGGTCGTACGTGACGGCGGTGCTGTGGTAGTTGCGGATCTTGGTGACGGTGGCGTAGGTGCCGTCGGGTTCGCGGAGGTGGGTTCCCGGGGTGAGGCGGGAGGCGTCGGTCCACTGGTTTGTGGTGGCGTTCCAGAAGGGGTGGTGCCAGGTGGTGGTAAGGGACGCGCTGGTGGGTCTGGTGTGGTTCTTGCCGGGTTTGGTGGTCCGGATCGTGAGGTTGGTGAAGTCGCGGTCGGTCGTGGTCTTGATGACGCGTTCGACGGTGTGGGCGGCGGTGACTCCGGTCTGGGGGTCGGTGGCTTCGACCTTGTCGCCGACCTTGATGTTCTTGATGGGCTCGCTGTGGCCGTCGGATTTCAGGACCGGTGTGGATCCGGTGAAGCTGTGCGGCTTTTTCAGACAGGCTGTAGCTGCCTTCTCGGCGACGGACGCTCCGTCGTCCTCTGCTGCTTCCAGTGCCGCTACTTCGAGTTCGTCCTCGCCTCCGGTGGCGACGAAGCCGAGGACGAGCGTTCCCGCCTTGATGCATCCGCCGAGGGTGGGGTTCGTCGCGCATCCGACGACGTCCTTCGCGCCCGAGTAGTCGTAAGCGACGCTGGCGGCCTTCTTGAGATAGGAAGTCCAGCTGGTGCCGGACGACTTCTTCTTGGGCTTCGGCTGCGGGTGCGTCGTCTGGTAGTAGTAGGCGTCCCAGTCGCGGTTGTAGTCACTGAGGTAGTTCTGGTACTTCTGCGTGGATTTGCCGTGGCTGTCGGTGTAGCCCTCGTCGTGCATCCAGTCCTGGAGCACATGCGCGTTGCCGAATGACCCGAATTGCGGGTCGACGAGCATTTGGCCGGTGGGGTCGGAGTAGGTGACGGGGTCGTTGCCGGAGTATTCGTAGCCCCCGAGCTGGGTGGGTGATGTGGTCTCCAGGACGGGGTCGGCGGAGATGAAGCGGCCGGTGGTGGGGTCGTATTCGCGAGCGCCGAGGTTTTCCGGGCCGGTTGATGTGTCGGGAGTGCCGCCGATGTAGCCGTCGTCGCCGGGCCAGTTCGTGGGCGGGGTGCCGCGGTCCTGGCCGAAGGGCAGGTAGGCACGGCGGGTGACGGCGTAGGTCAGGTAGTCGCCCTCAGCGACGTCCAAGCCTGGAACTACACCCTCGACGCCGACCAGGTGACGGCCCTCTACGACCAGATCCCCTCATGACCGACGGCCACCACTGACAGGCGGGGGCGCGACAGACCATACGTCGCGCCCCCGCCGTCGTGCTTCTCTCAAGCCTGTACGAGCCCCAGGAATGCCTGCCAGGCCGTCGTCGGCACGGAGAGGGTGGGGGCGGTGGTGGGGTTCTGCTTGGAGTCGCGGATGTGGATGGTGGTGGGGCAGGTGGCGATCTCGACGCATTCGCCGCCGGCCCCGCTGCTGTAGCTGGACTTGCGCCAGGCGAGGGCGACTCGGACGCACTCCCCGCCATCGCCACTGCTGTAGCTGCTCGTGAACCACATGAGGTCCGACGACTTTTCGACGTTCATGTCTCTCCCAGCAACTTCTCTACGAATGCTACCGACTGACGTGGTGTCAGGGATTGCGCGCGCAGGAGACCGTACTGCTCCTCCGCCTCCCTGACCGTCGAGCGGTCAGTGAAGAGGCGGCTGTGCTTGTGCGCCTCCACGTAGGCGATCCTGCGCCCTTTCGTCGTCTCGATCAAGGTGAATGGACCGTCGAGCGCCCCATGCTCCTCACGGTCATTCGGCATGACCTGAATCTCCACGTTACGCCGCTGGCTGTCCAGCAGGATCTGCTCCAACTGGCCGCGCCAGGTAACGAGTCCACCCAGTTGCCTGCACAGAACGGACTCCTCCAACACGAAGGTAACCGTGGGCGCCGGTTGTCGCGCGAAGATCTCCTGCCGGGCCAGTCGTGCCGTCACCCGCTGCTCGATCGTCTCCGCACTCAGCACCGGCCGCCACATCGTGAACACCGCCCGTGCGTAATCCTCCGTCTGCAACAGACCCGGCACCGCCTGTACGGCGAACACGTGCAGCGCGACCGCCTGCTTCTCCAAGGCCGCCGCATCCCTGAAGAACGCCGGATACTGCGCCCTCTCCATGTCCTCGACGAAGTCGATCAGCAACCCGCCCGCGCCCAGCACCTCGTCCGCCTGCCGGATGAACTTGCCGTTCGGGATCCGCCTGCCCACCTCGTACGACGTGATGGTCGCGGCCGAGTAACCGGTACGGCGGCCCAACTCGGCGCGTTCCAGGGCCGCTTGGACACGTAGCCGCTTCAGCACCCGCCCGAAGACGAGCGGAATGCCCGAGCCCGGCGACTCCTGGTCTTCCTGTGCTTCCTGCGTTTCCTCGCTCATGTACACCCCCAATGGCCTCGCGCCACCCTCGGTCACGGTGCGCGCGTGTACAACGGCGCCCGGCCCTTGTACAACGCCTGGTGGTCCTGGGGCTGCCGCTGTTCAACGCTACTGAGCGTGCGGGACCGTAACCGCGTGAAACCAGAAATCTCCACCCAGGAATTCGCCATGCGCTTCACCTCCACCCCGCGTGGCGCGCGGCTCGCCCGGCGGCTGGTCTCGCTGCGGCTGGACGAGTGGGGGCATCCGTACGACGGCGGGGTCAACGAGACCGTGACGCTGATCGCCGCCGAGTTCGCCGCCAACGCCGTACGGCATGGGCACGTACCCGGGCGGGACTTTCATCTGCGGCTCGCCGAGGAGGGCGGGGTCGTACGCCTGGAGGTCTCCGACACCCGGACCGAGCGGTTGCCCGAGCCTCGGGTGCCGTGCGGGGAGTCCGGCCGGGGGCTGATCCTGGTCGAGGCGCTCGCCGACAAGTGGGGGGTGGCGCCGCGGCAGCCCGGTAAGACCGTCTGGGCGGAGGTACGGCTGAGTCCCGCCACCGAGGGGTGACGGGACTCGTGATGTCGTACGGGTCAGCCCGCCACCGAGACCGACGGCTCGCCGGACTCGGCGCCCTCGTCCTGCATCTTCTCGGCCAGCTTCATGGCCTCCTCGATGAGGGTCTCGACGATCTTGGACTCGGGGACGGTCTTGATGACCTCGCCCTTGACGAAGATCTGGCCCTTGCCGTTACCGGAGGCGACGCCGAGGTCGGCCTCGCGGGCCTCGCCGGGGCCGTTGACGACGCAGCCCATGACGGCGACGCGGAGCGGGACCTCCATGCCGGTGAGGCCCGCGGTGACCTCTTCGGCGAGCTTGTAGACGTCCACCTGGGCGCGGCCGCAGGAGGGGCAGGAGACGATCTCCAGGCCGCGCTGGCGCAGGTTCAGCGACTCCAGGATCTGGATGCCGACCTTGACCTCCTCCACCGGGGGCGCGGACAGCGAGACGCGGATGGTGTCGCCGATGCCCTGGGAGAGGAGGGCGCCGAAGGCGACGGCCGACTTGATGGTGCCCTGGAAGGCGGGGCCGGCCTCGGTGACGCCGAGGTGGAGCGGGTACTCGCACTGCGCGGCGAGCTGGCGGTAGGCCTCGATCATGACGACCGGGTCGTTGTGCTTGACGGAGATCTTGATGTCCCGGAAGTCGTGCTCCTCGAAGAGGGACGCCTCCCACAGGGCGCTCTCGACCAGGGCCTCCGGGGTGGCCTTGCCGTACTTCTGGAGCAGGCGCCGGTCCAGGGAGCCCGCGTTCACGCCGATGCGGATCGGGGTGCCGTGGTCCTTGGCGGCCTGGGCGATCTCCCTGACCTGGTCGTCGAACTTCTTGATGTTGCCCGGGTTCACGCGGACCGCGGCGCAGCCGGCCTCGATCGCGGCGAAGACGTACTTGGGCTGGAAGTGGATGTCCGCGATCACCGGGATCTGGGACTTGCGCGCGATGGTGGCGAGGGCGTCGGCGTCGTCCTGGGTCGGGCAGGCCACCCGGACGATCTGGCAGCCGGACGCGGTCAGCTCGGCGATCTGCTGGAGGGTGGCGCCGATGTCGGACGTGCGGGTCGTGGTCATCGACTGGACCGAGACGGGCGCGTCTCCGCCGACGGGCACGGTTCCGACCTGGATCTGCCGGCTCTTGCGGCGTTCGGCGAGCTTGGTCGGAACGGACGGCATGCCGAGAGAAATCGCAGTCATCTGCTGTGCAACCCCAAGTCGTGGATCAAGATCCGGCCCCGTGCTACGGCGGGCTCCAGGGTCCGAGATTACGGCACCGACGCGGGCGCGGGCACATCACACCCGGGAATTGCGCCCGTTTGCGGACGGCCCGGCACGGCACGGGAAGCGGCCCGGAACCCCAGGGTCCCGGGCCGCCGTGAACGCCGGGGGCTAGGAGATCTTCACCGGGTTTACCACGTCCGCGATGAGCACCAGGACGGTGAAGCAGACGAAGATCCCGGCCACCACGTAGGCCAGCGGCATCAGCTTGGCCACGTCGAACGGGCCGGGGTCCGGGCGGCGCAGCACCCGGGCCAGGTTGCGCCGCAGCGCCTCCCACAGGGCGCCGGCGATGTGGCCGCCGTCGAGGGGGAGCAGCGGGAGCATGTTGAACAGGAACAGCGAGAGGTTGAAGCCGGCGAGCAGCATCACGAACATCGCCACCTGCTGGGAGGCGGGGATGTGCAGGGTGGCGATGTCGCCGGTGATGCGGGCCGCGCCGACGATGCCCATCGGGGAGTCCGGCTGGCGCGGGGCGTTGTCGAACGCGGCGTTCCACAGGGCCGGGATCTTGCCGGGCAGGGCGGCGAGGGAGTCGACGGCGTCGCCGACCCGGTCGGTCATCCAGGTCACGGAGTCGCCGAAGCCCTGCTTCTCCACGCCGGTGGCGGGGCTGAAGCCGAGGAAGCCGGCCTTCACGGTGCCCTCGACGTAGTTGCCGCTGGAGTCCTTCTTGGCGACCTCGTTGGTGGCGATCGTGGCGTGCAGGGTCACCTGCTCGCCCTTGCGGTCGACCACGATCACGACGCTCTTGCCCGCGTCGGCCCGGATGAGGTCCGAAAGCGTGTTCCAGTCATTGGTCGCATGACCGTCGAAGGAGACGATCCGGTCGCCCGCCTTCATGCCGGCCGTGGCGGCGGGGGACGCGGGGTCGGACTTCTTGCAGCTGTCGCGGTGCTGGCTCTGCGCGATGACGCAGGGCGAGACGGACTCCACGTGGGTGGTTTCCTTCTGGATGCCGAAGCCCATCAGCGCGACGAGGAACAGGGCGACCGCGAGGATCAGGTTCATGAACGGGCCCGCGAACATGACGATGACGCGCTTCCACGGCTTGCGCGTGTAGAACATGCGCGTCTCGTCGCCGGGCTGTAGCTCCTCGTAGGCCGCGGAGCGGGCGTCCTCGATCATCCCGCGCCAGGGCGAGGTGGAGCGGGCGGAGATCCGGCCGGCGTTGTCCGGCGGGAACATGCCGATCATGCGGATGTAGCCGCCGAGCGGGACCGCCTTGATGCCGTACTCGGTGTCGCCCTTCTTGCGCGACCACACGGTGGGGCCGAAGCCGACCATGTACTGCGGGACGCGGATGCCGAAGAGCTTGGCCGTCGACAGGTGCCCCAGCTCGTGCCACGCGATCGAGACGAGCAGACCGAACGCGAAGACCACTATGCCGAGGATGAACATCAAGGTCGTCATGCACGCGCCTCCGCGGTCGCCGTCTTGGCTGTGATCTCACGGGCCCGGGTCCGTGCCCAGGTCTCCGCTTCGAGGACGTCCGACACCGTGAGTGAAGTTCCCGTGTCCGGGGTGCCGTGTTCCTCGACGACCCGGGTGACGGTCTCCATGATCCCGTTGAAGGGCAGCACGCCGTCCAGGAAGGCCGCGACGCACTCCTCGTTGGCCGCATTGAACACCGCCGGCGCCGTCCCCGCGAGCCGCCCGACGTGCCGGGCGAGATTCACCGAGGGGAACGCCTCGTTGTCCAGCGGGAAGAACTCCCAGGTCAGGGCCTTGCTCCAGTCGAAGGCGGGCGCGGCGTCCGGAACCCGTTCGGGCCAGCCGAGACCGATGGCGATCGGGCCCCGCATGTCCGGGGGCGTGGCCTGGGCGATCGTCGACCCGTCGGTGAACTCGACCATCGAATGGACGTACGACTGGGGGTGGACGACCACCTCGATGCGGTCGAACGGGATGTCGTACAGCAGATGCGCCTCGATGACCTCCAGGCCCTTGTTGACCAGGGTCGCGGAGTTGACCGTGATCACCGGGCCCATCGCCCAGGTGGGGTGGGCGAGCGCGTCCTGGACGGTGACGTCCGCCAGGTCCGCCTTGGTACGGCCGCGGAAAGGGCCGCCGGAGGCGGTGACGACCAGCTTGCGCACGTCGGCGCGGGTGCCGGAGGCGAGCGCCTGGAAGAGGGCGGCGTGCTCGGAGTCCACGGGGATGATCTGGCCGGGCTTGGCCAGCGCGGTGACCAGCGGACCGCCGACGATCAGCGACTCCTTGTTGGCGAGCGCGAGGGTGCGGCCCGCCTCCAGGGCGGCGAGGGTGGGCGCGAGTCCGATGGAACCGGTGATGCCGTTCAGCACGGTGTGGCAGTCGGAGGCCGCGACCTCGGTGGCCGCCTCCGGCCCGGCGAGGATCTCGGGCAGCGGCTCACCGGGCCCGTACGCGGCGGCGAGCGCCTCGCGCAGGGCCGGCACGACGTCCTCGCGGGCGACCGCGACGGTGCGCACCCGCAGCCGGTGCGCCTGCTCGGCGAGGAGGGCGATCCGGCCGCCGTTGGCGGACAGCGCGGTGACGCGGAAGCGGTCGGGGTTGCGCAGCACGAGGTCGATGGCCTGGGTGCCGATGGATCCGGTGGAGCCGAGGACCACCACGTCCTTGGGGCCGTCGCCCGCGAGGGGGTCGTAGACGAGGTGGGGATCGGCGAGGGGTGCCGGACGGGCAGGGCTGTCGGTCATCCCCCCATTGTGGCCGCACCCGGTGGCGGCCAGGACAGGGTGTCCCCCCGGACGGACGCGTGGCGCGCTCCCGGCACCCGCGAACGTGATGTTCCGCTCATGGCGCCCATATGAAGATCACCACGCCCGCCCGGTCGGCCCGCGCTAGCCCCCGTACGGCTGCCGGACGTTCTCGCACGTCGAAGGGCCCGGTGTCGCGTCGGCGATCCACGGGCCGTCCTCGGACGGGTCCACGACGCCCTCTTCCAGCCACGTGTAGGCGCCGCCGAGGACGCCCTTGACGACCTTGCGGTCGAGGTCGTCGGTGTTGGCCCACAGGCGGCCGAACAGTTCTTCGACGCGCAGGCGGGCCTGGCGGCAGAAGGCGTCGGCGAGCTGGTAGGCCTCCCGGCCGTGCTCGTCGCGGGTGCGCAGCCGCTCGGCCCGCACACAGGCCGCGCTCATCGCGAACAGTTCCGCGCCGATGTCCACGATCCGGCCGAGGAAGCCCTGCTTGGTCTCCATCCGGCCCTGCCAGCGGGACATGCCGTAGAAGGTGGCGCGGGCCAGCCTGCGGGCGGCGCGCTCGACGTAGCGCAGATGCCCGGACAGGTCGACACCGTGCCGGAACTCGCCGTACGACGACGGCAGTTGACCCGGTCCCGCGACCAGCCTCGGCAGCCACTTGGCGTAGAAGACGCCCGCGTGGGCGCCCGCCTTCGCCTTGTCGGAAAGGGACTTGGACGGGTCGATGAGATCGCCGGCGACCGAGAGATGGGCGTCCACGGCCTCGCGGGCGATCAGCAGGTGCATGATCTCCGTGGAGCCCTCGAAGATCCGGTTGATGCGCAGGTCGCGCAGCATCTGCTCGGCGGGTACGGCCCGTTCGCCGCGCGCCTTGAGGGACTCGGCCGTCTCGTAGCCGCGCCCGCCCCGGATCTGGACCAGCTCGTCGGCCATCCTCCAGGCCATCTCGGAGCCGTAGAGCTTGGCGAGGGCGGCCTCGATGCGGATGTCGTTGCGGTCCTCGTCGGCCATCTGGGACGACAGGTCGAGCACCGCCTCCAGGGCGAAGGTGGTCGCCGCGATGAAGCTGATCTTGGCGCCGACGGCCTCGTGCAGCGCGAGGGGCTTGCCCCACTGCTCGCGCTCGGCCGACCATTCACGGGCGATTTTCAGACACCATTTACCGGCGCCGGCGCACATCGCGGGCAGTGAGAGGCGACCGGTGTTGAGAGTGGTGAGCGCGATCTTCAGACCGGCGCCCTCGGGCCCGATCCGGTGCGCGGCCGGCACCCGCACCCGGTGGAAGCGGGTCACGCCGTTCTCGATGCCGCGCAGCCCCATGAAGGCGTTGCGGTGCTCGACGGTGACGCCCTCGGAGCGGGCCTCCACGACGAACGCGGTGATGCCGCCCTTGTGCCCCTCCGATTTCGGCACCCGCGCCATGACGACCAGCAGGTCGGCGACGACCCCGTTGGTGGTCCACAGCTTCACGCCGTCGAGGACGTACTCGTCTCCCTCGGGCACGGCGGTGGTGGCGAGCCGCGCGGGGTCCGAGCCGACGTCGGGCTCGGTGAGCAGGAAGGCGGAGATGTCGGTGCGCGCGCAGCGCGGCAGGAAGGCATCCTTCTGCTCCTCCGTGCCGAACATCTTCAGCGGCTGGGGCACGCCGATCGACTGGTGCGCGGAGAGCAGGGCGCCGACCGCGGGGCTCACGGAGCCGACCAGGGCGAGCGCCTTGTTGTAGTAGAGCTGGGTGAGGCCGAGACCGCCGTACTTGGGGTCGATCTTCATGCCGAGGGCGCCGAGTTCCTTCAGGCCCGCCACGACCTCGTCCGGGATGCGGGCCTCCCGCTCGATGCGGGCGGAGTCGATCTCCGTCTCGCAGAAGGCGCGCAGCTTGGCCAGGAACTCCTCACCGCGCCGTACGGACTCCTCGGCGGGCATCGGGTGCGGATGCACGAGATCGAGCCGGAAACGCCCGAGGAACAGCTCCTTGGCGAAGCTGGGCTTGCGCCAGTCCTGTTCCCGGGCGGCCTCGGCCACCTGACGGGCCTCACGTTCGGTGACGTTGCTGCGGTGCGTGGAGGGGGCGGACATGGAGGCTCACCTCGCCGCGAAGAGGGACGACCGGGACCGTTCGCTACCGACCAGGTCTACTGGCTCGTTGGTACCTGAATCGGGCCCGCCCCGCCACCCCTCGCGCGCACGGCGGGGCCGTCCGGGTGGAGAAACCCCCTGGCGGAAGAAGAACGGCTGGTACCTCCGCACAGTAGGTACCAGCCGTTCGGTCAGAGCGCGAGCCCCGTCAGGACGAGCACGCGCTCGTAGGTGTAGTCCTCCATGGCGGAGCGGACGCCCTCGCGGCCGACGCCGGACTGCTTGGCGCCGCCGTAGGGCATCTGGTCGGCGCGGTAGGACGGGACGTCGCCGATCACCACGCCGCCGACCTCAAGGGCGCGGTGGGCGCGGAAGGCGGCCTGGAGGTCGTGGGTGAACACGCCCGCCTGGAGGCCGTACTTGGAGTCGTTGACCGCGGCGAACGCCTCGGCCTCGCCGTCCACCTTCTGCACGCTGAGGACCGGTCCGAAGACCTCCTCGCGGGCGAGGGTGACGTCCGAGGGCAGGTCGGTGAGCACGGTCGGCGCGTAGGAGGCGCCGTCGCGGTCGCCGCCGGTGAGCAGCGTGGCGCCGGCCTCGACGGCCTCCTTGACCCAGGACTCCACGCGCTTGGCGGCGTCCTCGCTGACCAGCGGGCCGACGTCGGTCTTGTCGTCGTTCGGGTCACCGGTGACCTGGGCCTCGACGGCGGCCACGATGCGCGGCAGCAGCCGGTCGTACACCGGGGCGTCCACGATCACGCGCTGCACGGAGATGCAGGACTGGCCACCCTGGTAGTTGGAGAAGGTCGCGATACGGGTCGCGGCCCAGTCCAGGTCGGCGTCGGAGGCGAAGTCGCCGAGGACGACGGCCGCGCCGTTGCCGCCCAGCTCCAGCGTGCAGTGCTTGCGCGGCACCGAGTCCATGATCGCGTAGCCGACCTTCTCGGAACCGGTGAAGGAGATGACCGGCAGGCGCTCGTCCTGGACCAGGGCGGGCATCTTCTCGTTGGCGACCGGCAGGATCGACCAGGAGCCGGCCGGCAGGTCGGTCTCGGCGAGCAGCTCGCCGATGACCAGGCCGGACAGCGGGGTGGCCGGGGCCGGCTTGAGGATGATCGGGGCGCCGGCCGCGATCGCCGGGGCGATCTTGTGGGCGCACAGGTTCAGCGGGAAGTTGAACGGCGCGATGCCGAGCACGACGCCCTTCGGGAAGCGCCGGACGAGCGCGAGCCGGCCCTCGCCGCCGCCGTCGGTGTCGAGGCGCTGGGCCTCGCCGCCGTTGAACCGGCGGGCCTCCTCGGCGGCCCAGCGGAACACCGAGGCGGCGCGGCCGACCTCGCCGCGGGCCCACTTGATGGGCTTGCCGTTCTCGGCGGAGATCAGCCGGCCGATCTCCTCGGTGCGCTCGACCAGGCGCTTGGCCACGTGGTCGAGGGCGGCGGCCCGCACGTGCGCCGGGGTGGCGGCGAACTCGTCGCGGGCGGCGTACGCGGCGGCCACGGCCTCCTCGACCTGGGCGTCGGTCGGCACGCTGACGGTGCCGACGAGCCGGCCGTCCCACGACGAGGTGACGTCGAAGGTGTCGTCGCCGGTGACCTGGCGGCCGGCGAGCCAGAAGGCAGTGGTGGAAGTCATGTGCGATTCCCGGCCTTTCCGCGTTTTGGGGGCGTCCTTGGCTTTCGTGCTCCACGGTAGGGCGGCGGGGGCCGGGGGTCGCTTGTCCGTGCCGTAGCAGTAGGCGCCGTGGGCACTACTGATTGGACTACTACTGCTCGGTCGAGGTGGCCTTCAGCGCGAGCCACAGCTCCATGCGGACGTCGGCGTCGTCCAGCGAACGCCCGAGGATCTCCTCGACCCGGCGCATCCGGTAGCGCAGCGTGTGCCGGTGGACGCCCAGGTCGGCGGCGGCCGCGTCCCACTGCCCGTGCCGGGAGAGCCAGGCCCGCAGCGAGGCGACCAGGTCGCCGCGGCCGGTGGCGTCGTGCTCGTACAGCGGCCGCAGCAGCCCGTCGGCGAACGCCTTCACCGCGTCGTCGGCCAGCAGCGGCAGCACGGACCCGGCGGCCAGTTGCTCGTGCTCGACCAGCACCCGCCCCCGGCGCCGGGCCACCGACAGCGACTGCTCGGCCTGCTTGTAGGCGGCCGCGGCGGCGATCGGACCGGCCGGCGCGGACAGCCCCACGACGAGTTCGTCCTCGTCGGCGGTGGCGTGCTCGGGGGTGGCGCGGACCACCTCCAGCTCCGCGGCCCAGCCGACGCAGGCGGCCACCGCCGCGCCGCCGTCCGCGGCGAGCACCACCAGCCGCTCCCCCTCCGGCACCACCAGCACCGCCTCGCCGGAGCGCGCGGCGGCGGCCTCCATGGCCTCCGCGAGGGCGCCGAGCCGGTCGCCGGCGGCCGCGGTGCCCCTCGGCCCGGGCACCGAGTCGGCGACGATCACCCGGAACGGCGCGTCCAGCAGTCCGCCGTACAGGTCCCCGGCCACGGCGCGGGCGTGGTCGGGCTCGCCGGCGAGCAGCATGCGCAGGACCGCGGTGCCGATGCGCTGCTCGGCGGCGTGCAGGGAGCGGGAGCGCTCGGTGGTGAGGGTGAGCAGGGCGATGGCGGAATGGACGGCGTAGCGCTCGGCGGTGCCGAGGGCGGCGGCGGTGCCGACGGCGAGGGCGGCGCGCGGGCGGCGGCCGGTGCCGAGGGAGTGCAGTTCGACGCGGTCCTCGTGCTCGGGCCCGCCGACCACGGAGGAGGCGGGCGCCGGGCGCTCGCGGAGCCGCTCGACGTCGCCGGTGAGCCGGGCGGCGCGGCGGCCGGCCCACTCGGGGGCCGCGGCGACGACGGTGCCCGAGGCGTCGTACAGCGCGGCCCATCCGTCGAGCTGGGCGGCGAGCGCGGTGAGGAGTCCCTCGGGGCCGGCGTTCAGGGCCTGCCTGGTCAGCTCGCGCTGGGCGGCGAAGCCGGCGGTGACGGCGCGGTACTGGTCGGCGGCGATGGCGGCGGAGACGGCCTTGCTGATGGCGAGGAAGGGGGTGCGGCGGGGGACTTCGAGCAGCGGCAGCCCCTCTTCCTGGCAGGCGTCCACCAGTGCCTTCGGGATCTCCTCGTAGTTCACCCCGACGGCGAACCCGAGGCCGACCACGCCCGCGCCGGCCAGCCGCCGCACGTACCGCCGCATGGCCTCCGGGTTCTCCGCGTCCAGCTTGAGCGCGGTGATCAGCAGCAGCTCGCCGCCCTCCATGTACGGCACCGGGTCGGCCAGCTCGCTGACGTGCGCCCAGCGCACGGGCACGCCGAGGCGGTCGCCACCGGCGCGGACGGTCAGCTTCAGCGCCGAGTGGTGGACGAGCGAGGCGAGCGTCGGGGGCATGGTGCCTTCACGGTGACGGAGATCTGTCTTGGCCGCCACGTACCAACGGCCTCCCCCGATTCTGCCTCACCGTCCCCTCACCCCCGCAGATCCACCAACAACGGCGGCGCGTGCTCCCCCCGCACACTGGTCAACGACAACACCGCGTGCCCCGCCGGAACCCCGTGCGCCAACTCGGACGCGGACCAGCGCTCGCGTTCCACTTGGCGGATGGTGACGGCCTCTGTGGTCACCGCCTTGCCGGTCACCAGCTTGCGCAGGGCATGGATCGCCCTGGTCATCGGCTGGTCGGCGAACACGGTGTGCCGGGCCACGTCCCGGGTCTCCACCCACTGCGTGCCCCAGGCCTCCGCGAACCTGCTGCCGTCCCACGTGGTGACCCCCGAGAAGGCCATCCGGCAGCCGACCGCCGCGTACAGCGGCCCGTGCAGCGACTCGGGAACGTCACCGACAGTGCGCAGGGCGAGCACCACGCCCGCGTCGCGGGAGCGCAGGCGCTGGATGCGCCGGACGGACTCGGCCGTCACCGCGCCCGTGGCGTCGTCCAGGACGAGGCAGGCGAAGTGGTTCCGGCCACCTGCCATCGCCACGGCGCCGAACTGCGCGAGCACCAGCCGGGTGATGATCCGGGACACCTCCTCGTGTCCGCGGTCCGGCAGGTCGATACGGACCCGCAGCGGATGCGGGGCGATGGCGCGCAACGAAAACGGCCGGCCGCCCCCTCCGCCCGCACCGAAGAACTCCGCGAACGCCGGACGGACCAGCAGCGCGAGCCGGTCGGCCAGAACCGGCCCGGGGTCGCCCGTACTCCCCGCCTGCCGGACGCGTGCGTCGAGTTCGCGGCGCATCACCGTGTGCTCGTCCGCCGCGAGCGCCACCCGTAGCGCACCCAGGGCCGACGGGTCGCCCTCCAGTAGTTCCCGCAGCTCGGGCAGGGTCGGGAAGCGTCCGTACGCGGCCCGGTACGGACCGAGGAGCTGGGCCAGCGCGGTGACGGCCCGCTGCCCGCTCACCGTGTCCAGGTCACCGGCCAGTCCCTCCGCCAGGAAGGCGGCCGCCTCGTCCGGGTCATCGGAGTCCGCGTAAGGGTCGAGGTCGTGCACCGACACGGGGTCGCCGAGTCGTACGACGACGTCGAAGCCGGAGTCGGGGCCGAGCGGGGTGCCTGCGGCGCACACGGCGACGACGGCGCACTGTCCGGCGAGCGCCTGCAGGGTCAGCGACTCGACGACGGGCTTGATCAGATGACGTGTCTTGCCCGAGCCCGCGGGCCCGACGGCCAGCAGTGAGGTGCCCAGGGTGTCCGGTGCGAGGGCCGCGCCCGCGCCGCCGTAGGCGAGCGGGGTGCGCTCGCCCGCCACCCACTGCCCGAGGCGTACCTGCCCGGCGAGCAGGTCGTGCCTGGCGCTCCGGCCCGGCAGGTCGCGGGCGCCGGAGGGGTGGGTCCAGGAGGCGCCGGCCTCGCGCAGCACCGTGTCGGTGAAGGAGGACAGCCGTGCCTGGGCCCGCGCCACGGTCCACATGTGGCCGACCCTGGCGCAGTCCACGTCGTTCATCCGGCCGGTGTGCACCTCGGCGGTGAGCAGGTCCGCGGCCTGATGCTGACCGGCCTCCCGCAACTCGGGCCACTGCGACGGACGCCGCTCGGCAGCCGGTTGCGCGGCCCCCGCGGTCTTCGCCCGCTCACGCGCGGCGAGCTTCTGCTTCGCGAGCGGCCACCAGCCGCCGATCCGGGCGAACGGCCACAGCACCAGCAAGGTGATCAGCGCGTACAGGCTGTCGGTGACCAGGACCGACGCGAACACCTCGTAGCTTCCCGTGATCAGGACGATGAGGGAGAACAACGGATCCTGGACGGGCAAGGGGTCCCAGCCGACCCCGAAGGCCCTGGGGAAGACGAAGGACAACGCGATCAGGGCGCCCAGGGCCGCGAGGAGGGCGCGAGTGGGCTGGGGCCGGCCGGTGACGACGTGCCGGACGATGTCGCGCCAGCTTCCCAGGCGCGCCATGGCGTAGACGAGGATCGCGAAGAACACACCGTCGGCGACCGTTATGGCCTCGGCGCCCTGGTAGCCCTTCGGCGACGTGGTCCCCGGCCACCACCAGCCGTCCGGGGTGAGCAGCTTCAGGACCGCCCACTGATAGGGGATGCTGCCGTGTCGCCACAGCGACCACACGAGAAGCCCCGCCGCCAGGGGAATGAAGAAGCCGACGATGGTGACAGGCGCCAGGCGCTGTTCCCGGCGCGCGGCCCCGGGCTGCCGGTAGCCATGGCGCCAGATGCCCGGCGCGGCGACCGGGCGTGGCTCGTCGAGCCAGTCGGCGACCGGGGAACGGGGATGCGGAGGCTGCGAGGCATAGGAGGAGTGCGGGGCGACGGGCGGTGTCGTCGGGCGAGGTGGGGTGTTCGGGGGGGCCGATGGGCGGGTTGGATGGGGGATCGCGTCGGGTTGGGTTCTGTTTGTGTGGTGGGTTTCGTCGTTCTGCATCCGCCCTGCCCCCTGACCAGCCGTTCCGTCCACCGTCTGCGAGCAATCTAGTGCCTGGGGAGGGGAGTTCACCGGTTACATCGCCGCGGGGGTGCGGCGGGGGCGCCCGGCGGCTCCCCGGGCCGTAGGCTCGCTATGTCCACCGCGGACAACCGCGGCACGCCACAACGCCCACATGGAGCATGCCCACCTCCCCGCACCCGTCTTAGCCTGCGAGAAAAGAAGGCAAGCGTCCGTAATACCCCCAGGAGCCCCGCATGACCGCACTTCCGCAGGAGCGCCGCGTCGTCACCGCCATCCCCGGCCCGAAGTCGCAGGAGCTGCAGGCCCGCCGTAACGCCGTGGTCGCCCAGGGTGTGGGCTCCACGCTGCCGGTCTTCGTCACGCGCGCCGGCGGCGGTGTCATCGAGGACGTGGACGGCAACAGCCTGATCGACTTCGGCTCCGGTATCGCCGTGACCAGCGTCGGCGCCTCCGCCGAGGCCGTCGTACGCCGCGCCTCCGCCCAGCTCGCGGACTTCACCCACACCTGTTTCATGGTCACCCCGTACGAGGGCTATGTGGCCGTCGCCGAGGCGCTGGCCGAGCTGACGCCGGGTGACCACGCCAAGAAGTCCGCGCTGTTCAACTCCGGCGCCGAGGCCGTCGAGAACGCCGTCAAGATCGCGCGCGCCTACACCAAGCGGCAGGCCGTCGTCGTCTTCGACCACGGGTACCACGGGCGCACCAACCTCACCATGGCGCTGACGGCGAAGAACATGCCGTACAAGCACGGCTTCGGCCCGTTCGCGCCCGAGGTCTACCGCGTCCCGGTCGCCTACGGCTACCGCTGGCCGACCGGTGCGCAGAACGCCGGCCCCGAGGCCGCCAAGCAGGCCATCGACCAGATCACCAAGCAGGTCGGCCCGGACAACGTGGCCGCGATCATCATCGAGCCGGTGCTCGGCGAGGGCGGCTTCATCGAGCCGGCCAAGGGCTTCCTGCCGGCCATCCGCCAGTTCGCCGCCGACAACGGGATCGTGTTCGTCGCCGACGAGATCCAGTCCGGTTTCTGCCGGACCGGGCAGTGGTTCGCGTGCGAGGACGAGGGCATCGTCCCGGACCTGATCACCACCGCCAAGGGCATCGCCGGCGGTCTCCCGCTCGCCGCCGTGACCGGCCGCGCCGAGATCATGGACGCCGCCCACGCCGGTGGCCTCGGCGGCACCTACGGCGGCAACCCCGTCGCCTGCGCCGGTGCGCTCGGCGCCATCGAGACCATGAAGGAGCTCGACCTCAACGGCAAGGCCAAGCGCATCGAGGAGATCATGAAGGGTCGCCTCGCCGCCATGGCCGAGAAGTTCGACGTCATCGGCGAGGTGCGCGGCCGTGGCGCGATGATCGCCATCGAGCTGGTCAAGGACCGCGCGACCAAGGAGCCGGCCCCCGAGGCCACCGCCGCGCTGGCCAAGGCCTGCCACGCCGAGGGCGTCCTGGTCCTGACCTGCGGCACCTACGGCAACGTGGTGCGCTTCCTGCCCCCGCTGGTCATCGGCGAGGACCTGCTCAACGAGGGTCTCGACGTCGTCGAGCAGGCCCTGGCCCGTATCTGAGGTTCCGGGATCCGGCTGCGGCAGGCCTTGTGAAGAAGGTGTGCGGGGTGCATGACGGGACGGGGATCCTCCTGCCCAAGCGCCTCGGCCTGCCGTAGGTTCTACCCAGATGAGAGATACACCCCGCCCACGGGGGACCGTGGGCGACCTCAGGCCGGGGCCTCCCCAGCTTCGACCTGGTCGTGCCTGCGCGCACACATCCGGCGCCTGACGCCGGGATCTCCTCACCGATCGGACGGTCGCCGCCCCAAACCCCCCGGGGCGCGCGACGTTCCGGTCCGGACGGCCGCCCCGTGACGACCCCCCCCCTGTTCCGGGGCGGCCGGCCTCCTCCCTCCGGACAGCCGGAACAAACGGATCTCCGGGTTCCCGTGCGGACAGCCTCCGTATCCGGCCCCGGTACGACCCCTCCCGCGCGCGCCTGCGAAGCTGGCCCCCGTGTCGAACCCCGCCCGCCGCGCCCTTCTCCTCGGCGTCCCGGCAGCCGTCCTCTTCCTGCTGATCACCTGGCAGGTCGTCGGCCACGGCCCGCTGCTGCGCGCGGACGCCCGCCTCAGCCGGGACCTGGTCCACCCGGACCGCTTCTCGCAGTTCCTCTCCGACCTCGGCGACGTCCAGGTCGCCGCCCCGGTCCTGGCCGTCGCCGTGGGACACGGCCTGTGGCGCGGCCGGGGCGCCGGGCACGCGCGCTGGTGGCTGCCCCCCGTCGCGGCCGCCGCGCTGCTGGCGCTGCTGCCGGCGCTCGTGGTGCCGCTGAAGGACTGGGCCGCCCGGCCGGGGACCCCCGTGGTGCCCCCGGCCGTCGGCTACTTCCCCTCCGGGCACACGGCGACCGCCGCCGTCGCCTACGGCTCCGCGACCCTCCTGCTGCTGCCCTGGCTGCGTTCCCGCGCCGCCCGCCGCGCTGTCCTCGCGCTCTGCGCGGCCCTGGTCCTGGGCGTCTCCTACGGCCTCGTCCGCCACGGCTACCACTGGCCCCTGGACGTGCTGGCCAGTTGGTGCCTCGGCGCGGTCCTGCTGACCGCGCTCGGCGCGGTGCCCGGGTTCAGCCGAAGTAGCCGTCGAACGTCTTCTGGAACTCCCAGTTCGAGTAGCGGTCCCAGTTGACCGACCAGGTCATCAGGCCGCGCAGGTCCGGCCAGGTGCCATGGGTGGTGTACGAGCCGCAGCCCGACTTCTTCGTCAGGCAGTCCAGGGTCTTGGTGACCTCGGCGGGGGACACGTAGCCGTTGCCCGCGTTGGTGGACGCGGGCATGCCGATCGCCACCTGGTCGGGGCGCAGCGGCGGGAAGACGTTGCCCGGATCGCCGGCGACCGGGAAGCCGGTGAGGAGCATGTCGGTCATGGCGATGTGGAAGTCGGCGCCGCCCATGGAGTGGTACTGGTTGTCCAGGCCCATGATCGGGCCGGAGTTGTAGTCCTGGACGTGCAGCAGGGTGAGGTCGTCGCGCAGGGCGTAGATCACCGGGAGGTAGGCGCCGCAGCGCGGGTCCTGGCCGCCCCATTTGCCGGTGCCGTAGTACTGGTAGCCGTTCTGCACGAAGAAGGTCTCCGGCGCCATGGTGAGCACGAACTTCGCGCCGTACTCGGCCTTCAGGGTCCTCAGCGCGGAGATGAGGTTGACGATCACGGGCGTGGTCGGGTTCTTGAAGTCCGTGTCGCTGGTGTCCAGGGACAGCGAGTGGCCCTCGAAGTCGATGTCGAGGCCGTCGAGCCCGTAGTCGTCGATGATCTTCGAGACGGAGGCGACGAAGGCGTCCCGGGCCGCCGTGGTGGTGAGCTGGACCTGGCCGTTCTGGCCGCCGACGGAGATCAGCACCTTCTTGCCCGCCGCCTGCTTGGCCTTGATCGCCGCCTTGAAGTCGGCGTCGCTCTCGGCGTTCGGGCAGTCGGTGACCGGACAGCGGGTGAACCGCACGTCCCCGGAGGTGGCCGAGGTGGGCTCGGCGAAGGCCAGGTCGATGACGTCCCAGCTGTCGGGGACGTCCGCGAGCCGGGTGTATCCGGAGCCGTTGGCGAAGCTCGCGTGGAGGTAGCCGACGAGGGCGTGCGCCGGCAGCCCCGCCGAACCGCCGCCGGACCCGCCGCCCGAGCCGCCCGAGTCGTCCGACCCGGTCGTCACCACCACCGCCGCCGACTTCGCGGACTCCCCCGCGGGGCCGACCGCCGTGACCTGGAAGCTGTACGCCGTCGAGGCCGTGAGCCCGGTGACGGTCGCCGAAGTCCCGCTCGGCGTCTGGACCTTCACCCCGTCGCGGTAGACCGCGTACCCGGTGGCGCCGGGCACCGCCGACCAGGACAGCGCGACCGAAGTGGCGGTGACGGAGGAGGCGTTGAGGCCGGTCGGCGGGGCGGGCGGCTGCGTGGTGCCGCTGCCGCCGGGCCCGGTGAGCGAGAGGTCGTCGGCGTCGTAGGCGCCCGTGCCGTACCAACCGTGGATGTAGACCGTCACGTTGGTGGTCGAGGGTCCGGTGGTGAAGGTGGTGCTCAGCGGCTGCCAGTCCGGTGCCGACTGGGTCCAGGTGGAGACGTCGGTGGTGCCGGTGCCGCTCGCGCCCAGGTAGACGTACGAGCCGCGGACGTAACCGGCCAGCGTGTAGCGCGCGTTGGGCTGGACGCTCACGGTCTGCGCGCACTGGGCGTTGTCGCTGCCGGCCGGGGTGGCCTGGAGCGCGGAACTGCCGCTGTGCACAGGCGAGTTGACCGTCCTACCGGAAGCGGCGGAACAGGTCCAGCCGGTCAGGCCGGACTCGAATCCGCCGTTCTGGAGCACGTCCGCGTCGGCCGCCCGGGCGGCCGGCGCGAGCGCGGTGAGGCCGGGCACGGCGAGGGCCGTCGCCGCGAGAAGGGCGAGCAGGGGTCTGGAGCGGTCCACGAAGACCTCCGGGCAGGGGGGAGTTGGAGGGTGGAACGGCACTCAATTTGGTCCAGACCAATCCTGGTGTCAAGACAGCCGGGCGCTACCCGTCCTCCCCCGCCCCCAGCACCAGCCGCGCCGCCGCCTCGTGCATCGCCAGTTCCAGCAGCGCCGCGTCGGTCAGCGTGCCCGAGCCGTCCGGCGGCACCAACCAGCGCACCCCCCGGGCCGCCCGGCCCGGATGCGGTACGACGATCCAAGTGCCGGCCCCGGCGGTGCGGACACCGGTGCCGAGCCAGCGTCCCGCGGTGCCCGGCTGCACCAGGAACCCGACCCGGTGGTCGCCGGAGTCGGCGAGCACCGGGCCGGGCCGGCCGAGCACACGGGTCAGCACGTCCAGCGTCGGATGGCCCAGGTGGCCCGGCAGGATCAGCACGTCCCAGGCCCGCCCCGCGGGCAGCAGCGCCACCCCGTGCGGATTGCGCTCCCACTCCCTGCGGCAGCCGTCGGGGTCCGGCGCCACGGACGCCAGCCACTCCACCGCCGTCTTCGCCCTGGTCATCAGCAGGCCTCCCGCTCTCCTCGGTGACCGACGCGGTCGCGTCGCCTCGGCAGGAGAGAGGGAGGCCGTCCGGGAGCATTACGCGGGTTGCACGCCCCTTGGGAAGTGACGTGGGTCACACGAACTAGCTGTCGAAGCCCAGGCCCAGCTTGTCCATCGTGCGCAGCCACAGGTTCCGGCGGCCGCCGTGGGCGTCCGCGCGGGCCAGCGACCACTTGGTGAGGGCGATGCCGGTCCAGGCGAACGGCTCGGGCGGGAACGGCAGCGGCCGCTTGCGCACCATCTCCAGTTCGGTGCGCTCGGTGCGCCGCCCGTCCAGCAGGTCGAGCATCACGTCCGCGCCGAAGCGGGTCGCGCCGACGCCGAGGCCGGTGAAGCCCGCCGCGTACGCCACCTTGTCCTGGTGGGCGGTGCCGAAGAACGCCGAGAAGCGGGAGCAGGTGTCGATCGCGCCGCCCCAGGCGTGGGTGAAGCGGACGCCCTCCAGCTGCGGGAAGCAGGTGAAGAAGTGCCCCGCGAGCTTGGCGTAGGTCTCGGGGCGGTCGTCGTACTCCGCCCGGACCCGGCCGCCGTAGTGGTGGATGGCGTCGTAACCGCCCCACAGGATCCGGTTGTCGGCGGACAGCCGGAAGTAGTGGAACTGGTTGGCGCTGTCGCCGAGGCCCTGCCGGCCCCGCCAGCCGATCTCCGCGAGCTGCTCGTCGCCGAGCGGCTCGGTCATCAGCGCGTAGTCGTAGACCGGGACGGTGTACGAGCGCACCCGGCGCAGCAGGCTCGGGAAGATGTTGGTGCCGAGCGCGACCTTGCGGGCGCGCACGGCGCCGTACGGGGTGCGGACGGCCATCCCGGCGCCGTACGGCTTGAGGGTGAGCGCGGGCGTGTGCTCGTACACCCGCACCCCGAGCCGCAGGCACGCCTGCTTCAGGCCCCAGGCGAGCTTCGCCGGGTGCAGCATGGCCACGCCCCGGCGGTCGAACAGGCCCGCCTTGAAGGTCGGCGAGTTCACCTGGGCGCGCACGGCGTCGGCGTCCAGGAAGTCGATCCCGTCCGCGAGGCCCTGCTCCCTCAGTTCCCGGTGCCAGTCGCGCAGCTCCGCCGCCTGGTAGGACTCGGTGGCCACGTCGATCTCGCCGGTGCGCTCGAACTCGCAGTCGATGCCGTGCCGGGCGACGGCCGCCTCGATCTCGTCGAGGTTGCGCCGGCCCAGCTCCTCCAGCTTGTGGATCTCGCCGGGCCAGCGGGTCAGCCCGTTGGGCAGACCGTGGGTGAGGGAGGCGGCGCAGAAGCCGCCGTTGCGGCCGGAGGCGGCCCAGCCCACCTCACGGCCTTCCAGCAGGACCACGTCCCGCCCCGGATCGCGCTCCTTTGCGTTGAGCGCGGTCCACAGCCCGCTGTAGCCGCCGCCGACGACCAGCAGGTCGCAGGTCTCGGGGCCGGTGAGGGCGGGCTCGGGCTGGGGCTTGCCAGGGTCTTCCAGCCAGTACGGGACCGGCTGGGCTTCGGAGAGAGAGGCGATCCAGTTGTCTCGGCCACGATTCATGGCGCTTGGGGCCATGATTTCAACTCCCTACAGAGCTTTGTGCTTTTTTCGGCTTACGCCTTTTGGCTGTTACGGCGATTGTTGACCAGCATCGACACCAGGACCAGCAGCACCGCGAGGAGGAACATGGCCGTGCCGATCACATTGATCTGGACGGGCGTTCCGCGCTGCGCCGAGCCCCACACGAACATGGGGAACGTGACGGTCGAGCCGGCGTTGAAATTGGTGATGATGAAATCGTCGAAGGAGAGCGCGAAGGACAGCAGCGCGCCCGCGGCGATTCCGGGTGCCGCGATCGGCAGGGTGACCCGCACGAAGGTCTGCACGGGCCCGGCGTACAGGTCCCGGGCGGCCTCCTCAAGGCGCGGGTCCATCGACATCACACGCGCCTTGACCGCGGTGACGACGAAGCTGAGACAGAACATGATGTGGGCGATCAGGATCGTCCAGAAGCCCAGCTTGGCACCCATGTTGAGGAACAGGGTGAGCAGCGAGGCGGCCATGACGACCTCGGGCATCGCCATCGGCAGGAAGATCAGCGAGTTGATGGCGCCGCGGGCGCGGAAGCGGTAGCGGACCAGCGCGAAGGAGATCATCGTGCCGAGGACGGTGGCGCCCAGCGTCGCCCAGACGGCGATCTGGAGGCTGATGGACAGCGAGCCGCACATGTCGGCGACGCCGCACGGCTGTTTCCAGGCGTCCAGGGAGAACTGCTGCCACTGGTAGTTGAAGCGCCCCTTCGGTTTGTTGAAGGAGAACACCGTGACGATGATGTTCGGCAGCAGCAGGTACGCGAGGGTGAAGATTCCCGCGATGACGACGAGATGGCGCTTGAGCCAGTTGACGACGGGCATTTAGACCAGGTCCTCCGTCCCGGACCGGCGGATGTAGATCGTCACCACGGCCAGGATCGCGGCCATGAGGATGAAGGAGAGGGCCGCCGCCGTCGGATAGTCCAGAATTCGCAGGAACTGCGTCTGGATCACGTTGCCGATCATGCGGGTGTCGGTGGAGCCGAGGAGTTCGGAGTTGACGTAGTCACCGGCCGCCGGGATGAAGGTGAGCAGCGTGCCGGAGACCACGCCCGGCATCGACAGCGGGAAGGTCACCTTGCGGAAGGTGGTCCACGGCCTGGCGTACAGATCGCCGGCCGCCTCGTGCAGCCGTCCGTCGATCCGCTCCAGCGAGGTGTAGAGCGGCAGGATCATGAACGGCAGGAAGTTGTACGTCAGTCCGCACACCACCGCGAGCGGGGTGGCCAGCACCCGGTCGCCGGCCGTCCAGCCGAGGAAGTCGGTGAGGTCCAGGACGTGCAGCGAGTTGAGCACGTGTACGACGGGGCCGTTGTCGGCGAGGATCGTCTTCCAGGCCAGGGTGCGGATCAGGAAGCTGGTGAAGAACGGCGCGATCACCAGGATCATGATCAGGTTGCGCCAGCGGCCCGCGCGGAAGGCGATCAGGTAGGCCAGCGGGTAGCCGAGCAGCAGGCACAGCACGGTGGCGCCGGCCGCGTAGCACAGGGAGCGCACGAACTGCGGCCAGTACTCGGACAGCGCGTCCCAGTAGGTCACGAAGTGCCAGGTGACCTTGTAGCCCTCCTCCAGCGAGCCCGTCTGCACGGACGTGGAGGCCTGGTAGACCAGGGGCAGCGCGAAGAAGACGACCAGCCACAGGATGCCGGGTAGCAGCAGCCAGTACGGGGCGAACCGGCCGCGCCTGCGCGGCTTTTCGGCCGCCGGTTCGGCGGGGGCGAGCGGCGGGGGCGCCTCGGTGAGCGTCGGCATCAGACGGCGACCTCTTCCTCGGTGCCCGCGTCGATGGCCTGGCTCGCGTCGAGACCGAAGGTGTGCGCGGGGCTCCAGTGCAGGACGACGTCCGCGCCGGGGACCAGGCGGGCGTCCCGCTCGACGTTCTGGACGTAGACCGAGAGGCCGGCGCAGGCCGGGCTGTCGATGACGTACTGCGTGGAGACGCCGATGAAACTGGCGTCGGCGATCCTGCCGGTGAGGCGGTTGCGGCCCTCGGGTATGGCGCCCGCGTCGTCGGCGTGGGCCAGGGAGATCTTCTCGGGGCGGATGCCGACCAGCACCTTGCCGCCGGCCGGGGTGGGCGCGCCGCAGCGCGCGGCGGGCAGCACCAGCTTGTCGCCGCCGGCCCTGAGCACGACGTCGTCGCCGCTCTTGGTGTCGACCTCGGCCTCGATCAGGTTGGAGGTGCCGAGGAAGTTGGCGACGAAGGTGGTCCGCGGGTTCTCGTACAGGTCGGTGGGCGCGCCGAGCTGCTCGACGCGTCCGCCGTTCATCACGGCGACGGTGTCGGCCATGGTCATGGCCTCCTCCTGGTCGTGCGTGACGTGGATGAAGGTGATGCCGACCTCGGTCTGGATGCGCTTGAGCTCCAGCTGCATCTGGCGGCGCAGCTTGAGGTCGAGGGCGCCGAGCGGCTCGTCGAGCAGCAGCACCTTGGGGTGGTTGATCAGCGCGCGGGCGACGGCGACGCGCTGCTGCTGGCCGCCGGAGAGCTGGTGCGGCTTCTTGCGCGCCTGCTCGCCGAGCTGGACCAGCTCCAGCATGTCGTCGACCTGCTTCTTGACGCTCTTGATGCCGCGCCGGCGCAGGCCGAAGGCGACGTTCTCGAAGATGTCGAGGTGCGGGAAGAGCGCGTAGGACTGGAAGACCGTGTTGACCGGCCTCTTGTACGGCGGCAGATGGGTGACGTCCTGGTCGCCGAGGTGCACGGTGCCGCTGCTCGGCTCCTCCAGGCCCGCGATCATGCGCAGGGTGGTGGTCTTGCCGCAGCCGGAGGCGCCGAGCAGGGCGAAGAAGGAGCCCTGGGGAACGGTCAGGTCCAGCGGGTGGACGGCGGTGAAGGCGCCGTAGGTCTTGCCGATACCGGAGAGGCGGACGTCGCCGCTGTTGTCTGTCGTCATCGTGGTCGTCACGCCCCTGTGAGCTTGGAGAACTTCTGCTGGTAGGCGGTCTCTTCCTTCTGCGTCAGGGCGCGGAAGGGGTGGGACTTCGCCTGCATGGCCTTGTCGGGCACGATCAGCGGATTGCTCGCGGCCGACTTGTCGATCCTGGCGAGGTAGGGGACCACCCCCTCGACGGGGCTGACGTAGTTGACGTAGGCGGCGAGTTCGGCGGCGGGCTCGGGCTGGAAGTAGTAGTCGATGAGCCGCTCGGCGTTGGTCTTGTGGCGCGCCTTGTTCGGGACCATCAGGTTGTCGGTCGACGTCATGTAGCCGCTGTCCGGGATGATGAAGCCGACCTCCGGGTTGTCGGCCTGGAGCTGGACGATGTCGCCGCCCCAGGCGACGCAGGCGGCGATGTCGCCCTTGGCCAGGTCGGAGGTGTAGTCGTTGCCGGTGAAGCGGCGGATCTGGCCCTTGTCGACGCCCTTCTGGAGGCGGGCGATGGCCGCGTCGTAGTCGTCGTCGGTGACCTTCGCCGGGTCCTTGCCCAGGTCGAGCAGGACCATGCCGATGCTGTCGCGCATCTCGGTCAGGAAGCTGACGCGCCCCTTGAGCTTGGGGTTGTCCAGGAGGTCGGAGACCGACTTCACCTCGACGCCGTCCAGGGCCTTCTTGTTGTAGGCGATGACGGTGGAGATGCCCTGCCAGGGGTAGGAGTAGGCGCGGCCCGGGTCCCAGTCGGGGGCGCGGAACTGGTCCGAGAGGTTGGCGAAGGCGTGCGGCAGGTTGGCCGGGTCCAGCTTCTGGACGTAGCCGAGCCGGATCATGCGGGCGGCCAGCCAGTCGGTGAGGACGATCAGGTCGCGGCCGGTGTCCTGGCCGGCGGCGAGCTCCGGCTGGATCTTGCCGAAGAACTCGTCGTTGTCGTTGATGTCCTCGGTGTACTTGACCCGGATGCCGGTCCCCTTGGTGAACGCGTCGATGGTGGGGTGGCGTTTGCCTTTGTCGTCGACGTCGATGTACTCGGGCCAGTTGGAGAAGTTGACGACCTTCTCCGTGGCCGAGTGGTCGTCCGCGGACACGCCGCCCTGGGTCTTGTTCGCGGCGGGGATGCCGCAGGCGCTCAGCGTCCCGAGTCCGCCGACCGCGAGCGCGCCCCCGGCGGAGGCGCGCAGCAGCGAACGGCGGGTGAGCGCGGCCCTGCCGCTGCGGAAACTGCGGCGTATGGCGGCGGTTTCGACCGGAGTGAGGCGGTCGGACTCGTAACTCTCCATGCGCGTGGTGGCCTTTCGGGAAGGGAGGGGGTGCCCGGTGGAGGGGACGGGCGTCGTACCCGGTGGAGCGGACCGCGGGCGAGGGTCCCGCGGTCGGGGGTCGGCTCCTACCGGTCCCCGAAGATCGTGCGGTGCCAGTCCTTGCGGGCCACCGCCGTGTTATCGAACATTACGTGCTTGACCTGCGTGTACTCCTCGAACGAGTACGTCGACATGTCCTTGCCGAAGCCGGAGGCCTTGTAGCCGCCGTGCGGCATCTCGCTGATGATCGGGATGTGATCGTTGATCCACACGCAGCCCGCCTTGATGTCGCGGGTGGCGCGGTTGGCCCGGTAGACGCTGCCGCTCCAGGCGGAGGCGGCGAGGCCGTACGGGGTGTCGTTGGCGAGCCGGATGCCCTCGTCGTCGGTGTCGAAGGGCAGGACGACCAGGACGGGACCGAAGATCTCGCTCTGGACGATCTCGCTGTCCTGGGCGGCGTCGGCGATGAGGGTGGGCCGGTAGTAGGCGCCCGCGGCCAGGTCGCCGCCGGGGGCCTCGCCGCCGGTGACCACGCGGGCGTAGCCGCGGGCGCGGTCCACGAAGCCGGCGACGCGGTCGCGCTGGGCGTGCGAGATGAGCGGCCCGAGGTCGGTGCCGGCGGCGAAGGGGTCGCCGAGCCGCACGGTCTCCATCAGTGCGGCGGTGCGCTCGACGAACGCCTCGTACAGCGGCCGCTGCACATAGGCGCGGGTGGCGGCGGTGCAGTCCTGGCCGGTGTTGATGAGCGCGCCGGCCACGGCCCCGTTGACGGCGGCGTCCAGGTCGGCGTCGTCGAACACGACGAAGGGGGCCTTGCCGCCCAGCTCCAGGTGGAGCCGCTTGACGGTCGCGGTGGCGACCTCGGCGACGCGCTTGCCGACGCCGGTGGAGCCGGTGAAGGAGGTCATGGCGACGTGGGGGTGCCCGACCAGGTGCTCGCCGGCGACCCGGCCGGTGCCCGTGACGATGTTGAGCACGCCGTCCGGGATGCCCGCGTCGGTGGCGGCCTGGGCGAAGAGCAGCGAGGTCAGCGGGGTCAGCTCGGCGGGCTTCAGCACGATGGTGTTGCCCGCGGCGATCGCCGGGAGCACCTTCCACGCGGCCATCTGGAGCGGGTAGTTCCACGGCGCGATGGACCCGACGACCCCGATCGGCTCGCGCCGGACGTACGACGTGTGGTCGCCGGAGTACTCACCGGCGGACTGCCCCGTCAGGTGCCGGGCGGCGCCCGCGAAGAAGGCGGTGTTGTCGATCGTCCCCGGCACGTCGAACTCGCGGCTGAGTTTGAGGGGCTTGCCGCACTGGAGCGACTCCGCGCGGGCGAAGTCCTCGGCGCGGTCGGCGAGCACGGCGGCGAAGCGGTGCAGGGCGTCCGAGCGTTCGCCCGGAGTGGCCGCGGCCCAGCCGGGGAACGCCTCGCGCGCGGCGGCCACGGCCGCGTCGACGTCGTCGGCGCCGGCCAGGTCGTAGCTGTACACCTCGGCACCGGAGGCCGGGTCGACCACGGCGTGCCGGTGCCCCGAAGTACCCTTCGTCAGACGGCCGGCGATGAACTGAGCGCCCTCCGCGAAACGGTCCGCTGCGGGAAATCGTTCCTGGGTGGCGGTGCCCGGGTAGTGCATGTCGCTCTCCTCCGCCGATCACCCCTTCTCAGGGGCGGGTGGCGTAGCTCCAGCTCGATTTGAGTGCCGATCCTGACAGAGGGACACGCCTCCAACAAGTGATTCCGTTGTTGCCTTTTGGTTACGCGACGGAATCTGTCGACCAGGTGTCGAGTCGGCCATGGAAAAGCCGGACGGAGTGTCAGTGGTGCGTGCCACACTCGCGTGCATGGGGAGGATCGACGGGCTGGAAGCCCTGGTCAGCGAGGTCCGGGCAGGGTCCCGGATCAAATATCTGCACTTCTGGGGCCACCGCCCCCGGCCGGACGGCGGCATCGGCGCGAGCTGTCTGAGCCAGTGGTGGCCCTCGCCCTTCGTGGCCGACGGCAGGCGGTACGCGACGGCGGAGCACTGGATGATGGCCGCGAAGGCCCGGCTCTTCGGCGACGCCGAGGCCGAGCGCCATGTCCTCGCGGCGGCGCACCCCGCCCAGGCGAAGAAGGCGGGCCGTCTGGTCCGCGGCTTCGACGAGGCGATATGGGAGCGGGAGCGGTTCCGGATCGTGGTCGAGGGCAGCCTCCACAAGTTCGCCGCCGACCCCGGCCTGCGCGCCTTCCTCGTGGGCACGGGCAACCGGGTCCTGGTCGAGGCCAGCCCCCTCGACCGGGTCTGGGGCATCGGCCTCGCCGCGGACGACGAGGCCGCGAGCGACCCGGAGCGCTGGAGGGGGCTGAACCTGCTGGGCTTCGCGCTGATGGCGGCGCGGGAGGAGCTGGCGGGAGGTCAGGCGGCCGTGCCGCCGCGCCCGGCCCGCTCGGTGTAGGGGGCGGGCGCGGCCGCTCCGGGGGTCAGCGCTCCGCGGCCACCGTCGCCGAGAGGGTGTGGACGGAGCCGTAGTACGGGTCGGAGCTGTCCGAGTCGTTGTTGATCGCGGCGGTGATGCCGATCGCGAGCAGCACGATCACGGCGACGCCGACGATGATGCCGATGACGCCCATGATCAGGCCGGCCTGGGCCTGTCCGTGGTTCGTGGCCTCGCCGCGCTCGGCCCGGCGGCGGCCCTTGGTGCCGAAGACCACCGCGAGGATGCCGAGGATCACGGAGGCGATGCCGTACAGGCAGAACAGGCAGATGGACAGGATGCCCAGCACCATCGCCGCGGTGCCCATGCCGTTCTGCGGGGCCAGGGGCATGCCGGTCCAGCCGTAGCTCCCGGTCGGGTAGCCGGGGTAGCCGTAGCCACCGGACGCCGGGGGCGGCGGCATGCCGGGCCCGGTGGGCGCGATCGGCGGGGGCGGCACCGGGTCACCCGTGCCGGGGGCGCCGTACGCGGGCGGGGTGGGCGCGCCGAAGGCGGGCGGGGCGGGCGCGCCGTACGCGGGCGGGGTGGGCGCGCCGAAGCCCGGGGTGCCCGCGGCGGGCGGGGCGAAGTCGGGCTGGGCGAAGCCGCCGGTCGGCAGGTCGGTCACGGTGGCCTGGTCGTGCACGGACGGCGGCTGGACCGGGGGCTGTCCCGCGCCCGGCGCGGCGGGCTGGTTCTTGTCGAGCGGTATCCGCTGCTCGGGCGGCGCCCACGGGTCGTGGCCGCCGGCCGCCCCACTCGACTGCGTTCCGTCTGACACGCGCACTTCCCCCTCGGTCGTTCGTCCGCCCATGCTAAGGCCTTCCCGGCCCACCGAGACCGGCCGGTCCCGGCCCTCCCGCGCACCGGAATCCGGGCACGCCCGTACCGCCGCCGCGCCGTCTCCCCCACCGTCTCCCCGCCGTCTGCCTGTCGTCATGCCTGTCGGGTGCCCGCCGCCCCGGCCCCTCGCCCCTTCCCCGCCGCTCCCCCGCCTACGATGTCTCCTGACGATCAGCCGATCACCCGCGCCGCGCCCGCAGGGCCCGTCGGCGCCCTGCCCGGGGAGGACCCCTTGAACGACAGTTCCGTACCCGTCGCCGGCCCGGCCGGCCGCGACCTGCGCTCGTTCATCGCCGGACTGCCCAAGGCCGAGCTGCACGTCCATCACGTGGGCTCCGCCTCCCCCCGGATCGTCTCGGAGCTGGCCGCGCGCCACCGCGACTCCAGGGTGCCGGCCGACCCCGAGGCCCTCGCCGAGTACTTCACCTTCACCGACTTCGCGCACTTCATCGAGGTGTACCTGTCGGTGGTGGACCTGATCCGCACCCCGGAGGACGTCCGGCTGCTCACCTACGAGGTGGCCCGCGACCTGGCCCGCCAGCAGGTGCGCTACGCGGAGCTGACCCTCACCCCGTTCTCCTCCACCCGGCGCGGCATAGACGCACACGCCTTCATGGACGCGATCGAGGACGCCCGCAAGTGCGCCGAGGCCGAGTTCGGCACCGTACTGCGCTGGTGCTTCGACATCCCCGGCGAGGCCGGTCTGGAGTCCGCGGAGGAGACCCTCCGGCTCGCCACCGACGACCGGATCCGCCCGGAGGGCCTGGTGTCGTTCGGGCTCGGCGGCCCCGAGATCGGCGTGCCCCGCCCCCAGTTCAAGCCGTTCTTCGACCAGGCCATCGCGGCCGGCCTGCGCTCGGTCCCGCACTCCGGCGAGACCACCGGCCCGCAGTCGGTGTGGGACGCGCTCAACGAGCTGGGCGCCGAGCGCATCGGGCACGGCACCAGTTCCGCCCAGGACCCGGCGTTGCTCGCGCACCTCGCCGAGCGGCGCATCCCGCTGGAGGTCTGCCCGACCTCCAACATCGCCACCCGCGCGGTCCGCACCCTGGACGAGCACCCGATCCGGGAGTTCGCGCGGGCCGGGGTGCTGATCACCGTCAACTCCGACGACCCGCCGATGTTCGGCACCGACCTCAACAACGAGTACGCGGTGGCCGCCCGCCTCCTCGACCTGGACGAGCGCGGCGTCGCGGACCTCGCCAAGAACGCGGTGGAGGCGTCCTTCCTGGACGCGGCGGGCAAGGCGCGGATCGCGGCGGAGATCGACACGTACACCGCCGCCCGGCTCGCCGGCTGAGGCACACCACAATGGGGCCATGCAGACCGTGACCGCCGTGGCCCACCGCGGCGACCCCTACCGCTTCCGTGAGAACACCCTCGACTCGCTGCGTTCCGCGCTGGACCGGGGCGCGGACGCGGTCGAGTTCGACGTACGGCTCACCCGCGACGGCGTGCCCGTGCTGCTGCACGACGACACGCTCCAGCGGCTGTGGGAGGTGGCACGCCCGCTGGGCGCGCTCTCCGCCGAGGAGGTGCGCGGGCTCACCGGGGGCCGGGTGCCGACGCTGGCGGAGGCGCTCGCCGCGACCGGTGACAGCCGGGTGATGGTGGACCTGTGCGGGCGGGTGACGCGGCGGACGGTGCAGCGGACCCTGGACGTGGTCCGGGAGAGCGGGGCCGGGGACCGGGTGTACTACAGCGCGGGCGCCGAGACGACGCTCGCCCTGCGCGCCGCCGACCCGGCCGCGGAGATCGCCCTGACCTGGACGACGCTGGCCCCGCCCCGCCCCGCGCTGCTGGCCGCGATCAACCCCCGCTGGCTCAACTACCGCTTCTCCCTGGTCGACCGTGACCTGGTCGCCCGCGTCCACCGCGACGGACGGCTCGTCTCCGTCTGGACCCCGGACACCCGGCGCTCCCTGCGCCGGCTGATGGACCTCGGCGTGGACTCGATCACCACGAACCGCATCGACGTCCTGCACGACCTGCGCTCCCGCTAGGGCCTCGGAGCCTCCCTCAGGGGCTTGCCCTGAGCACCATCCCTGTTCCGAGGCCGGTTCCCTCAGGGCCGCGCCAGGGCCGCGCGCCCTCCTCGGTGAGGATCCGCGCGCGGGCCGGTCCGCCGGAGACTGCTCGGGTCCCGGTCGCCGAACCCCGAGGAGTCCCGTATGCACCGCCGCACCCGTGCCGCCGTACTCACCGCGTCCGCCCTGGCTCTGGCCCTGGCCGCCGGGCCGCTGGCGGCCCCCGCCCTCGCCGCGCCGGGGTGCACGATCTGGTGAGCGGGCGGCCGGCGGACCCGGACGCCCGGTTCCGCGCCGGGTCGACCACGAAGGTGGTGACGGCGGCGGCCGTGCTGCGGCTCGCGGCCGAGGGGCGGATCGACGTGAACCGGCCGGTCCAGCACTATCTGCCGGGCCTGCTCGACAAGCGGTTCGAGCCCGTCACCGTACGGCAGTTGCTGAACCACACCAGCGGCATCCAGCCGGCCGACGGCTGGGGCGACGACTTCGCCGCCCAGTACGCGCACCGTTTCGACACCGTCACCCCGGCCCAGGTGGTGGCGTCGGCGGTGGCCAGGGGTCCGGAGTTCCGGCCGGGCGAGCGGCAGGACTACCTGAACATCAACTACACGGTCCTCGGGCTGCTGATCGAGAAGGTGACCGGGCGGTCGTACGCCGAGGAGGCGACGCGGCTGGTGCTGCGGCCCGCCGGCATGCGGGACACGTACTTCCCGGGCGCCGACCCGCGCATCCGGGGCCCGCACAATCACGGCTACCAGAAGCTGGAGCAGGCCGACGGGACGGTCCGGTTCGTGGACGTCACCGACTGGAACCAGGCGGGCATCCGGGCGGCCGGTGACATGATCTCCACGACGGCCGATCTGGAACGGCTGGTCACGGCGCTGTTCTCGGGCCGGATCGTCCCGGGGCCGCAGCTGCGCGAGATGTTCCGGGTGCCGAAGGTGCGGGAGGGCGAGGCGAGTTACAGCGCGGGACTTCAGCGGTTCGCGTACGAGGGCACGGTGTACTGGGTCAAGTCCGGTGCGCGGTACGGCTACTCGAACGGCATCGCCGCGACCCGGGACCTGCGCCGCACCCTCGTCTTCTCGGTCGGGGCCACGGACGCCAAGGGCGATTCGATGAACGCCGTGACCCAGCGGATCGTGTTGGCGGCACTCAAGCAGCCGTAGCAACAGGTGAGTTGGCGCCGGTCAGCGCCTCCAGGCGCTTGATCTTCGCGCGGACGACGTACAGCGGGACGACGCCGAAGACGCCGAACGACATGTCGATCACGCTCCACCAGAACGGGATGCCCCGGACCGGGCCGCAGACGAGGGCGAGCGGGATGATGCCGGCGCAGGCGATCATGCCGAACTCGATGACCCAGATGTTGCGCACCGGGTCGCGGTACGGGCCGTAGAAGGCGACCGCGATGACGAGATGGGCGAAGGCCAGCCAGTCCGTGCCGTACAGGACGAACGGGTACTTCGCGTCGACGGTGTCCAGCCCCTCCCGCACCCGTTCGATCCACCCGGCCAGGGCGGGCCACCACTCCGGCCCCCCGGACGCCCTCAACACGCCGTCCGTCCAGCGCAGTTCGTGCACCAGCGGGAAGGCCGTGGCCCCGCTGAGCACCAGACACACCACGAAGAAGACCAGCCAGCCGCGAATGCCCTCCAGGAGGGCGGCTCTGTCGCTCATGACGCAGAGCGTACGCGTAATTGAACGCGTTCAAAACCTGTTCCGGCGAACGCGCACGCGGTTCGCGGGGCCTCGACCGGCCGTCAATCACGCCCCACTCCCCCACATGCCTGTACATTTCGGACCACCGTTTCGAGAGGTGACCGGCAGACGGGGCAAGGGATGAACGCGGACGGACGGGGCGCGGTGGAGACCGGGGTCGCGCGGCTGTGCGCGGCGCCGGCGCTCGCCGGGAGCGGGCGGGTCGGGCTGGTGGGGAATCACACCACGGTGCTGCCCGATCTGCGCCCGGCCGCGCCCGCGTTGGCGGCGGCGGGGCTGCGGCTGACCGCGTTGTTCGGGCCCGAGCACGGGGTGGACGGGAGCGGACAGGCCGACGAGGGCGGGGACGCGGAGCGCGCCACGGGACTGCCGGTGTACGACACCTACGGCTGCGACGGGGAGCGGCTCGACAAGTTGCTGGCCGACAGCGGGGTCGACGTCCTCGTGTACGACCTCCAGGACGTCGGAGCCAGGTTCTACACCTACGTGTGGACCATGTTCGACCTGATGGTCTCCGCGGCCCGCACCGGGGTGCGCTTCGTGGTCGCCGACCGGCCCAACCCCCTCGGCGGGACCGTCAGCGAGGGCCCGCTGCTCGAACCGGCCTGGGCGAGCTTCGTGGGGCGGGTGCCGATTCCCGTCCGGTACGGCCTCACCACCGGCGAACTCGCCCGGTACTTCAACGCCGAGGCCGTCCCCCGGCAGGCGGGCGCGCCCGTCGAGTTGTCCGTGATCGAGGCGGCCGGCTGGCGGCGCGCCATGGACGCCGGGGCCACCGGCCTGCCCTGGATCGCGCCCTCACCGAACATGCCGACCCCCGCCACCGCCGCCGTCTACCCCGGCACCTGTCTGTTCGAGGGCACGAACCTCTCCGAGGGCCGTGGCACCACCCAGCCCTTCGAGATCGTCGGCGCGCCCTACGTCGACGCCCGGTTCGCACCCTCGCTCGCCGAACTCGCCCTGCCCGGAGTGCACTTCCGTGATCTGCGTTTTGTCCCGACCTTCCACAAGCACGCCGGACGGCCCCTGCGCGGAGTGCAGCTCCACGTCACCGACCGCGCCGCGTTCCGGCCGGTGCGCACCGCCGTCGCCATGCTCGCCACACTGCGGGCGCTTTACCCGGACGACTTCGCCTGGCACACCGCAAAGGGCGCGCACGTCATCGACCTGCTGTGGGGCTCCGACCGGCTCCGGCGGACCATCGACGCGGGCGCGGACCCGCTGCCGCTGTGCGAGCCGCCCGCGCCGCCGGGCACCTGGGCGGGCGCCGACGTGCTGCTGTACTCCTGAGCCGCCCCGCCGGGACGGAGGACCCCGTCGATGACCCCGACCGCGCTCAGTGGCCCGGTGGTCCGGGGCTTCAGGGCGGGTGACGGCCCGCCGCTCGTGGACGCCTGGTGCCGGAGCGCCCCGGCCGATCCGATCACCCCGGACCGCTTCCGTTCCCTCGTGCTGCTCGACGCCAACTTCGACCCGGAGGGGCTCCGGGTCGCGGTGGCCGGCGGCCGTGTCCTCGGCGCCGCCCACGCGGTGCGCCGGCTCACCCCGATGAGCGGCACCGACCTGGAGCCCGGCCAGGGCTGGATCCCGTTCTTCTTCGTCGACCCGGCCGCCCGCGGGCACGGCCTCGGGCGCCTGCTGCTGACCGACGCCCTCGACTGGCTGCGCACACACGGCCGTACCACCGTGGACTTCTCCTGCTACACCCCGAACTACTTCCTCCCCGGCCTGGACGCCGACACCTACCCCGAGGCGGCGAAGCTCCTCGGCTCGCTCGGCTTCCGGACGCGGTACGAGGCGGTGGCGATGGACCGCTCGCTCGTCGGCCACCGCGTGCCGGACGCCGTCGCCCTGCGCCGGGACGAACTGACCGCCGTGGGCTACCGGTTCACCACCCCCGCCGACGACGACCTGGTGGAGCTGATCGCACTCGCCCGGGACCACTTCAACCCGGACTGGGCGCGGGCGATCCGGGAGTGCGTGGCCACCGGCACCCCCCTGGACCGGATCGTCGTCGCCCGGGAGCCCGCCGGGCGGCTGGTGGGCTGGGCGATGCACGGCGCGTACGAGTCGGCGATCGAGCGGTTCGGCCCGTTCGGGGTGCGGGCGGAGACGCGCGGCAGCGGGCTCGGCAAGGTGCTGCTCCACCTGGTCCTCGCGCGGATGCGGGCGCGCGGCGCGCACGGGGCGTGGTTCCTGTGGACCGGCGAGCGGTCACCGGCGGGCCGGCTGTACCGGGGCGCCGGGTTCACCACGACCCGGGTGTTCCGGGTCCTGCGCCGGGAGGCCGCCCGATGACGGCGCCCCGGCGCGGCCCGAGCCGGCGGCACGTCGCGCTCGCGCTCCCCTCCGCCGTGCTCGCCGGCGGCTGCGCGGCCCCGCACCAGGGCACCGGCCGCCCCGGGGATCCGATCGTCCTCACCCTGCTCTCCCACTACTCCAGCGGGGTGCTGAAGAAGGCCCTCCAGGACCCGGTGGACGAGTGGAACGCCACGCACGACCGGGTCAAGGTCCGCACGACTGCGGTGGACTTCGCCGACCTGCTGACCACGTTCATGGTCCGGCAGGCCGCGGGCCGGGGCGCCGACCTCCTCCAGCCGTACTGCCTGTGGACCGGCCAGCTCGTCCGGGCCGGCGTGCTGCGGCCCGCCCCGCCCGAGCACGCGGCCGAGATCAGGCGCGGCTACAGCGCGGCCGCGGTCGGCGCGGCGTCCGCCGGGGGCCGGATCTACGGCTATCCCACCGAGGTGCAGACGTACGCCCTCTACTACAACGCACGGCTGCTGCGCGCCGCCGGGGTCGGCCGGCCACCGCGCACCTGGCCCGAGTTGGCGCGGGCGGCCGACCGCACCACACGCCGGGACCGGTACGGCAACACCCTGGTGCAGGGCTTCGGCCTCTCGGTGTACGACGACTCCACCACCGTCGGCCAGACACTGGCCCTGCTGAACGCGGCCGGGGGCACATTCGTCTCCGCGGACGGCGCGCGCACCGCGATCGACTCGCCGGCCGGGCGGGCGGTGTTCGAGCTGGAGCACCGCCTGGTCGCCCGGGGGGCGAGCGCGCCCGGCGTCAACGTCTACCAGGCGTTCCCCGCCGGGCAGGTGGCCATGGTGATCGGCGCCGGCTGGTGGACCGGGAGCCTGAAGCCGCTGATGGGCGCGGACTACCGGGACGTCGGCGTCGCCCCGGTGCCCGTCCCCGAAGCGGGCGACCGGCCCGCGACCCTCTCCACGGGCTTCCTGCTCGGGGTCAACGCGGCCAGCCGGCACCCGCGCGAGGCATGGGAGTTCCTGCGCTGGCTCAACGCGGAGAAGACGGGCGCGAAGGGCGTGACGCGCATGAGCGCCCTCCAGGTGTCGGTCGGCTCGCTCACCGGCCGGGCCGAGGACATGCGGGCGCTGCTCGGCCGGGGCGGGGATCCGAACCTGCGGCCGTTCCTGGACGCGCTGGCGTACGCGGTGCCGGAGCCGAACACGCCGGGCGCGCAGCAGGCGAAGACGCTGCTGCGCGCGAACATCGAGGCGCTGTGGACCGGTCAGCGGTCGGTCGAGGAGGCGCTGCGCACCACGCGCCGGCAGGTCGATCAGGAGGTGTCGCGCCTGTGGTGAACACGCTGGCGCCGGAGCGGACCGAACGTCCCGCGCCCCGCGAGGGTGCCCCGGGCAGCGTCCTCGCCGCGCGCGCCCGGCGCCGCCAGGCGCTCGTCGCCTACCTCTTCCTCGCGCCGGCCCTGCTGTTCTTCGCGGTCTTCCTCGTGCTGCCGCTCGCCTTCGCCCTGCTGCTGTCGATGTCGCGGTGGGCCGGGTTCGACCTCGGGGACATCCGTCCGGTGGGCCTGGACAACTTCACGGGGCTGTTCGCGCGGGGGTCGACGTTCGTGACGCCGGTCCTCACCAACACCGTGCTGTTCGCGCTGGGGACGGTGGTCATCGCGCTGGCGGGCTCGGTGCTCGTCGCCACCTGCGTCGACCGGCTGCGGTTCCAGGGGCTGTGGCGGACCCTGTACTTCCTGCCGATGGTCACGACCGTGGTCGCGGTCGGCAACGTGTGGAAGTACATGTACGAGCCGGGCGGCCTCGTCAACGGCGTCCTCAACGCCCTGGGACTCGGCTCGGTCGCCTTCCTCCAGGACCCGCACACGGCGCTGCCCGCGGTGGTGGTCGTCCAGGCGTGGGCCTCCGCGGGGTCGGCGATCCTCGTCCTCACGGCGGGGCTGAAGTCGATCCCGCGGTCGTACTACGAGGCCGCCGCGCTGGACGGTGCCGGGCCGGTCACGGTCTTCTTGAGGATCACGCTGCCGTTGCTGCGGCCGTCGCTGCTGTTCGTGTGCGTCACCCAGTTCCTCACCGGGCTCCAGTCGTTCGCGCTGATCACGGTGATGACCAAGGGCGGTCCCGGCGACGCCACGTCGGTGGCGGCGCTGGAGATGTACCGGCAGGCCTTCTCCTACGGCGACTGGGGCACGGCGAGCGCGGCGGCGTTCGTGCTGTTCGTGGTGGTGCTGCTGATCACGCTCACGCAACTGTGGGTGTTCCGGCGCCAGGGGGAGGCCGCGTGAGAGGCCGCCGAGGGCCGTGGGGGGCGTATCTCCTCGTCGTGACCGGTGCCGTGCTCATGGTGGTGCCGTTCCTCGACATGGTGGCGACGTCCCTCAAGGGGCCGGGAGAGTCCGGGAGGCTGCCGTACCGCTTCCTGCCGAAGGCGTTCGACTTCGGCAACTACCGTGCGGCGCTGCACCAGTTGGATCTGCCGCTGCTCTTCCGCAACAGCGTCACCGCGACGGCGCTGATCACCGGTTCGGTGCTGCTCACCTCGTCCCTGGCCGGTTACGCGCTCGCCAAACTCCGCTTCCCGGGCCGGGACCTGGTCTTCCGGCTGGTGCTGGCCACGATGATGTTCCCGCCGTTCCTCTTCTTCATCCCGCACTTCCTGATCCTGGTGCACTGGCCGCTGGCGGGCGGCAACGACCTGCTCGGGCGGGGCGGCGCGGGGCTGACCGTCAGCGTCGTGGCGCTCGCGATGCCGTTCCTCGTCAACGGCTTCGGGATCTTCCTCATGCGCCAGTTCATGCTCTCCATCCCGGACGAGGTCCTGGAGGCCGCCCGTCTCGACGGCGCGGGCGAGTTCACCCTCTGGTGGCGCATCGTCCTCCCCCAGACCGGACCGGTCCTCGTCACCCTCGCCGTGCTGACCTTCACGGACGCCTGGAACGAGTACATCTGGGCCCTGCTGATCTCCACCGCCGACCCGGACGTGATGACCCTGCCGGTGGGCATCCAGCTCCTCCAGGACCACGTCGACCCCACCCGCACCATGCCGGTCGTCATGGCCGCGCTGGTCCTGAGCATCCTCCCGGTCCTGCTCCTCTTCCTGCTGCTCCAGAAGCACTACATCCGGGGCGTCATGCTCAGCGGCCTCAAGTGAGGCCGGGGGACTACTCCTTGGCGGGGGCGCGCAGGAACACGGCGGCGACGAGGGCCGTCGCCAGGACCAGCCCGGCGTCGGCCGCGATCGCGGTACGGATGCCGTGCAGAACGCCGGGGACCGTCGTCGTCGCCATGGCGCCCGTCGCGATCGCGCTCATCACCGGTGTGCCCATCGTGATGCCGATCTGCTGGCTCATGGTGGCCAGGCCCGTGGCCATGCCCTGCTCGTGGTCGGGCAGACCGCTGGTGGCGGTGATCATGAAGGCGACGATGAGCAGCATGTTGCCGACGCCGCCGACGAAGGTGGCGGGCAGCAGCAGGGCGAGGCTGCGGGCGGTCGTGCCCAGGGCGAGCAGGCCCGCGGTGGCGGCGGCCTGGACGAGGGCGCCGGTGATCAGGGCGGCGCGGGTGCCGGTGCGGGCGATGACGCGGGGGGCGAGGGTGCCGCCGAGGACGGTGCCGAGGCCCAGGACGCCGAAGGACAGGCCCGCGGCCAGGGGGGAGAAGCCGAGGACCTTCTGGAGGTAGAGGGTCAGCAGGAAGACCAGGGAGGTCTCGGTGACGAAGGCGAGGACACCGGCGACGTTGCCCCAGGCGACGGCGCGCCGGCGCAGGACGGTGACCGGGACCAGCGGGGCCGGGGCCTTGCGTTCGATCAGGTAGAACGCGATCAGGAGCAGCAGGCCGGCGGCCAGCACGAGCAGGGCGGCGGGGTCGCCCCAGCCGTGCTCGCCGGCCCGGGTGAAGCCGAGGACGACGGCGAGCAGGCCGAGGGTGACCGCGAGCGCGCCGGGCAGGTCCAGCCGGGGGCGGACCGGGGGCCGGGACTCGGTCAGGACCATCGGGGCGATCACCAGGACGGCCGCGGCGACGGGCACGTTGACGAGGAACGCCCACCGCCAGGACAGCAGGTCGGTCAGCACTCCGCCGAGGACGGCGCCGGTGGTGAACCCGGCCGACATCAGCGCCCCGTTGAGCCCCAGCGCCCGCTGCCGCAGCGGCCCTTCGGGGAAGGAGGTGGTCAGCAGGGCGAGACCGGCCGGGGTGACCACCGCGGTGGCCAGGCCCTGGAAGACCCGGGCGGCGATGAGCACCTGCGGGCCGGTCGCGAGGCCCCCGGCCAGCGAGGCCAGGCCCAGCACGGCCAGACCGCCCAGGAACAGCCTGCGCCGCCCGAACAGGTCCGCGATCCGCCCGGCCAGCAGGGTGAACCCGGCCGCGCACAGCGCGAACGCGGTCGCGATCCACTGGAGGTTCGCCAGCGAGAACCCGAGCCCCCGCCCGATCACCGGCAGGGCCACGTTCAGGATCGAGAAGTCCACCGCCAGCATGAACTGCGCCACCAGCAGCACCACCAGCGTCAGCCGCGGCCGCGCCGACCGCCGCGGCCCCGGGGCGTCCGGCCCGGCCGGGACCGCCCTTCGCGTCACACCATCGACAACAGACATGGGATTCCCTCCGGGAGGCTTCGACAGCCGAGGCGGCTGCGACCGAGGGAATCCTGCGACCGGCGGCGGCACTTACCCAGGCCCCGGAACCGACACGTCACCCGTTGGGTGGTCACGACATGACCACCCAGTGCGGGAAGCAGCCCCGCGCCCCCGCCGTTGGACGAGGGGCACACGTCACCGGACTCACCGGAAGGGCCCCGCATGCCTGACTTCTCCGAGCTCAGCGACTTCCTGCGCAGCCGCCGGGCCGCCCTCACCCCCGAGGAGATCGGGCTCCCCCGGTTCGCGGAACGGCGCCGGGTGCCCGGTCTGCGGCGCGAGGAGGTGGCGTTCGCGGCCGGCCTCAGCGTCACCCACTACACCCGGCTCGAACAGGGCCGCACCCACCAGGTGTCCGACTCCGTGCTCGACGCGATCGCCCGCACGCTGCGCCTGACCCCGGACGAGCACAGCCACCTCATGGACCTCGCCCGGCCCGTGCGGTCCGGCCCCCGGCGCGACCGGAGCCCGCGGACGCCCGGCGCCGACCCCGGCATCCGTCAGCTCATCGACACCTTCACGGACACCCCGGCCCTGGTCCTGGACCGGCGCAACGACATCCTCGCCTGGAACGCCATGGGCCATCTCCTGCTGGCGACGCACCTGGACTTCGAGGCGCCCGAGCACCCCGCGCGCCGCCCGAACCTGACCCGGATGCTCTTCCTGGACGACCGCACCCGTGCCCTCTACCCGCGCTGGCGCGAGGAGGCCCACCTCGCGGTGGCGTCGCTGCGACTGGTCGCTGGCCGGCACCCGAACGACCAGCGGCTCGCCGAGCTGGTCGGCGAACTGACCATGAACAGCGAGGAGTTCGCCGAACGCTGGGCGCGCCACCCGGTGCGCACCTGCGTCGCCGGCACCAAGGAGCTGGACCATCCCCTCGTCGGCTCCCTGGAACTGTCCTTCCAGAGCCTGCTGGTCCCCGGCGCGGCCGACCAGCGCGTGATCGCCTACTCGGCCCGGGTCGGCACGAGTTCGGAGGCGGGGCTACGGCTCCTCGCCGCCGGCCGGCTCGGGGACCCGCGGCCGGGTGCCACCGCCGCGCGCGCCCCACGCGTTCCGTAGCGGTGAACTCGCGCCGCGCCGGTCGTCCGCCCGGAACGCCGCGGCCCCCTCGGGCCGGGAGCCGATCCCGGTCCGAGGGGGCCGCGCCACGCGTCACCGCCGGGGCCGCACCCCGGCGGAGCGTCAGGCGTCCAGGGACGTCATCACGTGCTTGATCCGCGTGTAGTCCTCGAAGCCGTACGCCGAGAGGTCCTTGCCGTAACCGGACTTCTTGAAGCCGCCGTGCGGCATCTCCGCGACCAGCGGGATGTGCGTGTTGATCCACACGCAGCCGAAGTCCATCTTCTTGGACATGCGCATCGCGCGCGCGTGGTCCTTGGTCCACACCGAGGAGGCCAGGGCGTACTCGACGCCGTTGGCGAACTCGACGGCCTGGTCCTCGTTGGTGAAGGACTGGACGGTGATGACCGGTCCGAAGACCTCCTTCTGGATGATCTCGTCGTCCTGCTTGACGCCGGAGACCACGGTCGGCGCGAAGAAGTAGCCCTTGTCGCCGACCCGCTTGCCGCCGGCCTCCACCCGCGCGTGGGCGGGCAGGCGCTCGATGAAGCCCTCGACCTGCTTGAGCTGGTTGGGGTTGTTCAGCGGGCCGTAGAGCACGTCCTCGTCGTCGGGCTGCCCGGTCTTCGTCTCCTCGGCGGCCTTGGCCAGCGCGGCCACGAACTCGTCGTGGATCGACTCGTGGACGAGGACGCGGCAGGCGGCCGTACAGTCCTGGCCGGCGTTGAAGAAGCCCGCCACCGAGATGTCCTCGACGGCCTTGGCGATGTCGGTGTCCTCGAAGACGACGACCGGCGCCTTGCCGCCCAGCTCCAGGTGGACCCGCTTGAGGTCCTTGGACGCGGACTCGGCGACGGACATGCCGGCCCGCACGGAGCCGGTGATGGAGGCCATCGCCGGGGTCTCGTGCTCGACCATCAGGCGGCCGGTGTCACGGTCGCCGCAGATGACGTTGAAGACGCCCTTGGGCAGCACCGAGCCGATGATCTCCGCGATCAGGACCGAGGAGGCGGGGGTGGTGTCGGAGGGCTTGAGGACGACCGTGTTGCCCGCGGCGAGCGCCGGGGCGAACTTCCACACGGCCATCATCATCGGGTAGTTCCACGGCGCGACCTGGGCGCAGACGCCGATCGGCTCGCGGCGGATGATCGAGGTCATCCCCTCCATGTACTCGCCGGCCGACCGGCCCTCCAGCATCCGCGCCGCACCGGCGAAGAAGCGGATCTGGTCGACCATCGGCGGGATCTCCTCGGAGCGGGTGAGCCCGGTGGGCTTGCCCGTGTTCTCCACCTCGGCCGCGATCAGCTCCTCGGCGCGCTCCTCGAACGCGTCCGCGATCTTCAGCAGGGCCCGCTGGCGCTCGGCCGGCGTGGTGTCGCGCCAGGCCGGGAAGGCGCGGGCGGCGGCCGCCATGGCCGCGTCCACGTCCGCCTGTCCGGACAGCGGCGCGGTCGCGTACGCCTCGCCCGTCGCGGGGTTGACCACGTCGGTGGTCCGTCCGTCGGCGGCGTCCCGGAACTCACCGTCGATGTAGTTGCGCAGACGACGCAGCTCGGTGCTCACTGCCGGCCTCCTGATCTGGTTCGAGGGTTCGAGCGGTTCCAGCCCGGACAGCCCGTACGGCTGTCCGATCACTGAGACAACCCACCCTAGTCGGCGCCCCCACGTTTTCAACACCCCTGGCGGCGCCGCTTCTGCGAAATCCGCAAGCTTTGATCCTCGAAACAACGAATTTCATCGATCGGGGCTTGCGAAACTGTCGATACCTCGTGCACAGTGAGCGCGTGGCCAGTCGAAGCGCAGACCAGAGGGACTCGTCCCGCGAGTCCAGGAACGGCACCCCCCAGTTGGACGCCGTCTCCCTCGCCATCATTCAGCAGCTCCAGGAGGACGGCCGCCGGCCGTACGCCGCGATCGGCAAGGCCGTCGGCCTGTCGGAGGCGGCCGTGCGCCAGCGCGTCCAGAAGCTGCTGGACCAGGGCGTGATGCAGATCGTCGCCGTCACGGACCCGCTCACCGTGGGCTTCCGCCGGCAGGCGATGGTCGGCATACACGTCGAGGGTGATGTCGAGTCGATCGCCGACGTGCTGACGGCCATGTCGGAAGTCGAGTACGTGGTGATGACCGCGGGCTCGTTCGACATCCTCGCCGAGATCGTCTGCGAGGACGACGACCACCTGCTGGACGTCATCAACAAACGCATCCGGGCGCTGCCCGGCGTGCGCTCCACCGAAAGCTTCGTATACATGAAGCTGAAGAAGCAGACCTACATGTGGGGAACCCGATAACCGTGACCCAGAAGGACCTCAGCCGCACCGCGTACGACCACCTGTGGATGCACTTCACCCGCATGTCCTCGTACGAGAACTCCCCCGTCCCGACGATCGTCCGGGGCGAGGGCACCTACGTCTACGACGACAAGGGCAAGCGCTACCTCGACGGTCTCGCGGGCCTGTTCGTGGTCCAGGCCGGGCACGGCCGCACCGAGCTTGCCGAGACCGCGTTCAAGCAGGCCCAGGAGCTGGCCTTCTTCCCGGTGTGGTCCTACGCCCACCCGAAGGCCGTCGAGCTCGCCGAGCGCCTCGCCGACTACGCCCCGGGCGACCTGAACAAGGTCTTCTTCACCACCGGCGGCGGCGAGGCGGTCGAGACCGCCTGGAAGCTGGCCAAGCAGTACTTCAAGCTGACCGGCAAGCCCACCAAGTACAAGGTCATCTCCCGCGCGGTCGCCTACCACGGCACCCCGCAGGGCGCGCTGTCCATCACCGGCCTGCCGGGCCTGAAGGCCCCCTTCGAGCCGCTGGTGCCGGGCGCGCACAAGGTGCCGAACACCAACATCTACCGCGCGCCGCTCTTCGGCGACGACCCGGAGGCCTTCGGTCGCTGGGCCGCCGACCAGATCGAGCAGGAGATCCTCTTCGAGGGCCCGGACACCGTCGCCGCGGTCTTCCTGGAGCCGGTGCAGAACGCCGGCGGCTGCTTCCCGCCGCCGCCCGGCTACTTCCAGCGCGTGCGCGAGATCTGCGACAAGTACGACGTGCTGCTCGTCTCGGACGAGGTCATCTGCGCCTTCGGCCGACTCGGCACGATGTTCGCGTGCGACAAGTTCGGCTACGTCCCGGACATGATCACCTGTGCCAAGGGCATGACCTCGGGCTACTCCCCGATCGGCGCCTGCATCATCTCCGACCGCCTGGCCGAGCCGTTCTACAAGGGCGACAACACCTTCCTGCACGGCTACACCTTCGGCGGCCACCCGGTCTCCGCGGCCGTGGGCCTCGCCAACCTCGACCTGTTCGAGCGCGAGAACCTCAACCAGCACGTGCTGGACAACGAGGGCAACTTCCTCCAGACGCTGCAGAAGCTGCACGACCTGCCGATCGTCGGCGACGTCCGCGGCAACGGCTTCTTCTACGGCATCGAGCTGGTGAAGGACAAGGCCACCAAGGAGTCCTTCAACGACGAGGAGACCGAGCGCGTCCTGTACGGCTTCCTCTCCAAGGCGCTGTTCGACAACGGCCTGTACTGCCGGGCCGACGACCGCGGCGACCCGGTCATCCAGCTCGCCCCGCCGCTGATCTCCAACCAGGAGACGTTCGACGAGATCGAGCAGATCCTGCGCGCCACCCTCACGGAGGCGTGGACCAAGCTGTAATCAGCTGACGGTGTGACCGCGACCGGCCCCGGAGCCGTCCGTTCGAGTGAGAACGGCGGCCCGGGGCCGTGTGCTGTCCGGCCACCGCGCGGCGGCTGCCTAGCGTGCCAGTGACCGATCGGCCCTGCCTTCGTTCCCCCGTATGGAGGAACGGGTACGGGAAAAACGGATCAGAACCGAGGTGTACGCCATGGAGGCTCCGCCGGACAACGACGTGCTCTGGGCACGGTCCCTGCACTTCACGCACCCCGACGGCTCCCCCGGACTCGCCGGGATCTCGCTCGCCGTACGGGAGGGCGAGATCCTCGCCGTCAGCGGCCCGCGCGGCAGTGGCAAAACGACCCTGCTGCGCTGCCTGTCCGGACTGGTGCCGGTGCGCGAGGGCGAGGTCTGGTTCAACAGCACCCCCCTGCACACCCTCGGCCCGGCGCACCGCGAGCGGCTGCGCCGCGACCGCTTCTGCTGGATCGGCCCCGAACCGGGCCTGGTGCCCGAGCTGAACGCCTGGGAGAACGCCGCGCTGCCGCTGATGCTGCGCGGCACCAGCCGCCGCCGGGCCAAGACCACCGCGCTGGAGTGGCTGGAGCGCCTGGACGTCGGGGAAGCGGCCCGCAAGCGCCCGCACCGGCTGCGCCGGTCCGAGTGCCAGCGCGTCTCGATCGCCCGCGCGCTGGCACCGGCGCCCACGGTGCTGTTCGCCGACGAGCCGACGGCCCCGCTGCACCGCGCCGACCGCGGCCAGGTGCTGCGCACCCTGACCAGCGCCGCCCGCTCGCACGGCATCACCGTGGTCCTCGCCACCTACGACCCGGAGACCGCCGCCCTCGCCGACCGCACGGTGAACCTGCTGGACGGCAGGCCGGTGCGGACCGTACACCTGCCGGAGATCCCCGACCCGGAAGGCCGGGCCGCGTGCTCGATCTCCGTCTGACCCGCGCCGCCCGGCCCGGTGTCCAGCTCCGCCGTCTGCTGGTGGCGGCGGCCTCGGCGGGCACCGGGTTCCTGCTGCTGTCCTGCCTCGGCTACGCCCTGAACCACCCGGAGACCGCGGGCGCGGGCGCGCTGCGGCTGGCCTGGTGCCTGGTGCCGGTCGCCGCGACGGCCTACTTCGCGGTCGCCGTCGCCCGCACCGACCCCGGTACCCGCCCCCGCCCCGGCCTCTCCGCGCTCGGCCTCGGCCCGGCCCGGATGATGGCCATCTCGGCCCTGGGCACGCTCCTGTCGACCGCGTTGGGCTCCCTCGTCGCCCTGTTCCTCTTCCTGCACCTGCGCGGCGATCCCCGGGGGATGCCGTTCGACGGCGCGGCGGCGCCCTTCCTGGCCGCCGGCGAGCCCCTTCCGCCGGCGGCGGCGCTGACCCTGCTGGCAGTCGTGCCCGGAGTGGCCACGGCCGCGGTGGCCCTGGTGCTGCGGCCGAGGGAGCCGCGGCCGACGGCACGGGCGCGGCGCGGGTACCCGCCGTTCGTTCGCCGGCCCGCGGGCGCTCCCGCCGGCGGGGCGCCGGGGGAAGGCGATCCGCGAGCGCCGGACGGCACGACCGGCCCGGACCCCACGGCACCGGCCGCGGACCCGTTCGGCGGCGGCAAGGGGCCCGGCGACGCCCCCGCCGGCCTGCCCTGGGCCGTGGCCCTCGTCGCCGCCGGTCTCACCGCCCAGACCTACGCGGGCCGCACGCCCCCGACGCCCGCCCCCACCTTCACCACCCTGCCCGCCGACGCCGGCCTCTTCCTGCTCGGCTGGCTCCTCACCGCCGTCGGCCTCGTCCTCGCCGCCCCCGGCCTGACCCACCTGTGCGGCCGCCTGCTCCAGTGCGCCCGCCCCGGCGCGCTGCGCCTCCTCGCGGGCCGGGGCCTGATGGCGGAGGCCACCAGGATCGGCCGCCCGCTCGGCGTCCTGTGCGCGGTCACCGCCGCCGGCTACGCCCTGACCACCCTGTACGACGCCCCCGCCCGCGCCTTCGGCCCGCTGAGCACCCTCGGCGCGCTGGTCGTCGCCGGCTGCGCCTTCGCCACTTTGCTGACCGTGGCCGTCGAGACCCGCCAGTGCCGCGCCGAGACCACCGCCGCGCTGCTCCGCCTGGGCGCCCCCTCGGCGGTGCTGCGCGGCGCCGCCGCCCTGCGCGCGCTCGCCCTGCTGGCCTTCTTCACGCCGCTCACCCTGGCGATCGCCGCCCTGGCGGCCTTTCCGCTGGCCCGCTGAGGGCCCGCGCCGAGGATCCGCGCTGAAGGTCCGCGGAAGAAATCCCCGGCCCACCGATGAGTTCCGCCGGGCACGGGTGTCCACCCCCGTGAAACGAGCAACAGTACGAACCGGGAGACGCACACCGTGTACCAGCAGATGATCTTCGTGAACCTGCCCGTGACCGACCTCGACGCCTCGAAGAAGTTCTTCACGGCGCTGGGCTACCCGATCAACCCCCAGTTCTCGAACGACGACGCCGCCTCCGTGGTGATCAGCGACACCATCGTCGCGATGCTGCTCACCAGGCCGTTCTACGCGGCCTTCACCAAGAAGGAGATCGCCGACGCGACGACGACCAGCGAGGTGCTGGTGTGTCTCAGCGCGGAGAGCCGCGAGAAGGTCGACGAGCTGGTCGGCAAGGCGCTCGCCGCGGGCGGCACGGAGGGCCCCGTCCAGGACCACGGCCACATGTACGGCCGCTCCTTCGACGACCTCGACGGCCACACCTGGGAGATCATGTGGATGGACCCGGCCGCGATCGAGGGCTGAACGCGGGCGGTCGCGTGACGGACGGGCAGGCCCCGCCCCTGGCCGGAACCAGGAGGCGGGCCCGTCGACGTACGTGCCGTCAGCCGAAGTCCGAGTGCTCCAGCCAGAACTCCAGCGCCTCGCGCTCGCCCAGCACTTCGAGGCCCGGAGTGGCCGGCGGGATCCGGCCGTAGAAGGCGAGCAGCACCGAGGTGAGCGGGCCGCGCAGGGCGACCATGGCCTTCTCGTGGCCGCGCCGCCAGGTGACACCGTCCTCGCCGATCTCCACCAGCCACTCGGCGTTCAGCGCCGGGTCGGCGTCGGTGGCGTGCAGATGGATGCTGCGGTGGGACCCGCGCAGATTCGCGGCCCAGTCCCGGGCGCCGGTGCGCTGCACCCACCGCACCAGGTCCAGCCACTCGTCCAGGGCGTCGGCGGCGATGTCGGGCGCGACGTCGAACGGCGCCCCGACGGTGAGCGCCGCGTCGGCGCGGTGGATGGTGATCTCGTGGGCCATCCGGCGGGCCCAGAAGCCGCTGGAGCCCTCGTCGGTCCAGGTCCACACCTTGAGTTCCGGACCCGCCTCGCGCAGCGCCCCGACGGCCAGCTCGCCGGTCTCCGCCAGCCAGGCGTCCAGCGCCGCCGGGTCACCCTGTTCCTCCGGGCCGCCGACGAGCGGGACCTGGTCCCGCGGCAGCATCTCCTGGACCTGCTCCCGCACCATCGTGCCGACCCAGCGCAGGACGCCGCCCATGTGCCGCACGAGTTGTTCCAGCGACCACTCCGGGCAGGTCGGCACGTTGGCCGACAGATCGGCACCGGAGGTGGCCAGTTCCCTCAACTGCCCTACTTGCAGGGCGATTTCGTCACAGTACCGCTCATGATCGAGGTAGGTCATGGCCTCACCCTAGGCGCCGGACGGTCAGTCCAGCACGACGATTTCCGCCGCGTCGAACTCCGCGCCCACCGTGTCCCCGGTCTCCGGTGCGTCGCGCAGCGCGCAGGCCGCTTCGAGGCGGGGCCCGTTCGGGGGCTGGAGGTGGACGGCGACATGGGTGCCCTTGAAGGTGCGGGCGGTGACCGTGCACCTCAGCCCGGTGCCGGCCGGCACGAGCCGTACCCCGGCGGGCCGGACCAGCAGCGTCCGGTCCCCCTGCCGGGCGCCCTCCGGTACCGGCAGCCTGCCCCAGGGGCTGTCGGCGACCGCACCCGTCACCGTCGCCGGGACCACGTTCTCGAAGCCGAGGAAACGGGCCACGAACGCGTCGGCGGGCCGCTGCCAGACCTCCAGCGGCGTACCGGACTGCGCGATCCGCCCGTCCCGCATCACCACCACCCGGTCGGCCAGCGCGAACGCCTCGCCCTGGTCATGGGTGACGGCGAGCACGGTCGTACCCAACCGGCCGAAGAGTTCACGCAGTTCGACCACGAGGCGTTCGCGCAGGGAGCGGTCGAGCTGGCCGAGGGGCTCGTCAAGCATCAGCAGCCGGGGCCGGGGGGCGAGCGCGCGGGCGAGGGCGACGCGCTGCTGCTCGCCACCGGACAGCCCGGCCACCGCCCGGCGGCCCGCCCCCGGCAGCCCGACCAGTCGCAGCAACTCCCCCACGCGGGCGTCCCGTTCGCCCTTCGCCACGCCGTGCATACGCAGCCCGAACGCCACGTTGGCGCCCACGTCGCGCTGCGGGAAGAGCTGGTGGTCCTGGAACATCAGGCCGACGCCCCGCTGGTGCGCGGGCACCCCGTCCTGGTCCCGCCCGGCGAGCGACACCCGCCCGGCGTCGAGGGGCTGGAGCCCGGCGACCGCCCGCAGCAGGGTCGACTTGCCGCTTCCGCTGGGCCCGAGCACGCACACCACCTCGTGCTCGGCGACCTCCAGGTCCACCGTGTCCAGCACGGCCCGGCCGCCGAAGCGCACGGTCGCGCCCTTGAGGCTCAGCATCAGAACTCCCCGGTCCGGTCCGTGCGCAGCCGTTCCAGGAGGAGCAGGGCGGCGGCGCACACCACCATCAGAATGGTCGAAAGGGCCATCGCCTGGCCGTAGTTGAGGTCACCGGGGCGGCTGAGCAGCCGGGCCACGGCGACCGGCAGGGTCGGGTTGTCGGGCCGGGCGATGAACACCGTCGCACCGAACTCGCCGAGCGAGACGGCGAACGCGAACCCGGCCGCGACCAGCAACGCCCGCCGCACCAGCGGCAGGTCGATCTCCCGCCACACCCGCCAGGGCGAGGCCCCGAGCACGGCCGCCGCCTCCCGCAGCCGCACGTCGACCGCGCGCAGCACCGGCAGCATGGTGCGCACGACGAAGGGGGCGCCGACCAGGGCCTGGGCCAGCGGCACCAGGATCCAGGACTGGCGCAGATCCAGCGGCGGTCTGTCGAGGGCGATCAGGAAGCCGAAGCCGACGGTCACGGCGGACACGCCGAGCGGCAGCATCAGCAGCGCGTCGAAGCCCCGTACCAGCCGCCCCGCGTCCCGGCGGGCCAGCGCGGCGGCGGCGAGACCGCCGACCACCACGGCGATCGCGGTGGCGGCGACGGCGTACTGGAGCGAGGTCCACACCGCGTGCACCGGTGCCACCAGGAACGTGCCGCCGTCGGTGCGGGTCAGCGCCCGGTAGTAGCCGAAGCCGGGGGCGTCCAGGGAGCGGCGGACGAGGACGGCGAGCGGCAGCACCACGAGCAGCGCGACGGTGCCGAGGACACCGGCGAGCAGCGCCCGCTGTCCGGCGCCGCGCGGCCGCCGCGCGGTGACCTTGGGGTCGACCAGGCGCAGGGCGCTCTCGCGCCGCCGTACCGTCCAGGCGTGCACGGCGAGGACCGCGCCGACGGCGGCGAACTGGACGAGGGTGAGGACGGCGGCCGTGGACAGGTCGAAGACCTCGGAGGTCTGCCGGTAGATCTCCACTTCGAGGGTGGAGAAGGCGGGGCCGCCGAGGATCTGGACCACGCCGAAGGAGGTGAAGGTGAACAGGAACACCATCAGCGCGGCGGCGGCCACGGCGGGCGCGAGGGCGGGCAGCGTCACCTTCCGCCAGGCGTGGAACGGCGAGGCGCCGAGCATCCGCGCGGCCTCCTCCTGGCGCGGGTCGAGTTGGGACCACAGCCCGCCCACGGTCCGTACGACGACCGCGTAGTTGAAGAAGACGTGCGCGAGCAGGATCGCCCACACCGTGGTGTCGAGGCGTACACCCCACAGTTGGTCGAGCAGTCCGCCGTGGCCGACGAGCGCGAGGAAGGCGCTGCCGGCGACGACGGTGGGGAGCACGAACGGGACCGTGACGACGGCCCGCAGCACCTGTTTGCCGGGGAAGTCGAGACGGGCGAAGACGAACGCGGCGGGCAGCGCGAGCAGCAGGGTGAGCGCGGTGGAGGCGAGCGCCTGCCAGGTGGTGAACCACAGCACGTGCCGGATGTCCGGCTGGGCGACCACGTCCGCGATCCGCCCGAACCGCCAGGCGCCGCCGGTCTTCAGGCCGCGCGCCACGATCGCGGCGACGGGCCAGGCGAAGAACACGGCGAAGAACGCGACGGGCAGGGCCATCAGCCCCAGCCGCGCCGCGCTCCCGCGCGACTCCCGCCCGCGGGCGGTCACTTCAGTACGAGTGACGTCCACGACTTGACCCACTGGTCACGGTCGGCGGCGATCTTCTCGGGGGCCATGGTCTCGGGGTTCGGCGCCGCGGGGCCGTACTTGGTGAAGTCGGCGGGCACCTTGGCGCCCGCGACGACCGGATAGACGTACATGTTCAGCGGCATGTCCTCCTGGAACTCCTTGGAGACCAGGAAGTCGAGGAACGCCTTGGCGCCCTTGGGGTTCTTGGCGTTGCTCAGCAGCCCGGCGAACTCGATCTGCCGGAAGCAGGTGCCGGTCGCCACGCCGGTCGGGGCGGTGGCGGGACGCTTCTTGGCGTAGATGACCTCGGCGGGCGGGGAGGAGGCGTACGACACGACGAGCGGCCGGTCGCCGCCGGCCTTCTTGCCCTCCGAGGAGCCGGAGAACTCCTGGTAGTAGGCCTGCTCCCAGCCGTCGACGACCTTGACGCCGTTGGCCTTGAGCTTCTTCCAGTAGCCCTGCCAGCCCGTGTCCCCGAACTGCGCGGCGCTGCCGAGCAGGAAGCCGAGGCCGGGCGAGGCGGTGGCCGCGTTCTCGGTGACGAGCAGGTTCTTGTACTGCGGCTTGGCGAGGTCGGCGTAGGACTGCGGCGGCGTCAGGTGGTGACTGTCGAAGTACGCCTTGTCGTAGTTGACGCAGATGTCGCCGTAGTCGACGGGCGTGACGCGGTTCTTGTCGTCGAGCCGGAACTGGGCGCCGGTCTTGTCCAGGCCCTTGGCCGTGTACGGCTGGAACAGCCCGTTGTCGAGGGCGCGGGACAGCAGGGTGTTGTCGACGCCGAAGAGGACGTCGCCCTGCGGGTTGTCCTTGGTCAGGATGGCCTTGTTGACGGCCTGTCCGGCGTCGCCGTCCTTGAGGACGCGGACCTTGTACCCGGACCGCTTCTCGAAGTCCGCGAGCACGCTCTTGGAGACGGCCCACGAGTCGTGGCTGACGAGGGTGACGGTCTTGCTGTCCGCCTTGCTGTGGCCCTGTGACGAGCCGCACGCGGACAACGTGACCAGGCCGAGCCCGACCGCCGCGGCCACGAAGGTCTTCTTGTGCACTTGGTTTTCCTCCTGGGGTTGACCAGGAAGAACGCGGCCCTGTCCGGATAATCCGGACAGGGCGCAACAGCTTGAGTAGTGACCGAACTTCCTACCCAGAATGACCTGGGCGAGGTTCAGAGGGTCTGCGGCCCGATGCCGCACTCTCAGCGCTGTGGCGCTCCCCTGTCGGAATATGAAGATGTGATGGGCTCAGATTACCGCTCGGTGGCCGCGAGCTGACCACAGGCTCCGTCGATCTCCTGCCCACGGGTGTCCCGGATCGTCACCGGCACACCGTGCGCGGCGATCGCCTCCACGAAGACCTTCTCGTCCTCGGGCCGCGAGGCCGTCCACTTCGAGCCCGGAGTCGGGTTCAGCGGAATGAGGTTGACGTGCACGGGCCTGCCCTTGAGCATCCGGCCGAGCCGGTCGCCACGCCACGCCTGGTCGTTGATGTCGCGGATGAGCGCGTACTCGATGGACAGCCGGCGCCCGCTCTTCTCGGCGTACTCGAACCCCGCGTCCAGCACCTCGCGCACCTTCCACCGCGTGTTCACGGGGACGAGGGTGTCGCGCAGTTCGTCGTCGGGAGCGTGCAGGGAGATCGCGAGACGGCACTTGAAGCCCTCGTCGGCGAACCGGTGGATGGCCGGCACCAGCCCGACGGTGGAGACGGTGATGCCGCGCTGGGACAGCCCGAGCCCGTCCGGCGCCGGGTCGGTGAGCGCGCGGATGGCGCCGACGACCCGCTTGTAGTTGGCGAGCGGCTCGCCCATGCCCATGAACACGATGTTGGACAACCGCGCGGGCCCGCCCGGCACCTCGCCGTCGCGCAGCGCCCGCATGCCGTCCACGATCTGGTGGACGATCTCCGCGGTGGACAGGTTGCGGTCCAGGCCCGCCTGCCCGGTCGCGCAGAACGGGCAGTTCATCCCGCACCCCGCCTGCGAGCTGATGCACATGGTCACCCGGTCCGGGTACCGCATCAGCACGGACTCCACGAGGGTGCCGTCGAACAGCCGCCACAGCGTCTTGCGGGTGGTGCCCTCGTCGGTCGACAGATGCCGGACGACCGTCATCAGCTCCGGGAACAGCGCCTCGCGCAGCTTCTCCCGGGAGCCGGCCGGGATGTCGGTCCACTGCTGCGGGTCGTGCGCGTACCGCGCGAAGTAGTGCTGCGAAAGCTGCTTGGCACGGAACGGCTTCTCACCGATCCCGGCCACCGCTTCCTTGCGCTCGGCGGGCGAGAGATCGGCGAGATGCCGCGGCGGCTTCTTGGCTCCGCGCGGCGCGACAAAGGTGAGTTCTCCGGGAATGGGCATGGTGCTACCAGTGTCGCAGATCCAAACGGGTGACCCATGGCAGCCGGTGGTGGTGCGCGGTGCGGCCGGGCCGGGGCTCGCGGACCGGCCGGAGCGCGGCTCACATCGGGGTCGGTTTGATCATCGCGAAGGGGGCGCCCTGGGGGTCGGTGACGACCGTCATCCGGCCGGCCATCATGTCGAACGGCGGGGCGAGGACCGTGCCGCCGCGCTTGGCCAGGGCGTCCACGGTGGAGTCCACGTCGTCGACCGCGTAGTAGGCCAGCCAGTGCGCCGGGGTGCCCGGCGGGTCGTCGGCGAGCCGGGCGACGCCGCCGACCGCCCGGCCGCCGACCATCAGCGCCCAGTAGTTCTCCGCGCCCTCCATCGGCTCGATCTCGATGCCGAACGCCTCGCCGTAGAAGCCGGTGGCCGCGGGTACGTCGCTGGTGTGCAGCTCGTTCCAGGTCAGCGCGCCGGCCTCGTTGACCACCTGGGCGCCGTGGAAGTCGCCGGGCTGCCAGACGCCGAAGACGGCGCCCTGCGGGTCGGCGGCGATCAGCATGCGGCCGAGGCTGCCGACGTCCGTCACCGGGACGAGCAGGGTGCCGCCCGCGCCGACGATCGCGTCCTGGGTGGCCTGGGCGTCGGTGCTGGCCAGGTAGCTGGTCCAGACGGTCGGCGCCTCCGGCATCCCGTCGGGCTTCGGGCCGATGCCGGCCACGGCCCTGCCGTGCAGCTCGCAGACCGCGTACCCGCCGAACTCGGCCGGGCCGGCCTGCCCCTGCCAGCCCAGCAGGTCGCGGTAGAAGTCCAGCGCGGCCTGCTGGTCCGACGCCATCAGATCGACCCAGCACGGGGTGCCGGTCGCGTACGGAGTGGTGACTTCGGGCATCTCTCGCTCCCTGTCAGGGGCCACATCAAGGGCCACGCTTCGTCACCATCCTGTCGCCGAACGCCACAAACCGCTCGTCAGGGGCGGGGGTGTGCCGCCGTCAGAGCCAGCCAGGTGGGGCGGTCGGCGATGCCGGTCGGCGGCAGGCCGTGCGCGCGCTGGAAGCCGAGGAGCGACTGGTGGGTGGCCATGGTGAAGCGGCCGGTGATGTCGGCCGGCCAGCCCGCGCGGGCCAGCAGGTCCTGCACCGCCTCCACCTGCGGCCCGACGTCCCCGGGCGCGGTCTCCCTGACCAGCATCGACCAGGTCCGCATCCCGACCAGGGCGTCCGGCTGGAGCCCGCTGTCGCGCTGGAAGCCCCTGACCCGGTCCCTGGTGGCGTCGTCGAAGACGCCGTTGACCGTGATCGGTACCCGGTGCGCCTTCAGCAGCCGCTGCACGGTCCACACCAGGGTGCCGCGGTCACCGGGCCGTACCGTCGGCCAGGCCGCGCGCCGGGCCGTCGTCGCCGGGGCGCCCGCCGCGGGCGCGGCCCGGGGCCGGCCGTCGTCCGGGGGAAACAGCCGGGCGGACGCGCGGCCCAGCCAGAGCAGGACGAGCGCGACGGCGAGGTACACCGCGGGACGCCGGGCGCGCCGGAGCCGCCGTCCGGTGCGCGACGGCCGGATCTCCCGGGCGGCGGTCCGCGGGTCCGGGGCGCCGGCGCGAACGTCCGGGCCGGTACGAGGGTCCGGGCCGGCGGTGCGGGAGTGCGCGGTCTCGCGGCCGTCGCCCGCCGGTGCGCCCCCGGGGTCCGCCGTGCCCCGTGCCAGTTCCAGTGCCCGCTCCAGCTCCTCCTCGGGAGCCTCCAGTGCCGCGTGCAGCATGCGCACCACCTCCACGGGTGCCGTGGAGCGGTGCCCGGGGTTGAGATAGCGCGACAGCGTCGTCTGCGCCACACCGACCCGGCGGGCCAGGGACTCCTGCGCCGGTGGCTTGCCGTCCCGCTCCCGGCCCGCCGCCTCCCACCAGCGCCGCAGCAGTGCCGACAACTGCGCCCCACGGTCCGCGGCCGACTGCTGCCGACGTTGCTCCGCCACCGTTCCTCCACGATTCACTGCCTGCATATGTGCAGGTCAAAGCCGTGCATAGGTGGGTGCATGATGCCGCATCAGGCTGCCTGGGCATGGCCGCCGCAGCCGCCGGAAGCGGTGCCATTCTCTGGTCGTGGCAGCCGCCGCAGCCCGCGTCACCGCCCCGGAACCAGGGTGCGAGCCGCTCGTGAGCGCTCTGCCGCGTCCCCCCGTGAATCCCCCCGAAGGAGTGATCAGCCATGTCCGTCGCATCGTTCGGCCGGGTCCGCAGCGCCCTCGTCGGCGCGGGTGCCCTCACCGTCCTCGCCGCCGGTCTCACCGCCGCCCCCGCCACCGCCGCCGCACCGGCACCGCCCGCGCCGGGCCGCCACGGCAGCGGCGCGGCGCACCACAAGGCCCCGCACGTCGCCCCGAACACCTCGCTGAGGTTCATCCGCAACGCCTCCAACCCGCTGGACTCCCGGCTCCAGGTGCTCCGCGTCGGCAAGGTGCTGGCGTCGTACCGGGCCGGTTCGGGAATGGGACTGGGCCGGCCGGACGACCGGGGCCGGAAGGACTGCGCGGTGGGGGTGGGCTGGCTGCCGAAGGGGACGTACACCGTCGGCCCCCGCACCACCAGGTACCCGGGGGCCAAGGTCCACGGGTACGCCATCCCGCTGAGCGACAAGAAGTGCCCCGACAACCGGACCTGGCGCACCCAGCTCCTCGTCCACAGCAAGATGACGACGAGCGGTGCCAGTCAGTGGAAGGGGCCGGACTCCTACCGGAGCAACGGCTGCGTCAAGCTCAGCCCGGCCGACATCCGCAAGCTCTTCCACGTCCTCGACCGCTACCCGCGCCCGACCCGGCTCACCGTCGTCTGACCGCCGCGGCACCGGCCGGGCGGCAGGCCGTACGACGACGGGCCCCCGCCCTGTTCCCAGGACGGGGGCCCGTGCGGCCGTACGACGGGAGGGCGCCCGGTTTCGTCAGGTGGAGCCGACGAAGAGCACCAGCAGGAGCCAGACCACCGGCGCCGTGGGCAGCAGGGAGTCCAGGCGGTCCATGATGCCGCCGTGCCCCGGGAGCAGCGTGCCCATGTCCTTGATGCCCAGATCACGCTTGATCATGGACTCGCCGAGGTCGCCCAGGGTGGCGCTGGCCGCGACCGCGAGGCCCAGCAGCAGGCCCTGCCACCAGACGCCCCGGTCGATCATGAACTGCATGCACAGCGCGCCCACGACCATCGAGAACAGCACGGCGCCGAACAGGCCCTCACGGGTCTTGCCGGGGCTGATCCGCGGGGCGAGCTTGTGCTTGCCGAAGCGCCAGCCGACGGCATAGGCGCCGGTGTCGCTGACGACGGTGAGCAACAGGAAGGTCAGGACCCGCCAGGGACCGTCGTCCGCGGTGAGCAGCAGGGCGACGAAGGTGGCCAGGAAGGGCACGTAGAACGCCGCGAAGACGCCGGCCGTGACGTCCTTGAGGTAGCCCTCCGGTGGTTCCGTCATCCGCCAGACCAGCACCGCGAGCGCGGTCAGGGCCATGGCGACCCAGGCACCCTCGGCGCCGCGCACGTAGCCGGCGACCACCATCGCCGCACCGCCGACCGCGAGCGGCACGAGCGGCGCCTTGATCTGCCTGCGCTCCTGGAGCCTGCTGGTCAGCTCCCACAGGCCGACGACGACGGCGACCGCGATCACGCCGACGAACACGGCCTTGACGATGAACAGCGACGCGATGATCACCACGCCGAGTCCGACGCCGACGCCTATGGCCGCGCTGAGGTCACGGCCCGCGCTCTTCTTCTGCGGCGCCGGCGGCGGCTGCGGGGCGTCGGGCATGGGCTCCGGATTCTGGCTCTGGCTCGGGCTCGGCTGGGGCGTCCCGTACGGGGGCTGCGGCTGCGCCCCGTAGGGCTGCTGCCCGTACTGCGGCTGCGGCTGCTCGTACGACGGCTGCGCCCCGGCCGGGGACCGCGTCCCGTACGGGTCGTACGGCGCCGGTTCCCCGGGCGGGTGCGGGGCGCCGTAGCCGGGCTGCTGCTCGTACGGCGGCTGCGCCCCGTAGGGGGGCTCCGTGCCGTACTGCGGTGGTATCCCGTGCTGCGGCTGGGGCTCGTCCCGGAACAAGGGTCCGCTCAGCCGAGCGGCCCGCCGGGTGTCGTCCTGGTCTCCGCCATACGCGGGTACGTCGGGCACGATGGGCATGGGGCGCGTGTGCTGCGCCTCGGGCGCATCGTAGGCGGGACCCGCCGGGGCGACCCCGCCCTGGACGGGCCCACCCTCGGTGGGCCCCCAGTAGCCGGTCTGCCCCGCCGGTGGCGGCGCCCCCCAGGAAGAGTCGCTCATCAGACTTCGAGCAGCTCCGCTTCCTTGTGCTTGAGGAGCTCGTCCACCTGGGCGACGTACTTCGCCGTCAGGTCGTCCAGCTCCTTCTCCGCACGGCGGACCTCGTCCTCGCCGGTCTCCTTGTCCTTGACCAGCTTGTCGAGGGCGTCCTTGGCCTTGCGGCGCACGGCGCGGATCGACACCTTCGAGTCCTCGCCCTTGCCCCGGGCCACCTTGATGTACTCGCGGCGGCGCTCCTCGGTCAGCTCGGGGAACGTCACCCGGATGATATTGCCGTCGTTGCTGGGGTTGACGCCCAGGTCGGAGTCGCGGATCGCCTGCTCGATGTTGCGCAGCGCGGTCTTGTCGAACGGCGTGACGACCGCCATCCGCGGCTCCGGCACGGAGAACGAGGCCAGCTGGTTGATCGGCGTCGGGGCACCGTAGTAGTCGGCCACGATCTTGTTGAACATCGCCGGGTGCGCACGGCCGGTGCGGATCGCGGCGAAGTCCTCCTTGGCGACCACGACGGCCTTCTCCATCTTCTCCTCGGCTTCGAGGAGGGTCTCTTCGATCACCACTTGCTCCTGCGTGTCTTGAGTGAGGCCCGGCTGCGGTTCCTCGGTGGTCCGGCGGCCGGCTGCGTCGCGTCTTCTTCCTGCACGGTTCCCGACCGGCAGGACATTGTCCATCCCCCGGCCAAGGTGCGTCCCGTCCGTCCCTCGGACAGGTGTCTTACCCGGGTGACGGGGGTGTGCCGGTCAGTCCCGGCTGCCCTGGTCACCCACCAGCGTGCCGATCTTCTCACCCTTGACCGCACGGGCGATATTGCCCTCCGCGAGAAGCTCGAAGACGAGGATCGGGAGCTTGTTGTCGCGGCACAGCGTGACGGCGGTGGCGTCGGCGACCTTCAGGTCCCGGGTGATGACCTCGCCGTAGCCGAGGGCGTCGAACTTGACGGCGTCGGGGTTGGTCTTGGGGTCGGAGTCGTAGACCCCGTCCACGCCGTTCTTGCCCATGAGCAGCGCCTCGGCGTCGATCTCCAGGGCGCGCTGGGCGGCGGTGGTGTCGGTGGAGAAGTAGGGCATGCCCATACCGGCGCCGAAGATGACCACGCGCCCCTTCTCCAGGTGGCGCACGGCGCGCAGCGGGATGTACGGCTCGGCGACCTGGCCCATGGTGATGGCGGTCTGGACCCGGGACTGGATGCCCTCCTTCTCCAGGAAGTCCTGGAGGGCGAGGCAGTTCATCACCGTGCCGAGCATGCCCATGTAGTCGGAGCGGGCGCGGTCCATGCCGCGCTGCTGGAGTTCGGCGCCGCGGAAGAAGTTCCCGCCGCCGATGACGACCGCGATCTGCGCCCCGTCCCGCACGACGGCCGCGATCTCACGGGCGATCTTGTGCACCACGTCCGGGTCCACGCCCAAGCCCCCGCCGCCGGAGAAGGCCTCTCCGGACAGCTTCAACAGAAACCGGCCGCGTACTTTGCCGTCGTCGCTCTTGTGGGCTTTGTCGGTCATGGGAGATCCCGCCTCTTTCACGTGTTGCACATACGAAGAAGGCCATTGCCGGCGGGGTCGCTTTTCGCTCCCATACTCGGCAATGGCCTCCTCGTCAGATCTGCTGCCGTCCGCCCCACACCCGGGTGTTGCGGTGGTCGCGGACGACTGCTGTCGACCCTATCGGGATTTCTCCGCGGGTCGCGCGTCGATCGCGGTACGGACTCAGATGCCGACCTTGATGCGCGTGAAGCGCTTCAGGGTGACACCGGCCTCGTCCAGCACCTTCTGGACCGACTTCTTGTTGTCCAGCGCGTACGGCTGGCCGAGCAGCGTGGCGTCCTTGAAGAAGCCGTTGACGCGACCCTCGACGATCTTGGCGATCGCGGCCTCGGGCTTGCCCTCGGCGCGGGTGGTCTCCTCGGCGATGCGACGCTCGGACTCGACGACCTCGGCCGGGACGTCGTCCTTGGAGAGGTACTTCGGCGCGAACGCGGCGATGTGCTGGGCGACGCCCTTGGCGACCTCGGCGTTCGGCTTGTCGAGCTCGACCAGGACACCGATCTGCGGGGGCAGGTCGGGCATGGTGCGGTGCATGTAGGCGATGACGTAGCCGTCGGAGAACTGCGCGAAGCGGTCCAGGACGATCTTCTCGCCGAGGTTGGCGTTGGCCTCGTCCACGAACGCCTGGACGGTCTTGCCGGCCTCGATCTCGGAGGCGAGCAGGGCCTCCAGGTCGGCCGGGGAGGTCTTGGCGACGTGCTCGGCGATGGCCTTGGCCACGGCCTGGAACTTGTCACCCTTGGCGACGAAGTCCGTCTCGCACTTCAGCTCGACCAGGACGCCGGAGGAGTTGTCGTCGGCGATGATGGAGACCACGGCGCCGTTCTCGGCGGAGCGGCCCTCGCGCTTGGCGACGCCCTTCTGGCCCTTGATGCGCAGCGCCTCGACGGCCTTGTCGACGTTGCCCTCGGCCTCGTCCAGCGCCTTCTTGCAGTCCATCATGCCGGCGCCGGTGAGCTCACGAAGCTTCTTGACGTCGGCGGCGGTGTAGTTCGCCATGAGTCTGTGAGTCTTTCTCGAAGTCTGGAAGATCTTCAGATCCGTACGGCGCGCGTTCCACATGTAGCCGCGGACCGCGTGTGTCGTACCGACCTACGGGTGAACAGCGGGGGCGGACTGGATGGCACCGCCCCCGCTGTCGAACGCTGACGCGGCGGGTCAGGCCTGCTCGCCCTCGGCGGCCTGCTCGCCCTCGGCCGGAGCGGCCTCGGCGGCGGGGGCCTCGGCGGCAGGGGCCTCGGCGGCCGGAGCCTCGGCGGCCGGAGCCTCGGCGGCGGGGGCCTCGGCAGCCGGAGCCTCGTCCTTCTTCTCACCCTCGAGCAGGTCGCGCTCCCACTCGGCGAGCGGCTCGCCCGCGGCCTTCTCGCCCTTGTTGCCGGCGGCCACGCCGGAACGGGAGATGAGGCCCTCGGCGACGGCGTCGGCGATCACACGGGTGAGCAGGGTGACGGAGCGGATCGCGTCGTCGTTGCCCGGGATCTTGTAGTCGACCTCGTCGGGGTCGCAGTTGGTGTCGAGGATCGCGACGACCGGGATGTTCAGCTTCCGGGCCTCACCAACGGCGATGTGCTCCTTCTTGGTGTCCACGATCCAGACGGCGCTGGGCACCTTCTGCATCTCGCGGATACCGCCGAGGGTCTTCTCCAGCTTGGCCTTCTCGCGGGAGAGGACCAGCAGCTCCTTCTTGGTCAGACCGGAGGCCGCGACGTCCTCGAAGTCGATCTGCTCAAGCTCCTTGAGGCGCTGCAGACGCTTGTAGACGGTCGAGAAGTTGGTGAGCATGCCGCCCAGCCAGCGCTGGTTGACGAAGGGCATGCCGACGCGGGTCGCCTGCTCGGCGATGGCCTCCTGCGCCTGCTTCTTCGTGCCGACGAACATGACCGTGCCGCCGTGGGCGACGGTCTCCTTGACGAACTCGTAGGCGCGGTCGATGTACGACAGCGACTGGAGCAGGTCGATGATGTAGATGCCGTTGCGCTCGGTGAAGATGAAGCGCTTCATCTTCGGGTTCCAGCGACGGGTCTGGTGACCGAAGTGGACGCCGCTCTCCAGCAGCTCCCGCATCGTGACGACGGCCATGGCCGTATCTCCTCGAGTTTCTCGGTTGTGCCGCGTCCGCCGGACGGCGGTCGCGCCTGACGCCCGCTGCGCCGTGCCGCGATGGACCGAGAGGCGCTTGGTACGAACCGTTTCCGGATGCCGTACCGGGGCGTGCGAAGTCGACCCGGTGACCCGGATCGCCAGAAGAAGTGTACGGGACCGCCGGGCCACCGGGTGACGCGGCTGTCCACAACCGGGGAGTAGCACACAGACGAAGGAGCCCGGGCGCCGCGGTGCGGGACGGTGAGGGCATGCGACGACGTGTGTGGTGCGGGACGGGGTGGGCGGTCGTGGTGACGGCCGTGGCGCTGATCGCCTTCGGGCGTCTGGCCTGGGCGGATCCCCCGTCACCGCCCCGCACGCCCCCGGCCGGGGTGCCGGCCGTCGCCCGGGGCTGGCCGGTGGGCGCACGGCCCCTGGTCCTGCGCGGCTGGCGGCCCCCGGCGACGCCGTACGGCCCCGGCCACCGGGGCGTGGACCTGGCGGCCGCGCCCGGGACCCCGGTGCGGGCGGTGGCGGCGGGCAGGGTGTCCTTCGCGGGCCGGGTGGCCGGGCGGGGCGTGGTGGCGGTGGAACTGAGGGGGACGGGGCTGCGTACGACGTACGAACCGGTGCGCCCCTCGGTGCGGGAGGGGGCCGAGGTGGCGGCGGGTGAGGTGGTCGGGGTGGTGGAGGCGACGGGTTCGCACTGCGGTGCGCCGGCGTGCGTGCACTGGGGTCTGCTGCGGGGCGGGACCTACCTGAATCCCCTGTCCCTGCTCCCGCCGTGGCTGCTGGGCAGGGGGCCGTCGAGGCTGCTGCCCGTCGTCATCGCCCGGCCCTGCGGCGCTCAGCCCCGCACGCCTCGCAGTCCCATCCCGACCGCCGCCTCCGTCACCGCCGCCGGGTCCTCCGCGCCGGTCTCGATCCGCCGTACCGCCGCGTCCACGACTCCCTGGAGCAGCATCGCCGCCAGTCGCGGCTGCTCGTGCCCCAGCTCCCCCAGCGCCTCGACGATCATCGCGACCAGCTCGCCGTGCGCCGCCCTGATCTTCTCCCGCGCCCCGGCGTCCAGCTCGCTCGCGGAAATCGCCACCACCGCCCGGTGCCGCCGGTCCCCGACGAGGGCCAACTGGCGGCGCACGTACGCCTCGACCTTCTCCTCCGGCGAGTGAGCGCACTCCATCGCCGCGGCCACCTCCGCCGCCCACAGCGGGAAGTCGACCTCGCACAGCTCCTCGACCACGGCCGCCCGTGACCGGAAGTACTCGTACACGGAGGACCGCGCGAGACCCGTCCGCTCGGCCAGCGCGGGGAAGGTCAGCGCCTCCGTCCCGCCCTCGGACAACAGGGAACGAGCCGCGTCCAGCAGGGCGGCTCGCTGCATCGACCGGTGCTCGGCCACGGAGGCCGCTCGAATCCTTGGCACGCCGACCACTTTAGGACGCGCCCGCGCGGACCGGCGCCGGCTCAGCGCCCGAAGCTCGCCAGCTTGGCCCGAAGCTGGAGCACCGACTTGGTGTGGATCTGGCTGACCCGGCTCTCGGTGACCCCGAGCACATTGCCGATCTCGGCGAGGGTGAGGCCCTCGTAGTAGTAGAGCGTGACGACCGTCTTCTCCCGCTCGGGCAGCGTGTTGATGGCCCGCGCGAGGAACCTCCTCAGCTCCCGGTCCTCGGCCACCTCCACGGGGTTGTCCGCGGCGGTGTCCTCCAGCGTGTCCATGAGGCTGAGCCGGTCCCCGCCCTCCCCGCCGACGTGCAGCAGTTCCTCCAGGGCGACCACGTTGGCGAGCGAAAGCTGGCTGAAGACGGCGTGCAGTTCCTCCACCTCCATGCCCAGCTCCCCGGCCACCTCGCTCTCGCTCGGGGTGCGCCGCAGCCGGGCCTCCAGGGTGGCGTAGGCGCGCTCGACATTGCGTGCCTTCTGCCGCACCGAACGCGGGATCCAGTCCAGCGCCCGCAGCTCGTCGATCATGGCGCCGCGGATCCGGGTGATCGCGTACGTCTCGAACTTGATCTCCCGGTCGATGTCGAACTTCTCGATCGCGTCGATCAGCCCGAACACGCCGGAGGAGACGAAGTCGGCCTGCTCGACGTTGGGCGGCAGGCCGACGCTCACCCGGCCCGCCACGTATTTCACGAGCGGCGAGTAGTGCAGGATCAGCTGCTCCCGCAGCCGTTCGTCCCCCGTCGCCTTGTACGACCGCCACAGCTCGTCGAGCGTCGAGGGAGCGGGCGGCCGCACGCTGCCACCGTCGCGGGCGGCTGGGGGGATCGCCGCCCGGTCGGACCCGGAGGTGTGCTGGGGCATTCGTCGCCTCGTGCCGTTCTGCCGTGAAGTGCCGTCAAGTGCCGTGACCGTGAGTGGGGGTGCGCGGGGGTCGTGGGTCGAAGGGGCCGCCTGGGTGAGGTGTCTGTCTGATGTCGAGTTGGCGTGGTCTGTGGAGACGTCTTCGTGAGCGTAGCGTGACTGGGGAGTCGCGGTGTGCGAACGACGAGGCACCACCCCCGCGCGAGGTCCTGGGGGCCGCCTCGCCAGCGCCTTCCGCAGGTCGCTCTGTGTGATGGCCGATGGGTGCCAACTCCGGGAAACCCCAAGGGCGTCGGGCGTTCCCCCGGACGGCCGAACACGCTCGGTCAGCGTGGGGGGCGACCCGTCCGGGCCGAGATCACCGCCTGGCGTGTCAACTTCCAGCCAACGCCATGTCGTTCGACGTATCCAAGTGCTCGGAGTTCGTACAGTCTCGCGATCGCCTCGTCCGGGGTGGTGCGGGCGGCCGGCGCGATCTCCCCGGCGGGGGCCGCGCGGTCGCCGGGCAGCGCGTCCAGGACGCTCCGGGCGGCCGGTGTCAGCAGGTCACGGGGCAGCACCGGGCCGGTGCGCGGCGGGGCCAGGTCGCCCATGTCGCCGACGAGCTCGGCCACCTCGGCGGCGTCGGTGACGAGGGTGGCCTCGCCGCGCAGCAGTTCGTGCACCCCGGCGGAGAGCGCGCTGGTGACCGGGCCCGGCACGCCCATGGTGTGCCTCCCCAGGCGCTGGGCGGCCCGCGCGGTGGCCAGCGAACCGCTGCGGCAGGCGGCCTCCACGACGACGGTGCCTCTGGTCAGGGCGGCGATGACGCGGTTGCGGAGGATGAAGCGGCTCGGGGTCGGGTGGTCGCCCGGGGGCAGCTCGCCGATCACCAGTCCCTGGTGCGCGATCCGCTCGATCAGGTTGGTGTGGCCGCGGGGGTAGGGCCGGTCGACCCCGCCGGCCAGGACGACGACGGTGGCTCCGCCGGCGGCGAGGGCGCCGCGGTGGGCGGCGGCGTCGATGCCGTAGGCGCCGCCGGAGACGATGACCCAGCCGCGCTCGGTGAGTCCGGCGGCGAGGGTGGCGGCGGCGTGGGTGCCGTACGCGGTGCAGGCGCGGGCGCCGACCACGGCGACGGATCTCAGCGCCCACATGCGCAGGCTGGGCCGACCGCGGACCCAGAGCCCGAGGGGCCGGGCGTCCGCGAGGTCGTCCAGCTGCCCCGGCCACTCGGGGTCCCCCGGCGCCACGAACCGCGCGCCCGCCGCCCGCGCCAGCGCGAGGTCCCGCTCCGGGTCGGCCCGCGCGGCACGCGCCACGAGTCCGGCCCACCGCACCTGGCCGACCCCCGGCAACGCCGGGCCACCGCCCTTGACCCGCCGCACCACCTCTCCGACGCCGAACTCCCTCACCCACCTCCCGCCGACCTCGTCCCCCGGCTCGATGACCCGCCCCAGGAAGACCCGTCCGAGCACCTCCTCGTCCGGCTCGCGGGGCGGGCTCTGGCCTGCTTCGCCCATGCCGGCGCTGTTCACGTCAGCGCGCCGATGGCCATCGGGACCCCGCGCGGGACGCCGGTGCGCAGGTGCAGGGCGAGGGCGACGTCGGTGACGTCCGGGCGGTCGCGCCCGACGAGGTCGGCGACCGTCCAGGCGACGCGCAGCACCCGGTCGATGCCGCGGGCGGTGAGCACGCCCCGCTCCAGGTTGCGTTCCGCCTCGTCCATCGCGCCGGTGACGGCGTGGAAGCGGCTGCGCAGCTCCCTGCCGGGTACCTCGCTGTTGGTGCGCCAGGGGGTTCCGGCGAGGCGGGCGGCCGCCCGCTCCCTGGCCTGCCGGACCCGGGCGGCGACGGTCGCCGTGGACTCTCCGCGGGCGCCCGGTGCGGTGAGCTGGGCCCGGGTGACCGGATCGACCTCGACGCGGAGGTCCACCCGGTCCAGGAGCGGACCGGAGAGCCGGGCCTGGTAGCGGCGGATCGCCGACGGCGGACAGTCGCACAGGGCGTCCCGCTGCGAGAAGCGGCCGCACGGGCACGGGTTGGCCGCCAGCACCATCAGGAAGCGCGCCGGAAAGCGCACCACTCCGGCGCTGCGGGCGATCACGACGTGTCCCGATTCCAGCGGCTGCCGCAGGGCGTCCAGGGTCTGGCTGTGGAACTCGGGTGCCTCGTCCAGGAACAGCACACCGCGATGGGCGAGGGGCACCGCCCCCGGGCGGGCGATGCCCGGGCCGCCGCCCACGAGTGACTGCATCGTCGCCGAATGGTGCGGGGCGCAGTACGGCGCGACGTCGATGAGCGGCTTGCCCGGCGGCAGCAGCCCGGCCACCGAATGCACCGCCGTGACCTCCAGGGACTCCTCCCTGGTGAGCGTCGGCAGGACGGCGGGCAGCCGCTCGGCCAGCATCGTCTTGCCCGCGCCCGGCGGCCCTTCGAGGAAGAGGTGGTGTCCGCCGGCGGCGGCCACCTCCACCGCCGTACGGGCCGAGGTCTGGCCGACGACGTCGGCCAGGTCGTGATCCGATTCGTGCTGGGCGGCGCCGAGGCTGTGCATGCCGGTGGCGGCGCCGGTGCCCGGCACCCGCAGGCCGGCCAGGAGCGGGTCCGGGCGGCCCTGCTCGTCCGGCACCTCCTCGGGCACGGGTTCCTCGGCCAGCACGGCGATGAGCTGGCGCAGGCTGCGGACGCCGAGCACCGACACCCCGGGGACCAGTGCGGCCTCCGCGGCGGCGCACTCGGGCACCACCACCTGCTCGTATCCCGCGTCGGCGGCGGCCAGTACGGCGGGCAGGATGCCCCGCACCGGGCGCACCCGGCCGTCCAGGCCCAGCTCGCCGATCATGACGATGTCGGCGAGGACCCGGGGGTCGATCCGTTCCGCGGCGCCGAGCACCGCGCAGGCCACGGCGAGGTCGAACCCTGAGCCGGCCTTCGGCACCGAGGCGGGGCTGAGGCCGACCGTGAGCTTCTTTTGCGGCCACTCGGCGCCCGAGTTCACCACCGCCGCACGCACCCGGTCCCGGCTCTCCGTCAGGCTCTTGTCCGGGAGACCGACCAGGGTGAAGGCGGCGACGCCGGGTTCGAGGTCGGCCTGGACCTCCACGACCACGCCCTCGACGCCGACGAGGGCGACGGAGCAGGTACGGGCGAACGCCATTCAGACCACCCCCCGGGCGTGCTCGACCTGGGGTGCGCCGCGGCCGGGGACGAGCACGCCGATCAGGTCGATGCGGACGCCTCCCGGTGGGGCGCCGCCGTGGGCGTGGATCCAGTGTTCGGCGAGGTCTCGCAGCCTGGCGGCCTTCTCGGGGGTCACCGCGGCCATGGGGTGTTCGTAGCGGCCGCCCGCGCGGGTCTTGACCTCGCAGACGACCAGCATCTCGCCGTCCCTGGCCACGATGTCGATCTCGCCGCCGCGCCCGGCGCGCCAGTTGCGCGCCAGGATGGTCATCCCGGCCTCGGCCAGCCGCCGGGCGGCCAGATCCTCTCCGTACCTGCCGATCGCTTCTCGTGCGTTCATGTCGGCACCACCTCCGGCACCAACCGTCGCGCGACCCGCCCCAACAAGTGGATCTTGGTGGGCTACCGGGCGGTTGTGGAAAACCTCCGCACCCGAAAGCGTGAAGCAGCGGAAACGTGAAGCGGCGAAGGCGTGCGGGGCATCAGCCGCCCGGCAGCTCCAGATCGCTCTTGTTCAGCTCCTCGATGTTCACGTCCTTGAACGTGAGCACCCGGACCTGCTTCACGAACCGAGCCGGCCGGTACATGTCCCAGACCCAGGCGTCGGCCATCGACACCTCGAAGAACACCTCGCCCTGGACCGAGTGCACCTGCATCTCGTAGTCGTTGGTGAGGTAGAAGCGCCGTTCCGTCTCGATCACGTATTTGAACAGACCGACGACATCTCGGTACTCCCGGTAGAGCTTCAGCTCCATCTCGGTCTCGTACTTCTCGAGGTCCTCGGCGCTCATGGCATGTTCCCCTTCAGCCGTGCGATCCCCCCATTGTGCGCCAGTTCTCCTGGCCCTCAGACGATTTCCGTGTCGAGGGTCACGGGGCCGGCCGGGGGACCCTCGTCGAGCAGCGTGCGCAGCAGCCCGGCGAGCTTGGTCGGATACACCGTCTCATGTGCCCGGGCCAGTTCCCGGCACGTCCACCAGCGCGCTCCGGCGACACTGCGCCGCTCCAGCTCCGTCAGGCCCGTCGCCGCGGTCGCGGTCTGGGTCGTACGGGCCAGGTAGTACCACTCGTCCTGGTCCCAGCGGCGCCCCGCGAACGGGAAGGAGCAGCGGCGCCGCCACAGCACCGGGCCGAGGTCGACCTCGGTGATGCCGGTCTCCTCGGCGAGTTCCCGCAGCGCGGCCTCTGCGCGGGTCTCGGCGCCCTCCACTCCGCCGCCGGGGGTGAACCACCAGTCGTCGGCGGGGTCGTCGGGCTCGTGGCCGTGCAGCAGGAGGATGCGGTCGTGCGGGTCCAGGAGGACCACCCGGGCCACCTTGCGCAGCCCACCCTCGTACATCTGTTCGTGCGAGGGTGCGGGTTCAGCGGACACCGGCCGCCTCCGAGCGGGCGGCACGGGCCCGGGAGCGGCCCGCGCGCTTGGCGATCGGGCCGTAGGCGCCGCCGCCGAGGACCAGGACGGCGCCGACGACGATCAGCAACTCGATGGTGGACAGCGGTCCCGGCTGCGAGAGGGTGCCCAGCGCCTCGAATCCGGTGGGGCGCTTCAGCGTGCCCTTCCAGGGGAAGACGACGGCGTCCACCCGGGCGATCACGGCGGTGCGGGCGACGGTGCCCTTGGCGGCGTCCGTGAGGTGGGCGGTGGAGTCCAGGGAGCCCTGGCGTTCGTCGCCGAGCAGGAAGAGCCGGCCCTTGGGGACGGTCACGGTCGCGAAGTTCTGGTTCTCGGCCAGGCTGCCCTTGGGCAGGTACGGCTCCTCGATCTGCTTGCCGTTGACGGTCAGTTTGCCGTCCGTGCAGCAGGAGACGGTGTCGCCGCCGACCGCGACCACGCGCTTGACCACGTTCGAGCCGGTGACCCAGGTGTTGTCGCGGAAGACGACCACGTCGCCGCGGCGCACCTCGCCGCCGTCCACGCGCTGGGCGACCACACGGTTTCCGGCGTCGATGGTGGGGGTCATGGAGCTGGTGGGCACGGTGTAGGGCCGGTAGATCACGGCCGCCCAGGCGAAGCCGCCGAGGAACAGCACCAGACCCAGGGCCACGGCCACTCCGGACAGCCGCTGCCCGAGCCGGCTGCCGCCGGCCGCCGCCGTCCCGGTGCCGCCGCTGCGCGGGGCCGTACGCGTCGTACTCTCACCACCCATGGACCCGCACCCTACCTGTCGGTACCGAGCGAGGTCAGCCCCTCTTTCACGACCTGGGGCACAGCTTTCCCGGAGCTTCACACACGGCCCGGGAAAGCGGCGGCGGAAGAGGGCTCAGCGCTGTCCGGCGGTGGACGTGGGGCGGGCGTCGGAGCGCAGCCGGTCCGCGCGCCTGCGCCGCCACACCACGACCGGCGCGACGGCCGCGACGGCGAGACCCTCGGGGGCGACCGTCAGGGAGGCGGCGGAGGATGCCTGCTGGTCGCCGAGGCCGGGCTGGTCGAAGGTGTCCGGGACGGGCAGGGTGCCCCAGTGGCTGATGGGCCAGGCCTTGACGATGGCACGGCCGACGACCTTGCCGACGGGGACGAAGCCGTGGTTCTTGTCGGTCTGGTTGTAGCGCGAGTCCCGGGAGTTCTGCCGGTGGTCGCCCATCACCCAGATGAAGCCCTTGGGCACCTTCACCTTGAACTGGCCGCCCTGGTCGTCCACGCTGCACGGCGTGTTGCCGGGGTAGACGTACGGCTCGTTCAGCGCCTTGCCGTTGACCAGCAGCGGGCCCGAGCCCTTGCACTCGATCGTGTCACCGCCGACGCCGATCACTCGCTTGATCAGGTCCTTCTCATTGGCGGAGGGCATCAGCCCGACCCAGCTGAGGACCCTCTGCACCGCGTTCGGGTTCGGCGCGGGCTCGCCCGCCAGCCAGTCGTCCGGGTCGTGGAAGACGACGACCTCGCCACGCTCGGGCTCGGAACCGAACCACGGGGTGAGCTTGTCGACCAGGACGCGGTCGCCGATCTGGAGGGTGTTCTCCATCGAGGCCGAGGGGATCGAGAACGCCTGGACCAGGAAGGTCTTGATCAGCAGCGCCAGGACCAGCGCGATGACGACCAGGATCGGCAGCTCCTTCCAGAAGGAGCGCGGTGCCCTGGGCGGCGGCGTGCTGTCGCCCGCGCTCCCGGAGCCCTGTCCGTCGCGCGGGGCGCCGTCGCCGCCCGTCGTGTCATTGCCGGTGGTCATGGCGCCGTCCGAGCCTGATTCGTCCGCCTCCGCGGGGTTCCCGCGGTGCTCCTCGCCGTCGTGTCCCGACCGTGCGCCAACCGCCACATCCCCCACGCCAACTCCTCACTCCGTGCCGCCGCCCGCGCCACAGACGGCGCAGGCCCACCACTCCCATAACGAGCGGGAGTTCCGCAGGGGTCGGGAGCCGGGTCATTCCGTTCGGATTCTCATGGTCAACACTATGCGACAGGGGCTCGGCCGCGGCCGTCCGCCACCCGGCGCGAGCAACGCTTGCAAAGGTTTTAGGTTCCTCCAGCCGCCTCCAGTGGCCGAACGGCCAGCCGATCCACATGGCCCGGCCCACCACCGAATGCACCGAGACCGTGCCGCCGTACCGGGAGTCCCGGTGGTAGCGGGAGTCCGCGGAGTCGGCCCGGTGGTCGCCCATCACCCACAGCCGGCCCTTGGGGACGATGACGTCGAAGCGCATCTCGGAGGGCGAGTTGCCCGGATAGAGGTAGTCCTTCTCGGACAGCGGCACGCCGTTGACGGTGATGCGGCCCTGCGCGTCGCAGCACTTGACGTGGTCGCCGCCGACGCCGATGACCCGTTTGATCAGGTCCTTCTCGTTGTCGGACGGCAGCAGCCCGATGAAGGTCAGGCCTTCCTTGAGCTGTTTGACGACGACCGGGTCGGGCTTCTGCGCCGCCTGTTCGCCCGCCAGCCAGCCGCCGGGGTCGTGGAAGACGACGACGTCGCCGCGCTGCGGCTCGGCGCCGAACCACGGGGTCAGCTTGTCGACCAGGACGCGGTCGCCGATGCGGATCGTCTGCTCCATGGAGCCGGACGGGATCACGAACGCCTGGACGAGGAAGGTCTTCAGGACCAGCGCGATCAGCACCGCGACCCCCACCAGCAGAGGGATCTCCCGAACGGCGGAATGTCTGCGCTTGCGCTTGACCTTGCGCTGGAGCTTCCGCCGTTCCGCGCGGGTGCGGCCGCCGCCGGGCGCGGAGCTGCGCCGGGCCGGGGCGGTGGCCGGCTGGGGGGCGGCGGGGCCGGAGCCCGCGCGCGGCTTGCCGCGGCTACCCATGGGCGCCACCCGTCGCGACGGGCACGCGCGCGTAGGCGGGCGGCCGGGTCAGGTGGGTCCAGTGGGAGTACGGCCAGACGATCCAGTCGGCCCGCCCGATGACGTCGCCGACCGGGATCATGCCGCCGCCCGGCGAGCCGAGGTGGTCGCGGGAGTCGCTGGAGTCGCTGCGGTGGTCGCCGAGGAGGAAGAGGGTGCCCGGCGGCACCACGACGTCGAAGGGCACGCTGGAGGGGCTGTCACCGGGGTAGAGGAACGCCGACTCGTCGACCGTGCGGCCGTTCACCTCGGTCCTCCCCCGCTTGTCGCAGCAGACCACGTGGTCCCCGCCCACCCCGACGACGCGCTTGATGTAGTCGCCGTCCCCGAAATACCCGGTTCCGTCGAACACAACCACGTCCCCGCGGGCGGGCCGGGCGCCGAAACGGTAGGCCAGCTTGTTCACCAGGACACGGTCGCCGATCCGCAGGCCCTGCTCCATGGATCCGCTCGGGATCTGGAAGGGCTGCGCCACGAAGGTGCTCAGCAGGAGCAGGAAGACCAGGCAGACGAAGAGGGTGAGGGTGACGCTGCCGCCCGGCAGCCACTCGGCGATCCGCGCCGGCAACGCGAAACGCGACCGCTCCTCCGGGCCCGGGGAATCCGGGCGGGAGGTGCGGTCGCGTTCCGTCGGCTGTGCTTCGGTGTCCATCGGGGCGAGATGTTATCCGGCCCCGCTGTGACGCCGGGGAGGCGCTCAGCTCTCGCGCTTCTCCTTGATCTTCGCGGCCTTGCCGCGCAGCTCACGGAGGTAGTACAGCTTGGCGCGGCGCACGTCACCACGAGTGACCAGCTCGATCTTCTCGACGATCGGGGTGTGCACCGGGAAGGTGCGCTCGACGCCGACGGAGAACGAGACCTTGCGGACCGTGAAGGTCTCGCGGACGCCGGAGCCCTGGCGACGGATGACAACGCCCTTGAACTGCTGCACACGGGAGCGGTTGCCCTCGATGACGCGGACGTGGACGTTGACGGTGTCACCCGGGCGGAAGGCCGGGAGGTCGCTGCGCAGCGACGCGGCGTCGACGGTGTCGAGCAGGTGAGACATGAGGTCTGCTTTCTTCGCTGATGCCACAGGTCATCAACGGGAGTGAAGATGTACAGGAAGCCGCCGTGCGAGTCGGGACGGGCGTCGTCTCCCCCTGTGGCAGGGGCGCACACCGGACGGGCGCACAGCAGCGGTCTATTGTTCCATGCCCGTGGCCCGGCGCCAAAATCGGCCGTACGCGTGACCGTCCGGGTCAGGTTCCCAGCCCAGGATGGACAGCATCTCGCGGTCCTTCTTGTCGAAGGCGCCGGGGTCGCAGTGCTCGATCAGATCGGGCCGGTTGAGGGTGGTGCGGCGCAGGGCCTCGTCGCGGCGCCAGCGGGCGATCCTGCCGTGGTGGCCGCTGAGCAGCACGTCCGGGATGTCCCGGCCGCGCCAGGCGGGCGGCTTGGTGTAGACGGGGCCTTCCAGGAGGTTCGCCATGGCGCCGGGCGCGAAGGAGTCGTCGCGGTGGGACTCGGCGTTGCCGAGGACGCCGGGCAGCAGCCGGGCGACGGCCTCGGTGATGACGAGGACGGCGGCCTCGCCGCCGGCGAGCACGTAGTCGCCGATGGAGACCTCGTAGACGGGCATCCGGGTGGCGTACTCGTCGAAGACACGCCGGTCGATTCCCTCGTAGCGGGCCGGTGTGAAGATCAGCCAGGGCCGCTCGGAAAGCTCCACGGCGAGTTCCTGGGTGAAGGGGCGGCCGCTCGGGGTGGGGACGAGCAGCGCGGGGGCGTGGGCGCCGCTCTCGTAGCCGTCGGCGAGGACGCTGTCCAGGGCGTCGCCCCAGGGCTCGGTCTTCATGACCATGCCGGGGCCGCCGCCGTACGGCGTGTCGTCGACCGTGTTGTGCCGGTCGTACGTCCATTCACGCAGGTCGTGGACGTGGACGGCGAGCTGTCCGCGGTGGCGGGCCTTGCCGACCAGCGAGACGTTCAGGGGGTCCAGGTACTCGGGGAAGATGGTGACGACGTCCAGGCGCATTACGCCTCTTCCCCCGGTTCGCGGTTCGAGGCGATCTCGGCGCGGTCGTCGATCAGGCCGGGCGGGGGCGTGATCACGGCCTTCTGCTCTTCGAGGTCGATGTCGGCGACGATCTCCTCCACGAAGGGGATCATGACCTCGGTGCCGTCCGGGCGCTCCACGATGAACAGGTCCTGCGAGGGCAGGTGCGAGATCTCGGTGATCCGGCCGACCTCCACGCCGTCCTCGGTGACCACGTCCAGGTCGATGAGCTGATGGTCGTAGTACTCGTCCTCGCCCTCCGGCATCTCCTCCGGGTCCACCTCGGCGATCAGCAGGGTGTTGCGCAGGGCCTCGGCACCGGTCCGGTCGGTGACGCCCGCGAAGCGCAGGAGCAGACGACCGCTGTGGACGCGGCCCGTCTCGATGGTCAGCGGCCCCGCGGCGGCGGGATCCGTGGCGAGTACGGCGCCGGGCGCGAGCCTCAGCTCCGGCTCGTCGGTACGTACCTCGACGGTGACCTCGCCCTTGATGCCATGGGCACGGCCGACCCGTGCGACTACCAGCTGCACCTGTCCAATTCTCCTGTCATCTCCTGCGCGTGTCCTGCTCGCGTGCCGCGCTCACGTGTCGTGCTCACGTGTTCCTGCCGATACGACTACGGGCCGGGGACGGCCAAGTGGCCCTCCCCGGCCCGAGCCGGTTGCTTTGAAGCGTCAGCGGACGTTGTCCACGTCGACCAGGTCGACGCGGACACCGCGACCGCCGATGGCGCCCACGACGGTACGCAGAGCGCGCGCGGTACGACCGTTACGGCCGATCACCTTGCCGAGGTCGTCGGGGTGCACCCGGACCTCCAGCACGCGCCCGCGGCGCAGGTTGCGCGAGGCGACCTGCACATCGTCAGGGTTGTCGACGATGCCCTTCACGAGGTGCTCAAGCGCCTCTTCGAGCATGCTGCTCAGGCCTCGGTCGACTCGGACTCAGCCGCGGCCTCGTCCTTCTTCTCAGCCTTCTTCTTCTGGGTGATGGCCTCACCCTTGGCGTCGTCGGCGCCACCGAGGGCCTCGAACGACGGACGGGCCGGCTTCGGCTCGGCGACGAGCAGCGGCGCGGGAGCCGGCTCGCCCTTGAACTTCTGCCAGTCGCCGGTCTTCTTCAGGATGGCGAGGACCGGCTCGGTCGGCTGGGCGCCGACACCGAGCCAGTACGCCACGCGATCGGCGTCCACCTCGATGACCGACGGGTTGTAGGTCGGCTGGTACTTGCCGATCTCCTCGATGGCCCGGCCGTCACGGCGGGTACGGGAGTCGGCGACGACGATGCGGTAGTGAGGCGAACGGATCTTGCCCAGACGCTTCAGCTTGATCTTGACTGCCACGGGAGTGGGTTCTCCTGGTTTTGACGTGGTAGGGCACGGCGAGCTGCCGCGTGGGGTTGCGGTACCCGAGTGCCCGACGGACGCGTCAGCCGGAGGAGAGAGGGGTCCTATGCGGCTGTCGAGTACAGCCATCCATTCTGCCATACCCCGCGGACCGCTCTCGGCCGGGGCCGGGGCGGGCCCGCGGGGGTCACGGCCCCGCGCCCGCCGGCCTGGGGTGCCGACGGGCGCGGTGTGGTCGTGGTGTGGGGGTCCGGCACCCACGAGATGCCGGGGCGAGCGGTCAGGCGGCGCCTGACATTTCCGGGATGCGGAAGGGTTTGCCGCAGCCGCCGCAGACGATGGGGGCCTGGGCGAGGACGGAGGGGACCACGCGTACGTTGCGACCGCAGTCGCACACGGCCTTGACGCGGACACCCCCGCCGGAGGAGCCGTGCCGGGCGGCCGGGCCCCGGAAGGTGCGGGAGGTGTTGTCCTCCGTCGTGGCCGCCGAGTGCGCCTTGAGGGCGCGCTGGAGGCGCTCGATGGTCGGCCGGTAGCGCCGCTTCGCCTCGGGGTTGAGCGTGACCAGCGAGAAGCCGCTGCTGGGATGCGGCTCCTCGGAGTGGTCCAGGCCCAGCTCCTCGGCGATCGAGAGGAACCGTCGGTTGTGGTAGCGGCCGGCGCGGGAGGTGTCGCGGACCCCGCGCGCGGCGGCGATGCCGTGGACTGCCTCATGGAGCAGTCGTTCGAAGGAGAGTTCGTGTCCGCACGCGGACGACGACTCTCCGATCAGGGACTCTGGCGCGGCAAGATCCGGCAGATCGGGGTGGTACCGCTGAATATCGGCCCACGCCTGTGCCAGCTCTGCGGCGAGAACAGGTGGTGTCTGTGTCGTGCTCACGTAATGACAACGAGCGGAGGGCACGCTGTGTTCCTATTCCGGGGCATCCCAAATAATTTGCACGTACCCGTCAGTTGGCACTGATGCGTCGCGACGAGGGCGCGTGCGCTGATCTGCGGAGGAAGGCCTACAGCTCGTACCAAGCCGGTGCGTAGGCGGCACTACGATCCGCCCAGTACGCCCTGTCACGACGACGGCCCGCGGATCCGCAAGGGGTGATTCGGCCGCTCTCGGCAGCAGGCCTCACTCGGGTCAGCGCCCGTGACGGTCGCGACGTTACCGTGCGCGACCGCACCCCTCGGCACCGGCCCGTCCTCCGGCGTGGACACGCTAAGGGCGGGTTGATGTCCGGGACGTGAATTCTCGCCACACCGGCACACCGCGCCCAAGCGGGCCTCCTCGACCCCTGGACGGCGCCGCGAGGCGGGAGTTACCTGGCATACGTGGCACGTGCGCGAGGACGCGCACGCAGGCCGCACACGGCCGGGCACAGCGGCGAACCGTCGGCGGATGGGGGCGCTTATCCATGACAGCTTCGCTCGTACGGCGGCACCCGCCGCAGCCGGATTCCACGGCTCACGAGAACTCCCCGGCCCGCGCGCGGGACTGGGCCGAGATCCAGGAACGCATGCTCGTCCCGCTCCACGAGGCCGTGTACGAACGGCTCGGCGTGGGCCCGGGAACCCGCCTCCTCGGCCTGTGCTGCGGCTCCGGCCTCGCCCTGCTCCTCGCGGCCGCCCGCGGCGCCGCCGTCACCGGCGTCGACCCCGGCACCGACCCCGGCCTCCTGGCCCTCGCCCGCGAACGGCTGCTCCCGGCCGGCGCGGACGGCGGCCCGGGCCCCGTCCGGGCCTCCCTCGCCGACCCGATGGGCGAGGCGGCCCCGTTCACCCTGATCACCGCCCTCGAACCGGTCCGCCGCGGGGGCACTCCCCAGGAGCTGGGCACCCTGCTCGCGGAGGCGCTCCCCCACGCCGTCCCCGGCGCCGCCGTGGTGCTCGCCGGCTGGGGTCCGCAGGAACGTTGCGCCACCTCCACCGTGCTGCGGGTCGTCACGAAACTGGCTGATCCTTTGCGCCGTACGGGCGGTTGGCGCCCGGCCCGGCGGGACGATCTGGAGGAGGCCGCCCGGCGGGCGGGGCTGCGACCGGACGACTCGGGACGGGTCTCCTGCCCGTTCGGATACGCCGACCCGGACAGCGCGGTCCGCGGACTGCTGGCCACGGGGCTCTTCGACGCGGCGATCGAGGCGACCGACGCCAGGCAGGTCGACAAGGAACTGACGGAGGCACTGCACCCCTACCGCCGCCCGGACGGCACCGTCTGGATGCCCAACGTCTTCCGGTACCTGATCGCCCGCGTCCCCTGACCCGGCGCCGGCGCTCACCTCGGCTCCTCGGGGTCCTTCCCCAGCCGCGTGATCCCGGCGATCCGGTACGCGTCCGCCTCCTCCAGCGTCTCTTGCTCCAGCAGCGCCTGCGCCAGCGCGTCCAACTGCCCGCGGTGGTCCCGGAGCTTGCGCCGCGCCTCGTCGTAGCACTCGTCCACGATCCGCCGCATCTCGGTGTCGATCACATCGAGCGTCCCCGGCGCGGCGGCGAGCCCGTACGCCTGCTGGGCGTCGCTCGGCAGGGCGGACAGCCGGCCGACCCGCTCGCTCATGCCCCAGCGGGCCACCATCCCGCGCGCGATGTTCGTCACCTGTTCGAGGTCGCTCTCCGCACCCGTGGTGACCACGCCGTAGACGACCTCCTCCGCGGCCATGCCGCCCAGCGCACCGATGATCCGACCGCGCAGGTACTCCTCCGAGTGGGCGTACCGCTCCACCTCGGGCGTGGACATCGTCACCCCGAGCGCCCGCCCGCGCGGCACGATGGTGATCTTGCGAACCGGATCCGCGCCGGGCTGGAGCATGCCGAGCAGCGCGTGGCCGCTCTCGTGATACGCCGTACGCCGCCGGTCCTCCTCCGGCATCACCAGGGTCCGCTCGGCACCCAGCTGGACCTTCTCCAGCGCCTCGGAGAGATTCGCGCCGGTGACCCGCCGCTGCTTGCGCTTGACCGCGAGCAGCGCGGCCTCGTTGGCGAGGTTGGCCAGGTCCGCGCCCGTCATGCCGGGCGTCGCGCGCGCCAGCCGGGCCAGGTCCACGTCCGGCTCCAGCGGCACGTCCCTGGTGTGGATCCGCAGGATCGCCTCACGGCCCGCGCGGTCCGGCGGGGCCACGGTGACCACCCGGTCGAAGCGGCCGGGGCGGGTCAGCGCCGGGTCCAGGATGTCGGCGCGGTTGGTCGCCGCGATCACGATCACGCCCTCCGAGCCCGAGAAGCCATCCATCTCGGTGAGGATCTGGTTGAGCGTCTGCTCGCGCTCGTCGTGACCGCTCATGGCCGAACTGCCACTGCGCGCCCGGCCGATGGTGTCGATCTCGTCGATGAAGATGATCGACGGCGCCACCTTGCGGGCCTCGGCGAACAGCTCGCGCACCCGGGACGCGCCGACTCCGACGATCATCTCGATGAACTCCGACGCCGAGGCCGAGAAGAACGGCACCCCGGCCTCGCCCGCCACCGCCCGCGCGAGCAGCGTCTTACCGGTGCCCGGCGGCCCCGCGAGCAGCACGCCCCGGGGCAGCTTCGCGCCCATCCGGCGGTAGGCGTCGGGGTGCTCCAGGAAGTCGACCACGTCGTCCAGCTCGCCCTTGACCTCGTCGATCCCGGCCACGTCCGCGAACGTCGTGCGCCTGGTCTCCGGCTCGGGCCCCACCGGCTTGGGCGGCGCCCGGCGGCCGAACAGACCGCCCGCGCCGGGCAGCGCGCCGCCGAGCCGGCGGGCGAAGAAGACCCACACCAGGACCAGGACGAGGATCGGGATCAGGGAGAGGAGCAGATTGGACAGGAAACTGCGTTCCTGCACCACGGGCCGGGCGGTCACCGTGACGCCGTGACTGCTCAGGTTCTGCCACAGCCGGTCGTCCGCGAAGGCCGGGCGCTGCGTCTTGAACCGGGTGTACCGCCCGCCGCCCTCGGGGTTGTTCCGCGCGCTCTTCAGCTTCCCCTGGATCGCGTCGCCCTTGGAGTAGATCGTGGCGACGTTGCCCCCGGAGACCTGCCGGCTGAACTCGGTGTAGGAGATCGTCGGCTGGTTGCCCTGGCCGAGGTAGTTCAGGCCGACGTAGGCCAGCAGGAACACGATCACGGCGGTGACGAGCAGCCCCCACCACTTCCCGCCGCGGAGCCCTCCGCCACCGGACCGCCGGGGCCCGTCGGGGGTGCCCTCGGCACGCCACGGCTGCTCCGGGTCCTTGCGCGGGGGCGCCGCATTGCTCATACAGGGACGTTACGGCAGATATCGGCGCACGGCACATGGTGAAGGGCGCCCCCTCGGCAGAGGAGGCGCCCTTCGGGGCCGGGGCCGTACGGCCGTCAGCCCATGAACTTCTTGAACTCGTCCGGCAGCTCGAACTCCTCGCCGGCCTGCTGGGGCAGCCCGAACGCGTTGCCGCCCTGGGCCGCGGCCTCGCGGCGCTGGGCCTCCTCCAGCTCCTGCTGCTTGCGCTTCATCGGGTTGCCGGAGCGCTGCTTGCCCTTGGCCTTCTTCTGCTGCTTCTTCTGCCGGCCGGGGCCGCCGCCCATGCCCGGGATCCCCGGCATGCCCGGCATGCCGCCGCCCTGGGCCATGCGGGACATCATCTTGCGGGCCTCGAAGAACCGCTCGACCAGCCCCTTCACGGCGCTGACCTCGACGCCGGAACCCTTGGCGATACGGGCGCGGCGCGAGCCGTTGATGATCGTGGGGTCCTGGCGCTCGCCCGGCGTCATCGACTTGATGATCGCGGCGGTGCGGTCGACGTCGCGCTCGTCGATGTTCTGGATCTGGTCCTTGATCTGGCCCATGCCCGGGAGCATGCCGAGCAGCTTGGAGATCGAGCCCATCTTCCTGACCTGTTCCATCTGGGACAGGAAGTCGTCCAGGGTGAAGTCCTGGCCCTTCTTGGACGCCAGCTTCGAGGCCATCTTGGCGGCCTCTTCCTGGCTGAAGGTCTTCTCCGCCTGCTCGATCAGGGTGAGCAGGTCACCCATGTCGAGGATGCGGGAGGCCATCCGGTCGGGGTGGAACGCGTCGAAGTCGTCCAGCTTCTCGCCGTTCGACGCGAACATGATCGGCTTGCCGGTGATCTGCCGGATGGACAGCGCGGCACCACCGCGGGCGTCACCGTCGAGCTTGGAGAGGACGACGCCGTCGAAGCCGACGCCGTCGCGGAAGGCCTCGGCGGTGTTGACGGCGTCCTGGCCGATCATCGCGTCGACGACGAACAGGATCTCGTCCGGGGAGACGGCGTCGCGGATGTCCGCGGCCTGCTGCATCATCTCCTGGTCGATGCCGAGGCGGCCGGCGGTGTCCACGATCACGATGTCGTGGACCTTGGCCTTCGCGAACTCGATGGAGTCCTTGGCGACCTTGACCGGGTCGCCGACGCCGTTGCCCGGCTCGGGCGCGTACACGGCGACGCCCGCGCGCTCGGCGACGACGCTGAGCTGGTTGACCGCGTTGGGGCGCTGGAGGTCACAGGCGACCAGCAGCGGGGAGTGGCCCTGTTCCTTGAGCCAGCGGCCGAGCTTGCCCGCGAGGGTGGTCTTACCGGCACCCTGGAGACCCGCGAGCATGATCACGGTGGGCGGGTTCTTGGCGAAGCGGAGCCGCCGGGTCTCGCCACCGAGGATGGTGACGAGCTCGTCGTTGACGACTTTCAGAACCTGCTGGGCCGGGTTCAGCGCCTTGGAGACCTCGGCGCCGAGGGCACGCTCCTTGACGTTCTTGATGAACGTACGGACGACAGGAAGGGCCACGTCCGCTTCGAGGAGCGCGATGCGGATCTCGCGCGCCGTGGCGTCGATGTCCGCCTCGGACAACCTGCCCTTGCCGCGGAGGTTTTTGAAAGTCGCGCTGAGGCGGTCGGAGAGGGTATCGAACACGGTGGCGTCGGTCCTCGGGGTCGGAGGGGTCTGGGCTGCCCTCCAGGGTATCCGGCCCGGCAGGGCATCAGTCCCCGCCCGTCGCATTCGGCAGGCCTCACGGCGCCCGCAGCGCCTCCTCCAGCGCCCTCGCCACCGACCCCGCGTCCTGCGGCGGCAGTGGCTCTCCCGCTCCGGTGGTGACGTAGAAGGCGTCGACCGCGTTGGCGCCCGGGGTCGAGACGTGCATGCTCCGCACCCGCACGCCCGCCTTCTCCAGGGCCATGCCGATGCGGTGCAGCAGGCCGGGGGCGTCCTGGGCGCGGACCTCGATCACGGTGGCGTGGTGGGAGGCGGCGGGGGCCACGGTCACCCGGGGCGGCGGGGCGAGCAGGCCGCGGCGCCGCGGATAGGCGGCGTCCCGCTCGGCGAGGCGGCCGGCGATGTCGAGGGAGCCGTCCAGGGCGCGGACGAGGTCGGCGCGCAGCCGGGCGGCCTCGGGCAGGGAGCCGTACTCGGCGGCGACCCGCCAGTCGAGCAGCAGCACCGAGCCGTCGCCGTCGTGCACGTCCTCCGGCAGCCGCAGGGTGCGCAGTCCGGCGGTGCGGACGGTGAGCCGGTGCACGGCGAGGACGCCGGCGACCGCGGGCAGCACGGCGCCCTGGTCGGGCACCGCGATGAGCAGCTCGACACCGAGGGGTTCGGGCGCGCCGGGCGGCTCCTCGGCGGGGACCGGCTCGCTGCGGGCGCGCAGGACGAGGGCCGGCCCGCCGGTGCGGAAGGCCTCGATGGCCAGGCGTTCCTGTTCGGCGGTGGGCGCGGTGGGGGCGGGTTCGTCCGGCGCGTCGCCGGCCAGGAGGGCGGCGACGCGGCGGACCAGGTCGGCGACGAGGGAGCCGCGCCAGGAGGACCAGGCGGCGGGCCCGGTGGCGCGGGCGTCGGCCTCGGTGAGGGCGTGCAGGAGTTCCAGGGTGCCCTGGCTGCCGACGGCCTCGGCGACCGAGCGGACGGTGGCGGGATCGTCCAGGTCACGGCGGGTGGCCGTGTCGATCAGGAGCAGGTGGTGGCGGACCAGCGTGGACAGGACGGCGGCGTCCTCGGGGTCGAAGCCGATGCGCGTGGCCACGTCCTTGGCGATGATCTCGCCGGCCGTCGAGTGGTCGCCCGGCCAGCCCTTGCCGAGGTCGTGCAGCAGGGCGGCGACGAGCAGCAGGTCGGGGCGGTGGACGTGGCGGGTGAGGGCGGAGGCGCGGACGGCGGTCTCGATCAGATGGCGGTCGACGGTCCACACGTGGACGGCGTTGCGCTGGGGGCGGCAGCGGACCCGTTCCCAGTCCGGGAGCAGGCGGCTGATCAGCCCCTCGGCCTCCAGGGCTTCCCAGACCTCGACGGTGGGGCGGCCGGAGCCCAGCAGGGTCACCAGTTGCTCGCGGGCCTCGGCGGGCCAGGGCGTGGGCAGCGGGCGGGCGGCCGCGGCCATGCGTCGTACGGCGTAGGGGGAGAGCGGGAGGCCGGCCTGGGCGGCGGCGGCCGCGGCGCGCAGCGGGAGCACGGGGTCGCGTTCGGGGCGTGCGGCGCGGGCGAGCACCACCTCGCCGTCCTGTTCGACCACGCCCTCGGCCAGCGGGGACCGCTCGGCGGCCGGTTTTCCGCCGCCCAGTATGGCGCGCAGGCGCGGACGGACGGCGCGCGAGCGCAGCACGCGCCCCACTTCGCGCCAGGTGGCGTCACCGGCGTACGAGATGACGCGCGCCGCCTCGTAGACCTGCCGGAGCAGGGTGTCGGCGTCGAGGAGCCCCAGCTCCCCCGCGACCTGGTCCTGTTCCTGGAGGGCGAGCCGGTCGGTGGCGCGGCCGGTGCTCAGATGGAGCGCGTCGCGGACGTCGAGGAGGCGCCGGCGGGCGTCGGCCAGGCCCTCCCGGGGGGCGTCGGCAAGCCAGGAGGCGGCCACGGCACGGAGCGCGGTGGCGTCCCGCAGACCGCCGCGGGCCTCCTTGAGGTCGGGCTCCAGGAGGAAGCGCAGCTCGCCCTGCCGCTCGGCGCGTTCGTCGCACAGTTCCCTCAGTTCGGGCAGGCGCCGGGGGGCCTGGTTGCGCCAGTCGGTGAGGACGGCGGTGCGCAGTGCGGCGGTCAGACCGGGGTCGCCGGCGAGGTGGCGGGCGTCCAGCAGGCCGAGCTGGACCTTGAGGTCCTCGCCGGCCGTCCTGCGGGCCTCGGCGAGGGTGCGCACGGAGTGGTCGAGGGCGAGGCCGAGGTCCCAGACGGGGTACCAGAGGCGGTCGGCGAGGGCGGTGACCGCGGCGGGGTCGGAGCCGTCGTGCAGCAGCAGAAGGTCGAGGTCGCTGCGCGGGGACAGCTCGCCGCGGCCGTAGCCGCCGACGGCGACGAGGGAGATGCCCCGCGGCCGGCCGACCGCGGCGGTGAAGAGTCCGGCGAGCCAGCCGTCGGTCAGTTCGGCGAGGGCGGCGCGGCGCGGCGGCCCGGTCCGCCCCTCCTCGGTGAGGAGGCGCAGCCGGGCCGCCGCGTAGCCGCCGGGTTCCGGGCCTTCGGCCATGGTCCGTACATCCGTTCCCGTCACCCAGCGACTCCCGTTCCGATCCGGTGTTCCAGGGCTGATGTCAGAGCGCGTCCGGGCCGCGCTCGCCGGTGCGGACCCGTACGGCCGTCTCGACCGGGACCGACCAGACCTTGCCGTCGCCGATCTTGCCGGTGCGGGCCGCCTTGACGATGACCTCGATCAGTTCCTCGGCGTCGTCGTCCTCGGTCAGGACCTCGATGCGGATCTTGGGCACCAGGTCGACGGTGTACTCCGCGCCGCGGTAGACCTCGGTGTGGCCCCGCTGCCGACCGTAACCGCTGGCCTCGGTGACCGTCAGTCCGTGGACGCCGAAGGACTGGAGGGCCTCCTTGATCTCGTCGAGCCGGTACGGCTTGACGACGGCCGTGATGAGCCTCATGCGTCCACCTTCCTGGTCTGCTTCCCGCTCTTGCTGTCGCCCCGATTCTCCGGTGTGCCGCTGCCCGCGGCGAAGGCGGCGGACCCGAGGACACCGCCACCGGCGCCGCTGAAGTCGTAGGCGGTCTCGGCGTGCTGGGCGCGGTCGATGCCCGCGACCTCCTCGTCCTCGGTGACCCGCATCCCGATTGTCTTGTCGAGGAGGAAGGCGAGGACGGCGGAGACGATCAGGGAGTAGGCGAGGACACCGCCGACGCCGGCGCACTGCTTCCACAGCTGGGTGAAGGAGTGGTCCCCGTAGAAGACGCCGGTGGCGGTGGACTGGCCCTTGCCGCTGGCGAAGAAGCCGATCAGCAGGGAGCCGATGATGCCGCCGACCATGTGGACGCCGACGACGTCGAGGGAGTCGTCGTAGCCGAAGCGGAACTTCAGTCCGACGGCCGCGGCGCAGGCGACACCGGCGATGACGCCGACGGCGATCGCGCCGAGCGGGGTGACCGCGCCGCCGGAGGGGGTGATGGCGACGAGGCCCGCGACCGCGCCGGAGGCGGCGCCGAGGCTGGTGCAGGCGCCGTGGCGGATCTTCTCGTAGCCGAGCCAGGCGAGCATGGCGGCGGCGGTGGCGATCTGGGTGTTGACGAACATCAGGGGGCCGACGCCGTCGTCGTTGCCGAGCCAGGAGCCGGCGTTGAAGCCGAACCAGCCGAACCACAGCAGGCCGGCGCCGAGCATGACCAGGGGCAGGCTGTGCGGGCGCATCGGGTCCTTCTTGAATCCGACGCGCTTGCCGATGACGAGGATGACGCCGAGGGCGGCGGCACCGGCGTTGATGTGCACCGCCGTACCACCCGCGAAGTCGATCACGCCCAGGTCGTAGGCCCAGCCGCCGGTGCCCCAGACCCAGTGGGCGACCGGGAAGTAGACGATCGTGACCCACAGCACGACGAAGAGGCTCCAGGCGCTGAACTTCACCCGGTCGGCGAGGGCGCCGCTGATCAGGGCCGGTGTGATGATCGCGAACATCATCTGGAAGACGGCGAAGACGAAGACCGGGATGGTGTAGCCGGGCCACAGGTCGGTCTTGCCGATGCCGGTCCAGCCGACGTAGTCGGAGGTCCAGCCGATCAGCGAGCCGTGGTCCGTGCCGAAGCTCACCGAGAAGCCGTAGAGCACCCACAGGATGGTGACGATGCCCATGCTGACGAAGCTCATCATCAGCATGTTCAGGGCGCTCTTGACGCGGACCATGCCTCCGTAGAAGAAGGCCAGGCCCGGGGTCATGAGCAGCACCAGGGCGGAAGCGATGAGCATGAATCCGGTGTTGGCGGACGACAGCCTGGGTGCGTCCGCCGCAAGCATGATGGCTGGGGCCATCGGCGTCTCCTCGTCGATCGGTACGGCCCGTGCGGGCGGTGCCTCAGGGGTCCGGTGGAATGGGGTGGGCCGGGTATGCGCCAGAGACTGACGCAGCACCGTTTCCACGGAAGCCACTCGTTGTTTCACCGGGGTGACGAAGACGTCCCGTGTGTTACGCGTCCATGAACCGGCCGCGGCGCGGGCCTCTCGATGACCTGGCGTTGGGGGAGCCGAGTCGGGCGGTTCGGGAGGTCCGGCCGCGGCCGGGGTTCTGGGGGTGGGGGCCGGGTCAGACGGCCTCGGACTCGGGGAGGTCGACGGCGAGCTGTTCGGCGAGGCCGACCACGGCGCCGAGATCACCGTGGTCGCGCACGGCGACGCCGACCGTCTTTCGGATACGGGTGTTCACCCGCTCGGAGCGGACCTTCTTGGCCACGGTCAGCGCCCGCGCGGCGAACTCGGTGCCGGCCTCGGGCTCGCCCTGGAGCAGATGCACGGTGGCCATGCCGATCAGGTTGAGCGCGTACGACCGCTGGTGCTCGCTGTCCTTGGCGAACAGGTCCACGGCCCGCCCCATCAGCGGCTCGGCCAGGGAGGCGTAGGCGGGACTGCGGCCCGCGCTGTAGGCGAGGTCGCGGAAGGAGTGGGAGTTCTCCGCGTACAGCTCGGCCTCGGAGAAGAAGCGGATCCAGTCGGGGTCCGGCTCGTCCCACTCGTCGGCCTCGGCGAAGGTGTCCTCGGCCATGCGCACCGCGCGCTTGGTCCGGCCGGGCTGGCCCATGTTGGCGTAGGCGCGGGCCTCCATCGCATACAGCATGGCCTGGGTGCGCGGCCCCGCGCAGTCGCGGCTGCCGTACTGGGCGAGGTGGATCAGCTCCAGGGCGTCGTCGGGCCGGCCGAGGTGGATCATCTGGCGGCTCATGCTGGAGAGGATGTACGACCCGAGGGGCCGGTCCCCGGCCTCCTTCGCGGCGTGCAGCGCGAGGACGAAGTACTTCTGCGCGGTGGGCTGGAGCCCGACGTCGTACGACATCCAGCCGGCCAGTTCGGCCAGCTCGGCGGCGACCTTGAAGAGGGTGCGGGTGGTGGCCTCGGGCTGGGGCTCCTGGAGCAGGTCGGTGACCTCGTGCAGCTGGCCGACGACGGCCTTGCGGCGCAGGCCGCCGCCGCACTGGGCGTCCCACTGGCGGAACATGCGGGTGGTGGACTCCAGCAGCTCCAGCTCCGGCCTGGACAGCCGGCCGGGTCGGCGGGGGTCGAGGGCGGACTCGGGGGCGGCCGCGGAGGCGGCGCCGGGGGTGGGCACGAGCCAGCGCTGCATGGGCTCGATCAGGGAGGGGCCCGCGGACAGCGCGAGGGAGGTGCCGAGGAAGCCGCGCCGGGCGAGCATCAGGTCGCTGCGGGAGAACTCGCCGAGCTGGGCGACGGTCTGGGGGCCGGTCCAGGGCAGGTCGACGCCGGACGCGGCGGGCGGCTGGCGGGCGGCGCGCAGGCCCAGGTCCTCGATGGAGACCACGCAGCCGAAGCGCTCGGAGAACAGCTCCGAGAGGATGCGCGGGATCGGTTCGCGCGGGTTCTCCCCGTCCAGCCAGCGGCGCACCCGGGAGGTGTCGGTGGAGATGTGGTTGGCGCCGAGCTGACGGGCTCTGCGGTTCACCTGGCGGGCCAGCTCGCCCTTGGACCAGCCGCTGCGCACGAACCACGAGCCGAGCAGCTCGTTGGGGCGCTTGTCAGCGTTCGTCCCGCTCCCGCCATTGCCGCCCACTGGAACGCCCCCATCCCTGAGACCTCTTGCCGCCGGAGTGCGCCAAGCCCTATCAGAATGCCGGTAAATACGGCCCCGCGTCTGCCGGTTACCGGCCTTCGAACGCGCTGCCGAGCCGTTCTCGGACCGCTCCGGGAGTTACTCCCGAGTTGCCTCCGGCATACCCACAGGCGCATGTGCCCGAGGATTCCCGCACACTCACAGTAACCTCGTGATCACTGACTCAGCCACGTGGATCACAGAAACGCCACCATTCGCCACCCCTTCGAATGAACCCCAGGTCCGTCGCACGCGATTCACTTGACACAGGGCGAACAGGAGTGGGCGGACGGATGCACAAAGGGGCGCGCGGATCCCGGTGCGCCACCCGACACGCTTCAAAGCGCCGCCCTGATCCCGTCACGGCGGCGGCGGCCGGAGCCGTAGCGTTACGTTCCGCTTCCGTCTCGTTCCGTGTCGTAACCACCGGCGCGCTGGACCCGTTGGAGGGGGCATGGGCTTCACGATCGGCGGCATTCGCGAGATCCGTACCGGCGCGCGTCGGCGCGGCCGGGCCGCGGAGTGCACCACCGTCGCCGAGTTCACCGGACTGTGGGGCTGGGACGTGGTGCCGGGCGCACGGGCCGCGGCGGGCGTCTGCTCCTGCGGGTACGCGGACTGTCCGGAACCGGGCGCGCACCCGCTGGACTTCGCGCCCGAGGTGCCGGCCGGGGCCACGCTGGACGACGCGGCCAAGGCATGGGCGGAGTACCCGGGGGCCTCGATGATGCTGCCGGTGGGCCGCGCCTTCGACGTCGTGGAGGTCTCCGAGCCGGCCGGGCGCCGCGCCCTGGTCCGGCTGGAGCGGATGGGCCTGCCGCTGGGTCCGGTGACCGTGACCCCCGAGGGCCGGGCGCACTTCTTCGTGGCCCCCGGCGCCGCGGCCGAGCTGCCCCGGCTGCTGTACCGCATGGGCTGGGACGACCCGCGCACGCTGGACCTGCGCGGACTCGGCCCCGGCACGTACATCACCGCGCCGCCCTCCGACCGCGGCGGCCTGGGCCCGGTGCGCTGGCTGCGCCCGCCCGCCCTCGACTCCGCGACCCGCCCCCCGGCGGCCCGGCTGCTGCTGGGCACGCTGGCCTACGTGGCGCACCGGTCACGGGCGCGGACGTGACGGCGGGGTACCACCTGGGAAAGCGAAGTGCCCGTCCTCGACTGCACCTTGAGGGCGGGCACTTCTTCGCGTCAGGTAAGGGATCGACTACGGTCAGTCTCCGATCAGCGCGTCCACGAACGCCTCCGGCTCGAACGGCGCCAGGTCGTCCGCGCCCTCGCCGAGCCCGATCAGCTTGACCGGCACGCCCAGCTCGCGCTGGACCGCGATCACGATGCCGCCCTTGGCGGTGCCGTCCAGCTTGGTCAGCACGATGCCGGTGATGTCCACGACCTCGGCGAACACGCGGGCCTGCACCAGACCGTTCTGCCCGGTGGTGGCGTCCAGGACGAGCAGCACCTCGTCCAGCGGCGCGTGCTTCTCGACCACGCGCTTGACCTTGCCCAGCTCGTCCATGAGGCCGGTCTTGGTGTGCAGCCGGCCCGCGGTGTCGATGAGGACGACGTCGACCCCCATCTCCTTGCCCTCCTTCACCGCGTCGAAGGCCACGGAGGCGGGGTCGCCCGCCTCCGGACCGCGCACGGTGTAGGCGCCGACCCGCTCGCCCCAGGTCTGCAGCTGGTCGGCGGCGGCGGCGCGGAAGGTGTCGGCGGCGCCGAGCACAACACTGCGGCCGTCGGCGACCAGGACGCGGGCGAGCTTGCCGGTGGTGGTGGTCTTGCCGGTGCCGTTGACACCGACGACCATCACGATGCCGGGCTTGCGGTCGGCGGGCTCGGTCTTCACGATGCGGTCGACATCGGTGCCGACCAGCTTGAGCAGCTCCTCGCGCAGCAGGCCGCGCAGCTCCTCGGGGGTGCGGGTGCCGAGCACCTTGACGCGCTCGCGCAGGCCCTCGACCAGTTCCTGGGTGGGCTGCACACCGACGTCGGCGGTGAGCAGGGTGTCCTCGATCTCCTCCCAGGTGTCGTCGTCCAGGTGCTCGCGCGAAAGCAGCGTGAGCAGGCCCTTGCCGAGGGCGTTCTGGGAGCGGGACAGGCGGGCGCGAAGGCGGACCAGGCGGCCTGCGGTGGGCTCCGGGATCTCGATCTCGGGAGCCTCGACGGTGGGTGCGGGAGGCTCCTCTACGACGACCGGCGGGCCGCCCGGGAGATCCACCTCCTCGATCGTCCGGCGCGGTTCGTCGCGCGGCGTCTCGGCCTCTTCGCCGACGTGCGGCTCGGCCGGGGGCGCGGTGATGTCGGGCGCCTTCGGGGGCGGCGGGGGCAGCGACTTCCGGCGTCGGGTGCCCACGATCAGCCCGCCGAGCGCGCCGAGCACGACCACGGCGATGACTACAGCAAGGATGACGGTTTCCATAACGCGTCCAGTATCGGCCATGGGCTCCGCCATGAGCGGGCTTGTGCCTTCCACTGAGAGACAAACGCCACGTTTGGCCAGTAGTCGGAGCAAAGTACGATGGGCCGGGCCGCAATGACGCGCGTAGAGCCGACTTTCTTCCTTCCCCCCACCTCAAGGGCACCCTCCCGCATGAGCAAAACCGTCGAGGCCGAAGGCACTCTCGAGACCCGTGGCATCGAGCAGGTCCCGGATCACGAGCGGACCGGCCGGACCCGTGAGCTGTTCCCGACCTGGGTCGGCGCCAACATCAGCGTGCTGCTGCTGACGATGGGCGCGAGCCTCGTCGTGGCGTACCACCTGGACATCTGGCAGGCGCTGGTCGTCGCGGTGGCGGCGCCCGTGGTGTCGTACGGCCTCGTCGGTCTGATCGGCATCGCCGGCAAGCGGGGCGGGGCGCCGGGCATGGCGCTGTCGCGGGCGGTGTTCGGGCAGCGGGGCAATCTGCTGCCGGGGTCGCTGATCTGGGTGGCCCGCTGGGGCTGGGAGACGATCAACGCGGTGACCGGCGCCTACGCCATGCTGTCCATCCTGGACATCCTGTTCGGCATCAGGACGAACAGCGTCCTGGACATGGTGACGCTGCTGGCGTTCGTCGTGGCGACCTTCGCGATCTCCGGGCTCGGCATCAACGCCGTGCAGAAGTGCAACAAGTACGCCACCTACTTCTTCGGCGCCTTCTCGGTGCTGGTGCTGGTGTACCTGGCGGTGCGGACGGACTGGGCGAGGGTGCTGGACCACGGCGCCGGTTCCACGGCCGCCGTGATCACCGGCATCGGCATGATCGCGGCCGGTGGCGTGAGCTGGATCCCGACGGCCCCGGACTTCACCCGCTATCTGCCGCGCACGGCCTCCTCGAAGGCGATCGTGGGCACGGCGGTCGGCGGCGCCGGTGTGGTCGTGCTGCCGATGGTCCTGATGGGCGCGGTGATGGCGGTCGCCACCCCGGACCTGGCGTCGGCCGCCGACCCGGTGTCCTTCCTGGGCAAGATCCTGCCGACGTGGATCGCGGTGCCGTACCTGTTCATCTCGCTGGTCGGCATGCTGCTGATCAACTCGATGTCGATGTACTCCGCGGGCTTCACCGCGCAGACCCTCGGCTTCCGGGTGCCGCGGCACTGGGCGGTGTCGGTCAACGCCGTGATCTCGCTGGTGTTCGGCGGGGTGCTGATGCTGGTGGCGGCGAGCTTCATGGGCTCCTTCATCGCCTTCCTCTCCCTGCTCGCGGTCGCCTTCTCCGCGTGGGTCGGGGTGTTCGGCGCGGACATGCTGCGCCGCACGGAGTACGACGGCCGCGCCATGGCCGACACCACGCGCACCAGCGCCTACTGGTACCGGGGCGGCTTCTCCCCCGCCGCCGTGGCCGCGTGGGCGATCGGCCTGGTCTCGGGCCTGCTGTTCACCACCTCGGACTGGTTCACCGGCCCGCTGGCCTCGAACAACGTCATCGGCGAGTACGGCCTGGGATGGGTGGCGACGATCGTGATCTCGGGCGTGCTGTACGTGGTGCTGCCGAAGCCCGCGGCGGGAACCGGGGCGTCCTCCGGCTCCGCTGAATCCGCCGCCGCCACCGTCTGATCCTCGGGGCACCGGCTCAGCAGCCGCTCCCGCGCGACGCGAGCGGCGCGGTCGTCGGCCGCGTCAGGGCGGCACCGGTACCCGGCAATCCGGCGCAGGCTCCCCGACCGGCCTCGGCCATCCCTTGAGTCCCACTGGCATCCCCGGTCCCGCGCCTGCCTGGCGACACGCCAGCCACCAGCCCCTCCGACGCCGCACGCCGGAGGGGGCCGACTGGTCTACCCGGGCACCGGCGCGCCCGAGTCGGCCACTCGTGGGTACGGGCGGGACCTGCCCTTCTCGGCACCCCGGCCGACCCGATGCCCGCACGCGCCTGCCGCTGGACGCCGGGCAACCCGGCCGGGCTGCCTTGCGCTCGTGCACCGGGGACAGGCAGGACCCGGCCCCCTCGACAACTCCGGCTGCGCTTTTCCCCGCAGCTCGCCTTGCCCCCGGCAGGCGATGCCCGCGCCCGCCCGCCGCCACACCCGCCGGAAACCCGGCAGGGCTGCCCCGCGCTCGTGCGCCGGGTAGAGGCACGACCCGACCCTCTCGGCAATCCCGGCTGCGCTTTTCCCCGCAGCTTGCCCTGCCCTGGCAGGTGATGCCCACGCGCCCGCCGCCACACGCCGGAAACCCGGCAGGGCCGCCCCACGCTCATGCGCCGGGCACACACAGGACCCGGCCCTCTCGGCAACGCCGGCTGCGCCTCTTCTCGCAGCTCGCCCTGCCCCGGCAGGCGATGCCCGCGCCCGCCCGCCGCCACACCCGCCGGAAACCGATCGAGTTGCCCCCGTTCATGCACCGAGTACAGGCAGGGCCCGGCCCTCTCGCCCCCCGGCTGCGCCCCTTCCCGCAGCTCACCGTGGCCCCCAGGAGCCGATGCCCGCGCGCCCCCGCGGCACGCCGCAAACCCGACCGGGCCGCCCCGCGCTCGTGGTGGGGTGGGTCGACGGCCCGGTGGCCGGCCGCCCTCGCCGTGGCGCCGAGTGCCTCCACGCTCGCGGCCGGGGCCGTCGTGCGACTCACCGAGTGCCCCGGCGCCCGGCACGCCTTCCGCCGGCTCCGGTTCCGGATCCGGGCGGGTTCCTCACCCGGCCACGCGACGGCAGGCGAAAAGCCCTCGCCCCCGGTCCGGGCAGTGGCCGGGCCGGGGGCGAGGGGAGGTGCGAGGAGAGGGGCAGCGGGGTCTGGAAGGCCCTTCTCCTCGGGATCGGGGTGCCTCGGGGTGCGAGGCTCAGCCCATCTCCTCCAGTGCCTTGCCCTTCGTCTCCTTGACGAACTTCAGGACGAACGGGATGGAGAGGGCGGCGAACACCGTGTAGATGATGTACGTGGCCGAGAGGTTCCAGTCGGCCAGCGACGGGAAGCTCGCGGTGATCGCCCAGTTGGCGATCCACTGCGCGGCGGCGGCCACACCCAGCGCGGCGGCGCGGATCTTGTTCGGGAACATCTCGCCGAGCATGACCCAGACGACCACACCCCACGAGAGGGCGAAGAAGAGGACGAAGATGTGCGCCGCGATCAGGGCGACCCAGCCCTGGGTGGCGGGCAGCTTGCCGTCGACCAGGTGGTACGAGAACGCCCATGCCTCCAGCGCCAGGCCGACGACCATACCGACCGAGCCGATGAGCGCGAGCGGCTTGCGGCCGATCCGGTCCACGAAGAGCATCGCGATCACGGTGCCGACGATGTTGATGATGGACGTGGTGAAGGAGTAGAAGAACGAGTCCGTCGGGTCCACGCCGACCGACTGCCACAGCGTCGAGGAGTAGTAGAACGCGACGTTGATGCCGACGAACTGCTGGAAGACCGACAGGCCGATGCCGACCCAGACGATCGGCTTGAAGAAGAAGCCGCCGCCCAGCAGGTCCTTGAAGGTGGACCGGTGCTCGCGCTTCATCGCGTGCTCGATCTCGGCGACGCGCTTGTCCAGGTCGGTGCCCTTGCCCTCGACCTCGGCCAGGATCTCCTTGGCGCGCTCACGCTTGCCGACGGACAGCAGGAAGCGCGGCGACTCGGGGATGGCGAAGGACAGCATGCCGTAGAGGACGGCCGGGATCACCATGACGCCCAGCATGACCTGCCAGGCCTCCAGGCCCATGAGGTGGCCGCGCTGCTTGCCGCCGGCGGCGTTCAGCAGGCCCCAGTTGACCAGCTGGGAGATGGCGATGCCGACGACGATCGCGGCCTGCTGGAAGGAGCCGAGCCGGCCGCGGTAGGCGGGCGGGGCGACCTCGGCGATGTAGGCGGGGCCGATCACGGAGGCCATGCCGATGGCGAAACCGCCGACGATGCGCCAGAAGGCGAGGTCCCACAGCGCGAAGGGCAGCGCGGAGCCGACGGCGCTGATGGTGAACAGCACGGCTGCGATGCGCATGCAGCGGATACGGCCGATCCGGTCGGCTATCCGGCCCGCGGTGGCGGCACCGATGGCACAGCCGATCAGGGCGATGGCGATGACCTGCGCGAGCCCGGCGGAGCCGACGGCGTAACGGTCGCGGATGGCCTCGACGGCGCCGTTGATGACGGAGCTGTCGTAGCCGAAGAGAAAGCCGCCCATCGCCGCGGCCGCGGCGATGAAGATGACATGCCCGAGATGTTCGGGATGAGCCGTCCCGGCTCCTGACTGAGGTGCCTGCGCTGTGCTGGTCACGTGAAACTCCTCGGGCCGCGGCAACGCTGCCGGGTGGGGTGAGCCCTTCCAGGTCTCCAGTGGCGCACACGTTCACACCACTTACACCTGAAGGTTAAAAGCAACGTTGCAGAGACTATGTCTTCAAGTTCCGAAGTCAATAGGTCCAATGCTGTGACTTAGGAGATAGTGCACTCTCGGCAAAACGTTCAAGAAGTGAACGTTAAGTGAGTGATGTGGCTCCATGGACTGAGTGGATCTTGAAAAAGGTCAACGCAGGCGCTGCGAGATGACCTTCGACACACCGTCGCCCTGCATCGAGACGCCGTACAGCGCGTCGGCAACCTCCATCGTGCGCTTCTGGTGCGTGATCACGATCAGCTGCGAGGACTCCTGCAGCTCCTGCATGATCCTGATCAGCCGCTGGAGGTTGGTGTCGTCCAGGGCCGCCTCGACCTCGTCCATGACGTAGAAGGGGCTCGGCCGGGCCTTGAAGATCGACACCAGCAGCGCGACGGCCGTCAGCGACCGCTCGCCGCCCGAGAGGAGGGACAGCCGCTTGACCTTCTTGCCCGGCGGCCGCGCCTCGACGTCGACGCCCGTGGTGAGCATGTTCTCGGGGTCGGTGAGCACCAGCCTGCCCTCGCCGCCCGGAAACAGCCGGCTGAAGACGCCCTCGAACTCGCGCGCGGTGTCCCGGTAGGCCTCGGTGAAGACCCGCTCGACCCGCTCGTCGACCTCCTTCACCACCTGGAGCAGATCGGCCCTGGTCTTCTTCAGGTCCGCAAGCTGCTCGCTGAGGAACTGGTGCCGTTCCTCCAGCGCCGCGAACTCCTCCAGGGCCAGCGGATTGACCTTGCCGAGCTGCTGGTACGCCCGCTCGGCCGCCTTGAGCCGCTTCTCCTGCTCGGCCCGCACGAACGGGCGCGGCCGGTTACGGGGATGGTCCGGGTCCTCCGGCAGCGTCTCGCCGTCGGCGGGGGGCGAGGGCGGCACGGGCTGGTGCGGCCCGTACTCCGTCTCCAGCCCCGCCGGTTCGACACCCAGCTCCTCCAGCGCCCTGGTCTCCAGCTGCTCGATCCGCAGCCGTTTCTCCGCGCCGAGTACCTCGCCCTTGTGGACCGAATCCGTCAACTTGTCGAGTTCCGACTTCAGTTCGCGTCCGGTGCCGCGGGCGGCAGTCAGTTCCCGTTCGCGCTGGGCCTTGGCGGCCTCGGCGGCGGCGCGTTCCCGGTCGGCGCGGGCGAGGGAGACCTCGACGTGCGCGAGCAACTGGCGGGCACCGTCGGCCACGGCCCGGGCGACGGCCGCCTCGTGGCGCAGCCGGGCCCGGCGCTGCTCGGCCCGCGCCCGCGCCTCGCGCTCCGCGCGGGCGGCGCGGTCGAGGGAGTCGGCCCGGCCGGCGAGCCCCTTGACCCTTTCCTCGTGGGTACGGACCTGGAGGCGGGCCTCCATCTCGGTCTGGCGTGCGTTGGCGCCGTCGGCGGAGAGCCGGTCGCGCACCGAGGCGTCCGGCTCCTCCTCCGTTGGCATCTCCTCGGCGACGGCGAGCCGCTCCGCGAGTTCCTCGGCCTCCTGTGCCGCCTTGTCCAGCGCGTCCTGCGCCCGCGCGGCCGCGGCGGCGGAGCGCTCGGCCTCCCCGGCGGCGGCACGGGCCTCGCCTGCGAGGCGGCCGAGCCGCTGGGCGACGGAGGACTTCTCCCGGTCGGCGGCCCGGCGCCGCTCACCGATCTCCTCCACGAGGGCGGCGGCTTCGGCACGGCGTTCGGTCGCGGTGTGCTGCCGCTCGGCCAGCTCCGCGCAGTGGACGGAAAGCTCTTCCAGCTGGGCGGCGGCCTCGTCCACGGAGGCCTGCACCTCCAGCAGGCTCGGCGCGCCCGCGGATCCGCCGTGGGCGAAGTGGGCGCTCAGGAGGTCGCCCTCCGCGGTCACGGCGGTGAGGTGGGGACGGGCACCGACGAGGTCTTCGGCGGCGTCCAGGGTGTCGACCACGACGACGTCGCGCAGGAGCCTGCGGATGGCGGGCATCAGGTCGTCGGGGGCGCGCACGAGGGTCTCGGCGAGGAGATGCCGGTCGGCGGGTGCGGGTGCGTCGGGGCCGGTCGCGCTGTCGCCGGCGCCCCTGGGGGGCGTCTCCTCGGGGCCGGTGACGAGCAGTGCCGCCCGGCCCCCGTCCTGTTTGCGCAGGAGGCGGATGGCGTCCGCGGCCGAGGCCGGGTTCGTCACGGCGAGGGCGTCGGCCGCGGCTCCGAAGGCGGCGGCCAGCGGGATCTCGTAGCCCGGCGTGATGGTCAGGAGTTCCGCCGCCGGGCCGAGGAGGCCGGTGAGGTGGGCCTTGGAGTCGAGGAGTATGCCGGTGCCGTCCTTGCGGCGCAGGCCCAGCGCCAGTGCCTCGTGGCGGGCCTGGATGGCGGCGCGGCGGCGTTCGGCGGTGGTGACGGCCTCGCGGGCGGTGCTCAGGGCGGTCTCTGCCTCGGCGAGCTGCCGCCGGGCCGCCTGGTGGCGCTCGGCGAGGTCGGTGTCGTCCGCGTCGAGGCCGTCGACCTCGGCCTTGAGGGCCTCGTACTCCTCCTGGGCGCGCACCGCGCGTTCCCGGGCCTCGTCGCGGGCCGTGGCGAGGCGGCCGATCTCGGCCTGGGCGGCGGCGGCGCGTGAACGGGCCGCGCCCACCTGGCCGTTCAGCCGGGCCAGGCCCTCACGGCGGTCGGCGATGGCGCGGGCCACGTCCTTGAGCCGGCGTTCCTCGACCGCCAGTTCCCGCTCCAGTTCGGCGCGGTGCACGACCGTGTCGTCCAGGGCGTGCCGGGCCGCTTCCAGGGCGGCCTCCAGTTCGGCCTCCTGCTCGCGGACGCGGGCGGCCTCGCGCTCCAGGTCCTCGGGATCGCGGCCGCGACGCTCCTCGGGCGGCGCTGAGGTGGCGCTCCTGACCCGGGCGTCGGCCAGCGAGATGGTGCCGCGCACCCGCTCGGCCAGCTGGGACAGCTCGTACCAGGTCTGCTGGGCGCGCTGGAGACGGGGCGTGAGCCGCCGTACCTCGTCCTCCAGGAGGGACTCGCGGTGCAGGGCCTTCTTCAGCTCCTGCTCGGCGGCCTCCCTGCGTGCCTTGAGGGCGGCCTCGTCTGCGATCTCGGCGTCGAGCGCCTGTCGCAGTCGTACGAGGTCGTCGGCGAGCAGCCGGAGCCGGGCGTCGCGCAGGTCGGCCTGGATGACGGCGGCCCGGCGTGCCACCGCGGCCTGGCGGCCAAGGGGCTTGAGCTGACGGCGCAGCTCTTCGGTGAGGTCCTGGACGCGGGCGAGGTTGGCCTGCATCGCGTCCAGTTTCCGCAGCGCCTTCTCCTTGCGCCTGCGGTGCTTGAGGACGCCGGCCGCCTCCTCGATGAAGGCGCGGCGGCCCGTCGGGTCGGCGTGCAGCACGGAGTCGAGCTGGCCCTGGCCGACGATGACGTGCATCTCGCGGCCGATGCCGGAGTCGGAGAGCAGTTCCTGGATGTCGAGGAGACGGCAGGTGTCGCCGTTGATCTGGTACTCGCTGCCGCCGTTGCGGAACATGATCCGCGTGATGGTGACCTCGGCGTACTCGATGGGCAGCGCCCCGTCGGAGTTGTCGATGGTCAGCGACACCTCGGCGCGGCCCAGCGGGGGACGCCCGGTGGTGCCGGCGAAGATGACGTCCTCCATCTTGCCGCCGCGCAGCGACTTCGCGCCCTGCTCGCCCATGACCCAGCTCAGCGCGTCCACCACGTTGGACTTGCCCGAGCCGTTCGGTCCGACGACGCATGTGATCCCGGGTTCGAACCGGAGCGTGGTCGCGGAGGCGAACGACTTGAAGCCGCGAAGGGTCAGGGCCTTGAGGTGCACGCCGCCGGACTCTACCGGCCGCCGCTATCTCACTCCATGAACCCTCGCAACCCCGCGGTTTCACCGGCCGGCAGGCAGGGCACACCAGATGTTGAAGAAGGTGAAGGATGCGCGGGGGAAAGCGCGGGGGGAAGAAGGAAGGGACGCCGAAGCGTCCCTTGCGATTCTGATGGACGGCCTCGGATGCCGACCGTCCGATCTGCTGAGCGGTTGATAGGGGCTGCCCCGATCACTGCTGAGCTGTCGTGGAGCGATGCAGCGATCAGGTGAGCGCAGGCTCCGCCTGGTGTGCGTCGATGCTCTCCATGATCCTGTCCTGAGACGCGGCAGCCGCCAGCGCGTCGTTCTCCGCCTGGATCCTGACCAGCTCGGACTCCAGGTCCTGGACGCGCTGCTGCAGCCGTCGCATCTCGGCGAGGAGTCGAGGGTCGGAGCCGCCGACGTAACCGAGAAGCGCCTTTGCCATGATGGATGGTCCTCCACACTGAGTGACCGACCGATGCGGTGTGGGTCGTGAGGGATTCGCACCCGCGGTGCTTGGCACATCCGAGTGTTGCTCTGCTGTTGCGCCATGCCAAACAGCTAAGGTGCGCGGGGCTTTCAGCGTCTCACCAAAAAGTTTGACGGTCAACACGATCACAGCCCGTATTGGCGGGCGGACCGGGGCGCGCGGCCGGGGAACGCGGCGGCGCAGCGAGTCATCCGGGCCCTGGGGCGCAGCGATCAGCTGTACCAGCGGAGCCTGCCACGCCGCGCCCTTCTTGGCAACCACCAGGCCGTTTCCGCTCCGGGCCGCCGCGAGGCGGGGTTCGGGAGCCGGGGACACGCCGGTTCCGGCTCAGCGGATCGCGAAGCCGTCGTAGCCGCCGCGGGGTGTGTCCCAGATCTCGGTGACGCCGTCCACGCGGCCGGGCGTGTCGGCGCCCTGGAGCCAGTCAAGCAGCCCCTCGCAGCACTCGGACGCGCCCTCCGCGACGACCTGGACCCGGCCGTCCGCCAAATTGAGAGCAAAACCACTCAGGCCGCCGATCTCCAGTGCCTTGGCACGGGTGAACCAGCGGAATCCCACGCCCTGTACGTGTCCACGCACCCAGGCGACCAGTCGAACATCCTCGCTCATGGGTGCAACCTAACCGGCCGGTGTCGTTCGGGACACATCGCCTCCGAAGGGCATGAGGTACCGTCCGCACGCGGGTGCATCCCAGATGCAAACTCACTCGATCGAGTGGGTTGGGTTGGCCAGAAGCACCAAGGAAGTACGAGGAAGAGGGCAAGGGCATGGGACGCCACCGACGCTCGGACGCCGACCGCGCCGCGGAGGGCGACCCGGGCGCCGCCACCGCCGGGAGCGACGCTTCGCCGTCCCCGTCCGCCGACACGGTGCCGATACCGATGGGCACCGCGCCCTATCTGAACCCCGAGGCCTACGCGGCGGCGAAGGCGAAGGCGGACGCGTATCTCTTCGCGGCCGGACCGGCGGACCCGGCGTCCACGGACCCGGCCTCCGCGGATCCGGGCGCGGGCGCGGGCGCGGGTGCGGCCGGCGATCCGGTCGACCGTTCCACCTGGGCCGGAGATCCGGGCGAGCCCGCCGCGGGCGGGCAGCGGCGTCAGAAGCAGGCCGGGCGGGCGGTGAGCATGACGCTGCTCGGGCTGTCGCTGGCCGTCGCCGTGGGCACGGCCGCGGTGGCCGCGGGCGTGGTCCCGGGCTTCCAGGGTTACCGGCTCGACAGCGGCACCCACGCCACCGGCGGCGACCGGATCCAGGTGGCGGGCTCCCCCGCCGGCACGGCCGACGCCCAGGGCGGCACGTCCGGTGACGCGTCCGGCGGCACGTCCGGCGGCACGTCCGGTGGCGCGAGCGGCGCTCCGGCGACCGGTCAGGACCCCGTCCGGTCCTCGGCTCCGGCCACCCCGACGGCATCCGCGACGGCATCCCCGACGGGCTCCCCCTCGCCGACGCCCACGAGGTCCGCCTCGCCGACCCCCTCGAAGTCCGCGAAGCCCGCCGCACCGGTGCCGTCCGGGAAGGCCACCGTCGCAAGGACGGCCCCGGCCGTCCCCGCCGCCCCGCGGCCCAAGCCCTCCCCCACCACGGCGAAGCCGAGCCCGACCCCCCGTACGACTCCGACGAGGACCAAGGCGCCCGCGCCGACCGTCCCGCCCGTGACGGTCTCCGCGCAGGCCGCCGCCGAGGCCGAGGTGCTGAAGCTGGTCAACGACGAGCGGGCGAAGGCGGGCTGCACCGCGCTGTCGGCGAACTCGGCGCTGACCGGTCTGGCCGAGGCGTTCAGCGACGACATGGCGGCGCGGGGCTTCTTCTCCGACACCGACCCGGACGGGAAGTCGCCGTGGGACCGGGCGGCGGCGGCCGGCATCAGCGGCCTGGGCGCCGAGAACATCGCCCGCGGCCCGGCGGATCCGGCGGCCGTGGTGAAGGCCTGGATGGACAGCCCCGAGCACCGCGCCAACATCCTGAACTGCGACTTCGGCAGCCTCGGCGTCGGCGTGCACTTCGGCGCGGGCGGGCCGTGGTGGACCGAGGAGTTCGGCGACTGAGCCGAACCCCTCGCTCTCCCCGCTCCGCTCGGATTTCTCCGGGCTGCTACTCGGCGGCACGCCCCCGCGCGAACGTCCGCGCGGTCTGCGTCACCCGGCGTCCCAGGTGCTCGGCCGTGGCGATGTCCGCCTTGTGCACGCCCTCCGGGCCCCGGTCGGTGTCGGTCTGGGCGGCGGCGCCGGTGAAGAAGCCGAGGCGGTTGAGGTCGTTCTCGGAGGCGGTGCTGCTGTTCCAGCCAGGGAGCAGGCCGAGGTTGACCCAGTGCATGCCGTGCTGGGCGGCGAGCGTCTGGAAGAACTGGAGGGTGTGCAGCTTGTCGCCGCTCTTGGAGCCCGAGTTGGTGAAGCCGGCGGCCAGCTTGTCCTTCCAGTCCTGGCCGGCCCAGCGCGCGGAGGTCGCCTCGCCGAAGACGTGGAAGGCACCGGTGGCGGTGCCCATGTAGGTGGGCGAGCCGAAGACGATCGCGTCGGAGCGGTCGAGTATCCCCCACTGCTCCTCGGTGATCTCGTCCACCTTGATCAGGTGCACCTCGGCGCCCGCCTCGGCGGCACCCGCGCGCACGGCCTCGGCGAGCACAGCGGTGTGGCCGTAGCCGGAGTGGTAGGCGATGGAAACGACAACAGCGGCGGTCATGACTCTCCTCGGAAGGCAGCTCAATGCGGCGAGGAAAGGAAAGCACTAACCAGAAGTGAGTGCAACCCAGTAGTTAGCGCTGTGGGGGCGTACCCTTGTCTCATGACCGCACGACCCCAGGAGTCCGACGAGCTCGCCTACAACGTCTTCGCCAAGGCCTGCCCCTCCCGCTGCACGCTGGAGAACGTCACGGGCCGCTGGGGCGGACTGACCCTCGGCGCGCTGTACGAAGGTTCGCTGCGCTTCAACGAGCTGCGCCGCCGCGTCGACGGGGTGAGCGAGAAGATGCTCTCCCAGACTCTGCACGCGCTGGAGCGGGACGGCCTGGTGCACCGCGAGGCGCAGCCGACCAACCCGCCCCGCGTGGACTACGAGCTGACCCCGCTCGGCCGCGAGGTCGCCGGGCGCCTGCGCTCCCTCATCGAGTGCGTGGAGGGCGCCATGGACGAGGTGCTGGCGGCCCGCGAGCGTTACGACGAGGCGCGCGGCGCCCGCTGACACTTCGGGCAGAAGTAGCTGGAGCGGTTCATCCAGGCCCGCCGCCTGATGGGGGTGGAGCAGCGGCGGCAGGGCTCGCCCTCGCGGCCGTAGGCGTCGAGGGAGCGGTCGAAGTAGCCCGACTCGCCATTGACGTTGACGTAGAGGCTGTCGAAGCTGGTGCCGCCGACGGCGAGGGCCGCGTTCATCACGTCCCTGACGTGGCCGAGGAGTTCGGCGGTGACGGGGCGGGTGAAGTTCGCGGTCGGACGCTCGTAGTGGATGCGGGCGCGCCAAAGGGCCTCGTCCGCATAGATGTTGCCGACGCCGCTGATCAACGACTGGTCCAGCAGGGCCCGTTTGACGGTCGTGCGCTTGCGGCGCAGCGCCTGGTGGAAGGCGTCGTCGTCGAACAGCGCGTCGAGGGGGTCGCGGGCGATGTGCGCGATGACGTCGGGCAGCCCCTCGGGGGTGTTGTCGTGCAACGACAGCCCGCCGAAGGTGCGTTGGTCCACGAAGCGCAGCTCGGTGCCGAGCGAGTCGGCGAACCTGATCCGGATGCGCAGATGCTTCTCGTCCGCCGCCTCGTGCGGCTGCACCAGCAGTTGCCCGCTCATCCCGAGGTGGGCGAGCACCGACTGGTTCGTCTCCTCCAGCGGCAGCCACAGGTACTTGCCGCGCCGGCTGGGGTCGCCGATGTGATGCCCCTTGAGCCGCTGCGCGAAGTCGTCGCCCCCGGCCACATGCCGGCGTACGGCGCGCGGGTGCAGCACCTCGGTCTCGGCGACGGTGCGATGGGCCACCCATCGCGCCAACCCCCGCCGGACGACCTCGACCTCGGGCAACTCGGGCATCGGGACCCCCGTGAGAAGACGCTGTATGAAGCGAGCGCCCGCCCCGTCCGAAACGGTGGGGCGGGCGCTCGGTGTTGCTGTCGTCAGGCGGTGGCGGACGACGTGTCGTCGTCCTTGGCGGCGTGCACGACGGCCTGCTTGGCCTCCGTCGCCGCCTTGGCGCGCTCGTCCGCGGCGGCCCTGATGGCACGCCAGGCGGACTCGGCGGCCTGCTGCTCCGCCTCCTTCTTGCTGCGGCCGGTGCCGGTGCCGTACGAGACGCCTCCGACGCGGGCGGCAGCAGTGAAGGTCTTCTCGTGGTCGGGGCCGGTCTCCGTGACCAGGTACTCGGGCACGCCGAGTCCCTCGATCGCGGTCAGCTCCTGGAGCGACGTCTTCCAGTCCAGGCCGGCGCCCAGGTTGGAGGACTTCTCGATCAGCGGGTCGAAGAGCCGGTGCACCAGCTCGGACGCCGCGTCGAGGCCCTGGTCGAGATAGACCGCGCCGATCACCGCTTCAAGGGTGTCGGCGAGGATGGACGCCTTGTCCCGGCCGCCCGTGCCCTCTTCACCCCGGCCGAGCCGGATGAAGGCGCCCAGGTCGAGGCCGCGCCCCACCTCCGCCAGCGCACGCGAGTTGACCACCGCGGCCCGCAGCTTGGCCAGTTGGCCCTCGGGCAGGTCCGGGTGGGTGCGGTACAGCGTGTCCGTGACGACGAGGCCGAGCACGGAGTCCCCGAGGAACTCCAGCCGCTCGTTCGTCGGCAGACCGCCGTTCTCGTACGCGTAGGAACGGTGGGTGAGCGCACGCACCAGAAGGGCGGACTCGACCTGGTAGCCGAGCCGCCCTTCCAGAACTGTGTGGGACGAGGCCTGCGGACTACCCCCGCGCTGGCGGGGACTAGCGGCATTCGCGTCTGTCATCGGGCCTCTCACCAACCGCTCAGACTTCGAGGACCTGGCGCTTGTTGTAGGTGCCGCAAGACGGGCACGCGATGTGCTGCTGCTTGGGCTCGTGGCAGCGCTCGCACGCAACCAGGGTGGGGACCGCAGCCTTCCACTGCGACCGGCGGTGGCGCGTGTTGCTGCGCGACATCTTCCGCTTCGGAACAGCCACGGCTACTTCTCCTGCTTCTCGTCGACGCCCGCTTCGGCGCCGCTCATCTCGTCCTTCTCGCCGTCCGTCATGGTGCCGGCGAGTCCCTGCAAAGCCGCCCAACGAATGTCGACGGCGTCGTGATGGTGGTCCGGGTCGTCCGCGAGCCGGGCTCCGCACTCGGAGCACAGACCCGGACAGTCTTCCCGGCACACCGGCTGCATCGGCAGTGCGAGCACCACCGCATCACGCAGCACGGGTTCGAGGTCGAACAGACCGTCCTCGATGAAAAGCCTGTCCTCGTCGTCCTCGGCGTCGTCGCCCGGTTCCGCGATCACGCGGCCCCGGTCGTCGGCGTCAGGGTACGAGAACATCTCCTGGAAGTCCGCTTCGAGCTCCAGCCCGACCGGCTCCAGACACCTTACGCACTCCCCCTTGGCCGTCGCACGGGCGGTGCCTGTGACAAGCACCCCTTCCATGACCGACTCAAGGCGAAGTCCGAGTTCCATCGGGGCGCCCTCGGGCACCTCGATGACTCCCGGGATGCCGAGATCCCGGGGGGCGTCGATCTCGCGAGTCAGGCGCTGCAGCGCACCAGGACGCCGACCCAGCTCGTGAGTATCGAACACGAGGGGGTTGCGGTGGTCGAGGCGGGCGTTGGAAGCCATTCCTGCTTTCGATCTACGAACTCGAAGGGACACCGCCCGTCGGTGTTTCCGGGCAGCGGCGATCGCGGACGGCTCCGCCACTCAAGCGTCAGGGCACGCGCGACCGAAGGGCCAGGATACTGGACCTTTCGCTCAGGGCCCAATCCGGTCGGTCACCGGCTGCCGCGGCCCTGCTCGTAGGCCCGCAGTTGCTCCGCGCTGATCATGCTGGTGTCGAAGAGGCTGGTCTCGTCCAGGGCGTAGTCCTGCTGCGGCTGGGACTGCTGCGGCAGCTGGGGCATCTGTTGCTGCTGGGGGTCGTAGGCGGGCTGCTGGGGGTAGCCCTGGCCCTGGTAGCCGTAGGGGTCGGCCTGCTGGTAGCCGTAGGGGTCCGGCGCGCCGTAGGGGGCCTGCTGCGGGAAGCCGGGGTAGGCGCCTTGCTGCTGGTCGTAGGCACCGTAGGCGGGCTGCGGCTCGTACGAGGGCTGCTCGGGCTGCGGCTCGTACGACGGCTGCTCGGGCTGCTGCTCGTACGACGGCTGGTCCGGCCGCTGATCGTAGGACGGCTGTTCCGGTCGCTCGTACGACGGCTGCTCCCGCCGCTGCCGCGGGGGCTCGGCCGGGGTGTCCGCGAGGGCGGCCAGGTCGGCGAGGTAGTCGGCGTCGCTGGAGTGCTGGAAGGTCGTGGTGTCGTCGGCGAGGGCGCCGAGGTCGTCGGTGGCGATCCGGCCGTGCAGCTTCTGCCGGCCGCGGCCGACGGCCTCCAGGGTCTTGGCGAGCACCGCCTCGAAGGCGCCGAGCTTGGTGTCCACGTACGCGTCGGCGTTGTGCCGCAGCGTCTCGGGGTCCAGGCTGCGCTCGGGGGCGTCCTCGTCCTCGTAGCCGTTCTCGTCGAGGCCGGGGCCGGTGCCGAGGAGCTTCTCGCGGCCGCGGCCCACCGAGCCGAGGGTCTTGGTGAGGACGACCTCGAAGTTGGCGAGCTTGGAGTCGACGTAGTCGTCGGCCTCGGCGCGGACCTCCTCGGCCTCCTGGCGGGCCTCGGCGAGGATCCGGTCCGCCTCGGCCTGGGAGCGCCGGGCGATCTCGGTGCCGGAGACCAGCGAGCCCCGCTCGGCGTGCGCGGACTCGATGATCCGCTCGGCCTCCTGGCGGGCCTGCTCGACCATCTGCTCGCGGTCACCGATCAGCTCCTGCGCCTGCGCGAGGGAGCCGGGCAGCGCCTGGCGCACCTCTTCCAGCAGCGCGAGCAGCTCGGCACGGTTGATCACGCAGGACGCCGACATGGGCATGGCCCGTGCGCCGGCGACCGCGGAGACGATCTCGTCGAGCTTCTTCTGCACGTCCACCTGTGCTCGCCACTTCCTACAGCCGGATCGGAGACGGACGGGACGACTGTAGTCCCATCAGTCCTTGCGCAGCCGCCTGTTGAGGGCGGCGAGGACCTGCGGCGGCACCAGGTGGGAGACGTCGCCGCCCCAGGCCGCGACCTCCTTGACGAGCGAGGAGGACAGGAAGCTGTAGGTGGGGTTGGTCGGCACGAACAGCGTCTCGACCCCGGTGAGGCCGTTGTTCATCTGGGCCATCTGCAGCTCGTAGTCGAAGTCGCTGACGGCGCGCAGCCCCTTGACGATGGCGGGGATGTCGCGCTGCTTGCAGAAGTCCACGAGGAGGCCGTGGTGGGTCTCCACCCGCACGTTGGCGTACTCGGCGGTGACCTCGCGGATCAGCCCGATCCGCTCCTCGACCTCGAACAGGCTCTTCTTGGACTGGTTGATCATCACCGCGACGTAGACCTCGTCGTACAGCCGGGAAGCTCGGCCGATGATGTCGAGATGTCCGTTGGTGATCGGGTCGAACGACCCGGGACAGACGGCGCGGCGCACTTGAATTCCCTCGCTCTCCGGTCCGGTCATCGTGCGTCTTCGCACGTAGAGGCGGCGCGACCGTACCAAAACGTTCCCTCGCCGTAGCGACGGGACCGGACCGGCTCGAAGCCGTCCGGCCACACGAATTCGCCGCCTCTGGTGCTGCGCTCCACGGTGACCAGCACATCCTTCGCGAGCCACCCCTCCGAGCGGAGTGTGAGGAGAATCTCGCGAAGATCGTCGTCGGTGACGGCGTAGGGCGGATCCAGGAAGACCAGGTCGTAGGGGGCGGCGGGGGGCGCGGTCCTGATGACTTGTTCCGCTTTGCCCGCTCTGACCTCGGCGCCGGGCAGGCCCAGGTTCCGCACGTTCTCGCGGACGGTCCGCGCGGCCCGGGCGTCGGCCTCCACGAGGAGGGCGTGGCCCGCGCCGCGGGAGAGGGCTTCGAGGCCGACGGCGCCGGAGCCGGCGTAGAGGTCGAGGACGCGCTCTCCGCGCAGCGGGCCGCCGAGGAGGGACTGCCAGGTGGAGAAGAGACCTTCGCGTGCGCGGTCGGAGGTCGGCCGGGTGCCGGTGCCCGGCGGGACTGCCAGGCGACGTCCGCCGGCTGCGCCGGCGATCACGCGGGTCATGTGTGGTCCTTCTCCGTGGGCGGCTTTACGGGTTCATTGTTGCTGGTCGCGCCCGGCGGCGGCAGCCGCACGTCCGATCCGGGCCCGCGGTCCCGGGCCGGGGCGCCTCAGCCCTTCTCCAGGTACTGCTCCCGCTCCTCGTCCAGCAGCGCGTCCAGGGCCGTCCGGAGCCCCGGCAGGTGCTCCAGTCCCGGATCCGCCGCCACCAGCGCCGTCGCCTCCCCGCGTGCCTCCGCGATGACCTCCTCGTCCTCGATGACCGCGAGGACGCGGAGGCTGGAGCGGGCGCCGGACTGGGCCTGGCCGAGGACGTCGCCCTCGCGGCGCTGTTCGAGGTCGATGCGGGAGAGTTCGAAGCCGTCGAGGGTGGCCGCGACCGCGTTCAGGCGCTGGCGGGCGGCGCTGGCCTCGGGCATCTCGGTGACCAGCAGGCACAGGCCGGGTGCCGAGCCGCGGCCGACGCGGCCGCGCAGCTGGTGGAGCTGGGAGACGCCGAAGCGGTCGGCGTCCATGATGACCATCGCGGTGGCGTTGGGCACGTTCACGCCGACCTCGATGACCGTGGTGGCGACCAGGACGTCGGTCTCGCCCGCGGCGAAGCGGCGCATCACCGCGTCCTTGTCGTCGGGGTGCATACGGCCGTGCAGGACTTCGATGCGCAGGCCCCGCAGGGGGCCCTCGGCCAGCCTGGCGGCCACGTCGAGGACCGCGAGCGGGGGACGCTTCTCGGCCTCGTCCTCGGGGGACTTCGCCTTGGCCGCCTTCTTCGGGTCCGCCCCCTCGTCGACGTCGTCCCCGATGCGGGGGCAGACGACGTACGCCTGGTGGCCGTTGGCCGCCTCCTCGCGCACCCGCTCCCAGGCGCGGGCCAGGAAGTGGGGTTTGTCGGCGGCCGGGACGACGTGGCTGGCGATCGGGGAGCGGCCCGCCGGGAGCTGGTCGAGGACGGAGGTCTCCAGGTCGCCGAAGACGGTCATGGCGACCGTGCGCGGGATCGGGGTGGCGGTCATGACGAGGAGGTGCGGGGGCTGGGCGCCCTTGCCGCGCAGGGCGTCGCGCTGTTCGACGCCGAAGCGGTGCTGTTCGTCCACGACGACCAGGCCGAGGTCGTGGAACCGCACCTTGTCCTCGATCAGGGCATGGGTGCCGATGACGATGCCGGCCTCGCCGGTGGTCAGGTCCAGGAGGGCGCGGCGGCGGGCCGCGGCGCCCATCGAGCCGGTCAGCAGCACCACCTTGGTGGCGTGCTCCGTGCCCCCCAGCATCCCGCCCTCGGCCAGGTCGCCCATCATCTCGGTGATCGAGCGGTGATGCTGCTGGGCCAGTACCTCGGTGGGCGCGAGCATGGCGGCCTGCCCGCCCGCGTCGACCACGGCGAGCATCGCGCGCAGGGCCACCATCGTGTTGTGGGTCACCGTGAAGTTGTCGGTGACGTATGCGTGGCTCGGGTGGGCAACACTGATGCACTGGACCGGCTTTCGCCCCACGTACTCGACCGCGCGGATTCCGCGTCGGAACGTGTTGTCCTTCGGCCGGGGTCGGACACGGGCGGCCTTGCGGGGCAGACGGAATGGAGCGTATTCGTCGGGCAGCGCCACTGACACGTTGAAGGCATCGCGCTTCGGCAGGACGCGCGCACGGCCGCCGAGCGAACGTACGAGCCAGGCGACGTCGTCGGCGAGCCTGCGAGAAGCAGAACAGAGCGAAACGCTCATGCCATCGGCGTGAACGGTCCCATCGGTGTCCAGAAGCCCTTGCAGCAAGGCATGACGGTTCTTGATCGACGTGTTCTTGAAGTCGTCTGGAACGAATTTCCCATGTGACGTCTTGCCCCACAGGTTCAGGTTTCGCAGCGCTTGGATCACCGGATTGCGGACTCCGCCGACGCGTTGTGTGAGCTGGATCGTGTAGTCGCAGCGGGAGTCCTTCACAGGTACCAGTCGGCATCCCGGCGCCACGGCGGCCTCCACGGCATCTCGGATCTCGTCGTCGATAGTGGAGAGACGCAGGTTGTGGCGGAACGAGCCGTCTCCGAGGAGAAGGCCGAACAGGTAGGGATCCATCGGCAGACCGGAGTCGCCTCCGAGGTCGACGGGGGCTGCTGCGGGGATGTACCACTTCGAGGATCCGTTTGCCTCGAACGTGTCCAGGCGAATGTCCCGGCTCGTCATGACCTTGGGCTTCTGACCCCGATGCCACCCGCAGCTCGTGCCGACGATCCAGAGATGTTCGTCGTCGCACTCCACGGAACTTCCATCGGAAAGGACCAAACGCCAGACGTCGCGTTCTCCTTGCGGAAAGACACCGTCGATCAGGGCGACCTCCCCGTCCGGCACGATGACCTCGTCCCCTGCCTTCAAGTCGCCCATGCAACGGAAACCGGCGGGTGTGAGGACGAGCGAGTCCAGTGGCTGAGCCTTGCCCGATCCCACCTCCCCCTGGAGCAGGCGGTGCATGGGGTGCTCGGTGGCGAGGTCGGCGAAGATCTCGCCGGAGACCTTCCGCTGGCCCTCGGTGAGGGTGAAGGGGAGACGGTCGTCGAAGGCGGCGAGGAGGCCGTCGGGACGCGGGCGGCGGGCGACCGCCGGGAGCTGCGCGTCGGTGTACCGGCGGCGGGCCAGGGCGACCTGGAGGACGAAGGCCTCGTCCCACTTGAGGCGGGCGCGGGCGTCCGCGATGTCGGCCTTGGTGTGCGGGCGGTGGATCTTAAGCAGGGCCTCGGGGAGCGGGAGCAGGCCGCGGCCGTCGCGCAGCGTGGGCGGCAGCGGGTCGACGGCCTCCTGGGCGGCGGGCAGGACCGTCTGGACCGCCTTGCCGATCTTCCAGGACTCCAGTTTGGCGGTGGCCGGGTAGAGCGGGATCAGGGCGCCCGCCCAGGTCTCGACGGTCTCCTCGCCGTCCCCGCGCAGCAACTCGTAGGCGGGGTGGGCGAGCTGGAGGCGGTGGTTGAAGACGGAGACCTTGCCGGCGAACATCGCGCGGGTGCCCGGCAGCAGCTCCTTGTGGGGCTTGTGCACGCCGTTGCCGAAGAAGACCAGCTGGAGGCGGCCGCTGCCGTCGGTGATCGTGACCTCCAGGCGCTGGCCCTTGCCGCGGGGGGCGCGGGAGGAGGCGAAGGAGTGCAGGCGGGCGTCGGCGACCTGGGCGACCACGGTGACGTGCTCGTCCATGGGGAGGTCGGCGAGGTGGGTGAGCTGGCCGCGCTCCTCGTATCTGCGCGGGTAGTGGTGCAGGAGGTCGCCGACGGTGTGCAGGCCGAGGTGCTCGGCCATCACCTTCGCGGTGGCGGGGCCGAGCACTGACTTCAGGGGCTGCTTCAGTGGTTCTTCCAGTGCGGGCACGGGATCCATTGCACACCACGGCACCGACAACGCCGCAGACGCCCGCCCCGCGGGTCCGTCCGCCCGGGACCGCGCCGCGCCCGGACGACCCGCGAACCGGCGCGGGGCCGGGGCCGGTCCGGCGCGCTCACTCGACGCCGATGAGCAGCAGCGCCCCCTGGCGGCCGCCCCGGTACACCACCGTGTCCACGGCCAGGTAGGACTCCCGTACCCGCGCCTCCAGACGGGCGGCGGCGGTCTCCGGCGCCTCGTCGCCGACGACGAGGGTGACCAGTTCGCCGCCGGCCTGGAGCATGCGGTCCAGGACGGTCTCGGCGGTGGCGGTGACGTCCGCCCCGATCACCGCCACGTCGCCGTCGATCAGCCCGAGCACGTCCCCGGCCTGGCAGATCCCGGCCATCGTCCAGGACTGGCGCTCGGCGACGACGACCTCGGCGTACCGGGTGGCGCCCGCGGCCGAGGTCATCTGGACGACGTCCTCGTCGAACCGGCGGCCGGGCTCGGACACCGCGAGCGCCGCGATGCCCTGCACCGCCGAGCGGGTCGGGATCAGCGCCACCCGGACCCCCTCGGCGCGGGCCTGCTCGGCCGCCGCGGCCGCGGTGTCGCGCAGGTCGGCGTCGTTGGGCAGCAGCACGACCTCGCGGGCGTGGGCCCGCCGCACCGCGGCCAGCAGCTCCCCGCTGGCGGGCGGCTCGCCGGGGCGCGCGAGCACGGTGGTCGCGCCTGCCTCGGTGTACAGCTCGGCCAGACCCTGCCCCGGTACGACGGCCACCACCGCCCGCTGGGTCCGCTCGCGCGGCGGGCGGGGGCCGCCGGTGTGCACGTCGCCGAGCCCGAAGTGCGTGATCCTGATCCGGTACGGCCGGCCGGCCTCCACGCCCGCCTCCACGGCGGCGCCCGCGTCGTCCACGTGCACATGGACGTTCCACAGCCCGTCGCCGCCGACGACGACCAGGGAGTCGCCGAGGGCGTCGAGACGGGCGCGGAGCCGGTCCACGGCGGTGTCGTCGGCCTCCAGCAGGTAGATCACCTCGTAGGCGGGGCCGCCGTCCCCGGCCGCCTCGGCGCAGGCCCCGGCGTCCGGGCCCGCTTCCGGGGGCTGGGCCGCGGCCTCGGGCACGGCCTCTCCCGCGCCCGGGGCCGGCTCCCGTACCGGCTCCCCCGTGCACGCCTCCACCAGCGCGCCGAGCACCGCCACCAGCCCGCTGCCCCCCGCGTCGACCACCCCGGCCCGCGCCAGGACGGCCAGTTGGGCCGGGGTCGCGGTCAGCGCCGTGCGGGCGCCCTCGTAGGCGGCCCGGGCGACCGTCCCGCAGTCGCCGTCCGCCCGTTCGGCGGCGTCGGCGGCGGCCGAGGCGACCGTCAGCACCGTGCCCTCGACGGGGTGCGCCACCGCCTGCCGGGCGGAGTCGGCGGCCCGGCGCAGCGCGAGCCGCAGGGCGGGCCCGTCGCAGCGGGGCTCCGCGCCGTCCGCCGCGAGCACCTGGGCCATGCCGCGCAGCAGCTGGGCGAGGATGGTGCCGGAGTTGCCCCGGGCGCCGATGAGCGCGCCGTGGGCCATCGCGCGCACCGCGTCCGCGAGGGAGGGGCCGGCGGGCCGCGTCTCGTACCCCGCGAACACGGCCTCCACGGCGGTCGCGGCGGACTCCACGGTCAGGTAGAGGTTGGTCCCGGTGTCGCCGTCGGCCACCGGATAGACGTTGATCGCGTCGATCTCCTCGCGGGCTCGTCCGAGCGCGCGCAGGGCCAGACCGCACCAGGTGCGCACCGCGACACCGTCGAGGAATGTCTGCGGCACCTGCGCCACCTGCGCCTCCCTGAGCCGGCTTGACGTGGTCGCAGCGTAGACCCCGGGACGGTGCCCGCCGGAAGCGGGCCGGGGCGGGCCCGGGGGCGGGGACCCCTCGTGGTCATGGTAGTTTCGCTCTACCGACGCAGGCTTGCTATGCTGCTCCGGTTGCCCGATCTGATCGGGCTTTTCCCCTGGCAACGCCACCCAGATCTCAGGTCTCACGATCTCGATCCCGGCCTGCCGGGATTATCCGTAAGTGCATCTGAAGTCTTTGGAGTGACCCGTGGCTGCCAACTGCGACGTCTGCGGCAAGGGGCCGGGCTTCGGCAACAACATCTCGCACTCGCACCGCCGTACGTCCCGCCGCTGGAACCCCAACATCCAGCGTGTACGTACCGTGGTGGGCGGGACGCCGAAGCGCGTGAACGCTTGCACCTCGTGCATCAAGGCGGGCAAGGTCTCGCGCTGACGCTACAGCTGAGCGCGCGGCCACTGCCTGGTTCGCTGCACTGAGCCGGTCCACCTCAGGGTGGACCGGCTTTTTGCCGTACCCAAAAACGGGTGCCCCCAGGTCCTCCCCCCTCAGCCCGTCGGCATGCCGACCTGCCGGTGTTCGAGCGCGGAACGCAGCTTCGAGAGGGTGCGCGCGGCGGCCGTCACCTCAGCGGGGTCGAGCGCCCCTCCGATCAACTCGGCCAGCGTCTCGCCGAAGGTCTCCTCCGCCGCGGCGACGAGCCGCGCGCCGTCGTCGGTCAGGGCCAGCAGGGAGGACCGGCGGTCGGCCGGATTCGGCTCCCGGACCGCCCAGCCCTGTTTCTCCAGCCGGTCGACGCTCTTGCTCGTGGCTCCGATGCCGATCGCGAACTCCGCCGCGAGGTCCGCCACCCGCGCCCCGGCGTGGTCGCGCAGATAGCGCAGGGCCTCGAACTGCGAGGTGACGAGTCCGTGCCGCGCGCGGAGCCGGTCGTTGAGGGCGTTGTACAGCCGTGTCTCGCAGCGCACCAGGTCGGAGAAGAGTTCCGGGAGCCCGGCGGCGTCCCCGCTCGTTTTATATGCCACGGCATATAGTGTAGTGGAATCTAACAGCGAGGGGGAGCACACCCATGAGCAAGGAACAGCGTGCCCGGCTCGACGCGATGCTGCGGCGGCCGCGCCCGGAGAAACCTCCGACGATCGAGGAGATACGGGCCGGCTTCGAGGCACTGATGAGCACGATCCCCGTGCCCGGCGGCATCCGTACCACCCGGACCGTGCTCGGCGACCGGCCCGCGCTGCGGGTGGCGCCGGAGAGCGGACCGCGCGCCGGAACGATCCTGTACTTCCACGGCGGCGGCTGGGTGAGCGGCTCCCCCGAGGCCGCCCTGTCGCTGACGGGCCACCTGGTGACCAGGACCGGCCGCACGGCGTACTCGGTGGACTACCGGCTGGCCCCCGAGCACCCGTTCCCGGCCGCGATCGAGGACACGCTCGGCGCCTACCGCGCCCTCCTCGACGGCGGCACCGACCCCTCGGCCCTCGTGTTCGCCGGTGACTCCGCCGGCGGCGGCCTCGCCGTCACCACCTGCCTCGCCGCGCGGGACGCGGGCCTTCCGCTGCCGGCCGCGCTTCTGGCGTTCTCCCCGGGCCTCGACGCGACGCGCACCGGCGAGAGCATGGACACCAGGGCGGCCCACGACCCGGTCTTCACCCGCGCGGCCGTCGAGCACACCGGGGCGATGTGCCTCGCCGGAGCCGATCCGCGCCATCCCCTGCTCAGCCCGGCCGTCTGCGCCGACCTGACCGGCTTCCCACCGATGCTGCTCCAGGTCGGCACCAACGAGATCCTGCTGGACGACTCCACGCGGCTGGCCGCGCGCGCCAGGGCCGCCGGGGTGGACGTGATCCTGGACGTCACGGCCGGCGTGCCGCATGTGTTCCCGGCGTTCGCCGGCTCCCTGGACGAGGCGGACGAGGCACTGGACCGCGCGGCCCTCTTCCTCGATCAGCGCCTGCGCGCGGCGGAGCGGGCCGGGCTCACGCCCTGAACCGCCAGCCGTGATCCACCGGCCCGGTCCCGGCCCCCAGCGGGAACCCCGCCGCGATCGCCCCGGTGACGTACTCCTTGGCCGCCGCGACCGCCTCCGGGACGGCGAGTCCGCGCGCCAGCCCCGAGGCGATCGCGGAGGCCAGCGTGCAGCCGGTGCCGTGGGTGTGCCGGTTGCGGTGGCGGGGCGCGCGCAGCCAGTGCTCCGCGGTGCCGTCGGTGAGCAGGTCCACCGCGTCGCCCGCCAGATGGCCGCCCTTGATCAGCGCCCAGCGCGGGCCGTACGCCAGCACGGCGTCCGCGGCCCGGCGCAGATCGTCCTCCGACTCGACCCGGACGCCGGTGAGTTGGCGCACCTCGTCCAGGTTCGGGGTCGCCACGGCCGCCGCCGGGAGCAGCTTGGTGCGCACCGCGTCCAGGGCGGAGGCGGCGAGCAGCGTGTCGCCGTGCTTGGAGACGCCCACCGGGTCGACCACGGCCGGCGCGTCCGTGCCGGAGATCAACTCGGCGACGGTCTCGACCAGTTCGGCCGAGCCCAGCATGCCGGTCTTCACCGCCTGGACGCCGATGTCGTCGACGACGGCGCGGTACTGGGCCCGCACCGCCTCCGCCGGCAGTTCCCAGACGCCCCGTACGCCCAGGGAGTTCTGCGCGGTCACCGCGGTGAGCACGCTCATCCCGTGGACGCCGAGCGCGAGCATCGTCTTGAGGTCGGCCTGGATACCGGCGCCGCCGCCGGAGTCGGAGCCGGCCACCGTGAGCACCCGGGGCGGGGTCACGGCTCTATGTCCCCGAAGTGGTCCCAGCCGCCTCTGCTGGTCCAGGGCGCCCCGTCGACCGTCACCTGCGGCAGCGCGGAGGGGTTCAGTACCTCGCCGATGACCTTCCAGCGGGCCGGGAGCTTGGTGTCCGGCGGGAAGGTGGCCACGATCGCGTGGTCCTCTCCCCCGGTCAGCACCCACTGGAGCGGATCGACGCCGACGGCCTGCCCGATGTCGTTCATCTGCGTGGGCACGTCGATCGCGCCGGAGCGGATGTCGATGCGGACCTTGCTGGCCTCGGCGATATGACCGAGGTCGGCGATCAGCCCGTCGCTCACGTCGCACATCGCGGTCGCGCCGAGCGAGGCGGCGGCCGGGCCCGCGTGGTACGGCGGCTCGGGGCGCCGGTGGGCCTCCACGAAGGCGCGCGGCGAACGGAAGCCGCGGGAGAGCACCGCGTAACCGGCCGCCGACCAGCCCAGCCAGCCGGTGACGGCCACCAGGTCGCCGGGCTGGGCGCCGGCCCGGGTCACCGGTTCCTGGTTGCGCAGATCGCCGAGCGCGGTGATCGAGACCGTGATGGTGTCGCCCCGTACGACGTCCCCGCCGACCACGGCGGCGCCCGCGACCTGGCACTCGTCGCGCAGCCCGTCCATCAGTTCGGTCGGCCAGCTGACCGGGAGTTCGGCCGGCACCACCAGGCCGAGCAGCAGGGCGGTCGGCACGGCGCCCATCGCGGCGATGTCCGCGAGGTTCTGCGCGGCCGCCTTGCGGCCGACGTCGTAGGCCGTGGACCAGTCGCGGCGGAAGTGCCGCCCTTCCAGCAGGACGTCGGTGCTCGCCACCACCCGCCGGTCGGGCGCGGCCACCACGGCGGCGTCGTCGCCCGGACCGATCCGGACCGCCGGGGTGGTGGTGAGACGGGAGGTGAGCTCCCTGATGAGCCCGAATTCCCCGAGCTCACCAACCGTGCCCTTCATGTCCCTGACTCCCCTTCTCTGCCTCTGCCTGACCGTGCTGACTCGCGCCCCATCAGTGTCCCCGATACCGTCGAGATGACCCCGACGCGGTCGGGAACGGCCGACGGTCCGGTCCCGGCCGGCCGTCAACGTCCGTCGTGCCTGCACCCTGGCGCGCAAGCCCGGTTCCCGCAGGTCTCCCCGCGGGGAGCGGCGACGCGATACCGTGGCGTTCCTTTTCCCCACATGATCCTCGTGGCCGCCCTGGAGGTTCCGTGGTACAGGCGTACATCCTGATCCAGACGGAGGTCGGCAAGGCGTCGACCGTAGCCGAGACCATCAGCAAGATCCCTGGAGTGATCCAGGCCGAGGACGTCACGGGTCCGTACGACGTCATCGTGCGCGCCCAGTCCGACACCGTCGACGAACTCGGTCGCATGGTGGTCGCCAAGGTCCAGCAGGTGGACGGCATCACTCGCACCCTGACCTGTCCGGTCGTGCACCTGTAGCCCCCGTCTACCCTTGGCCGGTGCACTTCTTCCGTCACCGGCCCCTCGCCCTGCTCGCTGTCCCGCTCGCGCCCGCCCTGCTGCTCGCGGGCGCGGGCTGCTCCTCGGACGACAGCGCGACGGTCGCGGCTCCCCGTCCCGACGCGAAGACCGCCCCGCTGTGCCGGAGTCTGCACGAGGTGCTGCCCGCCAAGGTGGACGGGCAGCGCCGCGCGGATCCCGGACCCCGGTCCGTCTACACGGCGGGCTGGGGAAACCCGGCGATCATACTGCGCTGTGGGATCGTCCGGCCGCCGAAGATGACCGACCCCAAGGTGGCCGAGGGCCAGGACCCCGACGCGATCGCGGGCGGGGTCAACGGCGTGGACTGGCTGATGGAGAAGCGGAGCGACGGCACCTGGCGCTTCACGACGTCGGGCCGGCGCGCCTACGTCGAGGTGACACTGCCGAAGCGGCTGTCGGGGCCGGACGACAGCACGCAGGTGCTGGAGGACCTGGCCCCGGCCGTGCGGAAGGCGATCCCCGAGGGGATCGCCTCCATGCGCGGCTGAGCGGCCGGCGCGGTCAGCGCAGTCCGGTGGACCTGCGCAGCGCGGCCTGCACCAGCAGGTCGATCAGTTCGGGGTAGCCGACCCCGGTGGCCTGCCACATCTGCGGGTACATCGAGATCGGCGTGAACCCGGGCAGCGTGTTGATCTCGTTGATCACGAACTCCCCGTCCTCGGTGAGGAAGAAGTCCGCGCGCACCAGCCCCTCGCAGGACGCCGCCTCGAACGCCTCCACCGCGAGCCGCCGGATCTCCGCGGTCTCCTCCTCGGTGAGCGGCGCCGGGACGATGCCGGGCGTGGAGTCGATGTACTTGGCCTCGAAGTCGTAGTACGCGTGCGTGTCCGGCGGCGGGATCTCCGCCGGGAGCGAGGCCCGCGGTCCGTCCTCGAACTCCAGGACGCCGCACTCGATCTCGCGGCCGGTGACCGCCGCCTCGACGAGGATCTTCGGGTCGTGCGACTGGGCCTCGGCGATCGCCTCGTCCAGGCCGGACAGGTCGTCGACCTTGGTGATGCCGATGGAGGAACCGGCGCGCGCGGGCTTCACGAACAGCGGCCAGCCGTGCTCGCCGGCGAAGTCCACGATCTTCTTGCGCGCGGCGGCCTCGTCCCGCTGCCACTCACGGGGCCGGATCACCACGTACGGGCCGACCTTGAGCCCGAAGGAGGTGAAGACCCGCTTCATGTACTCCTTGTCCTGGCCGACGGCCGAGGCGAGCACGCCCGCGCCCACGTAGGGCACTCCGGACAGCTCCAGCAGGCCCTGGAGGGTGCCGTCCTCGCCGTAGGGGCCGTGCAGCACCGGGAATACGACGTCGACCTCGCCGAGCGCCTTGGGCACGGAGCCGGGCTCGCTGTAGACGACCTCGCGGTTGGCGGGGGCGACGGGGAGCACCACGTCGCCCTCGTGCGACTCCGCCAGTTCCTCGACGGCGGGCAGGGAGCGGTCGGTGATGGCCATCCGCTCCGGCTCGTCGGCCGTCAGCGCCCAACGGCCGTCCCGGGTGATGCCGATCGGCAGGACGTCGTACTTCGTCCGGTCGATGGCCTTGAGGACGGCGCCGGCGGTGACCACGGAGATCCCGTGTTCGGAGCTGCGGCCACCGAACACGACGGCCACGCGCGGCTTGCGCGACGGCTGCTCAGGGTTCTGGGGAAGGTTCTCGGTGCTCATATCGCGTTGAGAGTACCCGTTGGTACAGCCCGGATACAGCGTCGCCTCCGCCCCGGAACGTGCAAAAACGGGCGGATTTGGCTCAGTGGCCTTACGGTTTCGCTCAGCGTCGTTCGGGCTTCGCGCTGCGCGACATCAGCTCCCGGAGCGCGACGACCGGCGGCTTGCCCTCGTGCACGATGCCGACGACCGTCTCCGCGATGGGCATGTCGACGCCGTGCCTGCGGGCCAGATCCAGCACGGACTCACAGGACTTGACGCCCTCGGCGGTCTGGCTGGTGACCGCGATGGTCTCCTCCAGGGTCATGCCCTTGCCGAGGTTGGTGCCGAAGGTGTGGTTGCGGGACAGCGGCGAGGAGCAGGTGGCCACCAGGTCGCCCAGGCCGGCGAGGCCGGAGAAGGTCAGCGGGTCGGCGCCGAGCTCGACGCCGAGCCGCGCGGTCTCCGCGAGGCCCCGGGTGATCAGCGAGCCCTTGGCGTTGTCGCCGAGCCCCATGCCGTCCGCGATGCCGACGGCGAGCCCGATGACGTTCTTCACGGCACCGCCCAGCTCGCAGCCGACCACGTCGGTCTCGGTGTACGGCCTGAAGTACGGCGTGTGACAGGCCGCCTGCAGCCGCCGGGCCACGGACTCGTCGGCGCAGGCCACCACCGCCGCGGCGGGCATCCGGGCGGCGACCTCGCGGGCCAGGTTGGGCCCGGTGACGACGGCGACGCGCTCCGGGCCGACCTTGGCGACGTCCTCGATGACCTCGCTCATCCGCATGGCGGAGCCGAGTTCGACGCCCTTCATCAGGGAGACGAGCACGGTGTCCGGGGCGAGCAGCGGGAGCCACTCGGCGAGGTTCCGGCGCAGGGTCTGGGAGGGGATGGCGAGGACGGTGAACTCCGCGTCGCGCAGCGCCTCGGCGGCGTCCGAGGTGGCGCGCACGTTCTCCGGGAGTTCCACGCCGGGCAGGTAGTCGGGGTTGATCCGGGTGGAGTTGACCGTCTCGACCAGGTCGGCCCTGCGGGCCCACAGGGTCACGTCGCAGCCGGCGTCGGCGAGCACCATGCCGAAGGCGGTGCCCCAGGAGCCGGTGCCCATGACGGCCACCCGCACAGGCGTGCTCACTTGCTCTGCTCCTCTTCCTGCCTGTCCGCCCTGTCCATGCCCGGCGCCTGCGCCTGGCTCTGCACCTGGTTCTGCGCCTGCGTCCGGCGGCGCTGCTCGATCCGCTCGCGGCGCGGGTCGTACGGCGTCTCGGGCGCCTTCTCGCCGCGGATCTCCTCCAGGAGACGGGTGATGGACGCCATGATGGCCTCGGTGGCCTCCTTCTGGAGGTCCGGGGTCATCTCCTTGTCGTAGAAGCGCGACAGGTCCACCGGGGGGCCCGCCAGCACGTGGTGGGTCTTGCGCGGGAAGAGGTTCGGCTTCTTCGCGTACGGCGGCAGCAGCTCGTTGGCGCCCCACTGGGCGACCGGGATCACCGGGCACTTGGTCTGCAGGGCCACGCGGGCGGCGCCGGTCTTGCCGGTCATGGGCCAGCCGTCGGGGTCGCGGGTCAGGGTGCCCTCGGGGTAGAAGGCGACGCACTCACCGCGCTCCACGGCGTCGATCGCGGCGCGGAAGGCGCTCAGCGCGTCCGTGGACTCGCGGTAGACGGGAATCTGTCCGGTGCCGCGCATCGCGGCGCCCACGATTCCCTTCTTGAAAAGGCCGCTCTTCGCCAGGAATCGCGGAACCCGTCCGGTGTTGTACTGATAGTGCGCGTATGCGAAAGGGTCCACGTGGGAATTGTGGTTCACCACGGTGATAAATCCGCCCTCGGCCGGAATGTGCTCCATTCCACGCCAGTCCCGCTTGATCAGAACCACCAGTGGCGGTTTGCAGATCACCGCGGCGAAGCGGTACCAGAAGCCGATTCTGCGGCGGGGCACAAGGACACCTTCCTCTAGGGACCCACGGGGGACTGCCACCCCGGCGGGGGCCGCACAAGTGTCGCCCCGGACCGCCGGTCTGTCGAGAACACCGTACGCCCGCCCGTCACCCGCCCCCGCCCTTCCAGGGAGCTTCGCGCGCCGCCCCGGACGCCTGCGGACGGCGTCCGCGGGGCACAATGATCGCGACGACGGAGGGACGGTACGCCGGTGCTGTGGACGTTGGTCATCCCCCTGAAACCCCTGTCCCGGGCCAAGAGCAGGCTCGCGGACACCGCGGGCGACGGGGTCCGCCCGGGGCTGGTCCTCGCGTTCGCCCAGGACACGGTGGCCGCGGGGCTGGCGTGCGCGGGGGTGCGGGATGTGGTGGTCGTCACGGACGATCAAGTCGCCGGGCGGGAGCTGTCCGCGCTGGGCGCGCGGATCGTGCCGGACGCGCCCGCGCCGGGCCTGAACGCGGCGCTGGCGCACGGCGCGGAGGCGGTGCGGCTGGCGCGGCCGAGTGCCGCCGTGGCCGCCCTGAACGCCGATCTGCCGGCGCTGCGGGCGGCCGAGCTGGAACAGGTGCTCACCGCCGCCGCGGAATTCCCCCGCTCTTTTCTGGCGGATGCCGCGGGGGTCGGCACGACATTGCTGGCGGCGGGGGCGGACCGGGAATTGCGGCCGGGGTTCGGTCCGGGATCACGGACGCGGCATCGGGCGTCCGGCGCCGGGGAACTTCTGCTGGGGGGCGTGGATTCGGTACGGCAGGACGTGGACACGGGAGAGGACCTGCGGGCGGCTCTCACGCTGGGGGTCGGGCCGTACACGACCGCCGCGTGCGCCAATCTGCTGATCCCGGGCCTGTGAAACCGAGGGACGACCCAGGCGTCCCGGCGGCACGGCCGGCCGCGGCCGGGGCGGATACGCTGAACCGTATGCAGGCGACCGCGTACACCTACGACTCCGAGACCCACAGCGGGCAGGTGCTGCTCGACGACGGGACCCCCGTGCCCTTCGACGCCGCGGCGTTCGACCGGGGCGGCCTGCGGTTGCTGCGGCCGGGGCAGCGGGTGCGGATCGAGACGGAGGGCGCCGAGGGCGCCCTGCGGATCACGCTGGTCACGCTCCAGACCCTGTAACTCCCCCCGCGACTCCCCTCGCACACGCCGCGGGCCGGACTCCGGTGGGAGTCCGGCCCGGCGCGTGGGTGCCCTGGTCGATGACCTACGCCTTGCGCGCGGTGGCCTTCTTCGCGGTGGTCTTGCGGGCCGTCGACTTCTTGGCCGGCGCCTTCTTCGCGGTGACCTTCTTCGCCGGGGCCTTCTTCGCGGTGGCCTTCTTGGCGGTGGTCTTCTTCGCCGCCGCGGTCTTGGCGGTCGGCGCGGTCTTCTTGGCGGTCGTCTTCTTCGCCGTGGTCTTCTTGGCGGCGGCGGCCGTGGTCTTCTTCGCCGTCGTCTTCTTGGCCGCGGCCTTCTTCGCCGTCGTCTTCTTCGCGGCGGCCTTCTTCACCGTCGCCGCGGCGCCCCCGGTCAGGCTGCCCTTCGGCGCCTTCTTCACGGAGACCTCGCCGCCCCGCGGGAGCTTCTTCGAGCCGCTCACCAGGTCCTTGAAACCCTGACCGGCGCGGAACCGCGGCACGGAGGTCTTCTTGACCCGAACCCGCTCGCCCGTCTGGGGGTTACGGGCGTACCGGGCGGGGCGGTCCACCTTCTCGAAGGACCCGAAGCCGGTGACCGAGACCCGCTCGCCCGCGACGACCGCGCGGACGATGGCGTCCAGAACATGATCGACGGCGTCGGCGGCCTGCTGGCGGCCGCCCACCTTCTCGGCAATCGCTTCTACGAGCTGCGCCTTGTTCACGTCTTCCCCTTCGGAGACATTGCCAGAACGAATGTGTTCAAGCTTTTTCGCACGTTAGGCAGATATATACCGCAAATCAAACACGAAACGGGCTTATCACCCTTGTGCCGCAACAGACTCGGCGTACTCGGGCTGTTCAGCGGTCCTCGCCGGGGATCCGACCCTCGTCGAGGTCCGCGGTGAACCGCTCAAGCCGCCTTGCCGCACCGGCGAGATCGTGCTTGGCCGCAGCCGTAATGACCAGCAGCTTCCGGGTCAGCGCCATCCGTACGCCCTCCGGGACTTGCAGTGCGCGCACTCTTGCGTGCGCTTCCTTGAGCTGGTTCGCGACCGCCGTATAGAGCTGGAGTTGGCCGTCGTGTTCCATGCACAGATTGTGCCATCTGGGGCGAGTTGTCGCCTGCCCAGGGGGCAACTCCCGCCACAAATGGCCTTACAGGCACTTGCGGAAGGCACGATCCTCTGCCTCATCTACCCTCCCAACGCCCTTCATAACACGGGAAGTTGAGAGAACCCCCTGAGTGCCGCGGGTCCGGACGGGCCCCGACATGCCTGTACCCCCGATCGGGGCGATCGGGGGTACAGGCGGGTTCGTTGGGGTGGCCGAAACCCGACCCTCACGGGATCCGGGACAGGCTACCTGCTCAGCCCTGGAGGGTCTGCGGCTTGTGGGAGGGCCGCTTCTCCTCGTACGCGGCGATGTCCGCCTCGTTCCGGAGGGTGATGGAGATGTCGTCCAGGCCGTTCAGCAGGCGCCAGCGGGAGTTCTCGTCCAGCTCGAAGGAGGCGGTGACGCCCTCGGCGCGCACCTCACGGGCCTGGAGGTCCACCGTGATCTCGGCGGTCGGGTCGGCCTCGGTCAGCTCCCACAGCGCGTCCACGATCTTCTGGTCGAGGACCACGGTGAGCAGGCCGTTCTTCAGCGAGTTGCCCCGGAAGATGTCCGCGAAGCGGGCGGAGATCACGGTCTTGAAGCCGTAGTTCTGCAGCGCCCAGACGGCGTGCTCACGGGAGGAGCCGGTGCCGAAGTCGGGGCCGGCGACCAGGACGGTGGCGCCCTGCCGCTCGGGGCGGTTGAGGACGAACTCGGGGTCCTTGCGCCAGGCCTCGAAGAGCCCGTCCTCGAACCCGTCCCGGGTCACCTTCTTGAGCCAGTGGGCGGGGATGATCTGGTCGGTGTCGACGTTGCCGCGGCGCAGCGGGACGGCCCGGCCGGTGTGGGTGGTGAAGGCTTCCATCGTTCTCAGACTCCAGCGGGCGTGCGGTCGTCGGTCAGGTCGGCCGGGGAGGCCAGGTGGCCCAGGACGGCGGTCGCCGCCGCGACCTGCGGCGACACCAGGTGGGTACGCCCGCCCTTGCCCTGCCGGCCCTCGAAGTTGCGGTTGGAGGTGGAGGCGGAGCGCTCGCCCGGGGCCAGCTGGTCCGGGTTCATGCCCAAGCACATCGAGCAGCCCGCGTACCGCCACTCGGCGCCGGCCTCCTTGAAGACCACGTCGAGGCCCTCGGAAGCCGCCTGGAGACCGACCCGCGCGGAGCCGGGCACGACCAGCATCCGTACACCGTCGGCGACTTTGCGGTCCTTCAGGATCCCGGCGACGGCGCGCAGGTCCTCGATCCGGCCGTTGGTGCACGAGCCTACGAAGACGGTGTCCACCTTGATGGACCGCAGCGGCGCTCCGGCCTCCAACCCCATGTATTCCAGGGCCTTTTCGGCGGCCAGGCGCTCCGATGCGTCTTCGTACGAAGCCGGGTCGGGGACGGACGCCGAAAGCGGCGCGCCCTGGCCGGGGTTGGTGCCCCAGGTGACGAACGGGGACAGCGCGGCGGCGTCGATGACGACCTCGGCGTCGAATTCCGCGTCGTCGTCGGTGCGCAGCGTCTTCCAGTACTCGACGGCCGCGTCCCAGTCGGCGCCCTCGGGGGCGTGCGGGCGGCCCTTGAGGTAGGCGAAGGTGGTCTCGTCGGGGGCGATCATGCCCGCGCGGGCGCCGGCCTCGATCGACATGTTGCAGATGGTCATCCGGGCCTCCATCGAGAGCTTCTCGATGGCGGAGCCGCGGTACTCCAGGATGTAGCCCTGGCCGCCGCCGGTACCGATCCTGGCGATGATCGCGAGGATCAGGTCCTTGGCGCTGACGCCGTCGGGCAGTTCGCCGTCGACGGTGATCGCCATGGTCTTCGGGCGGGCCATCGGCAGCGTCTGGGTGGCCAGCACGTGCTCGACCTGCGAGGTGCCGATGCCGAACGCCAGGGCGCCGAACGCGCCGTGCGTGGAGGTGTGGGAGTCGCCGCAGACCACGGTCGTGCCGGGCTGGGTGAGGCCGAGCTGGGGGCCGACCACGTGCACGACGCCCTGCTCGACGTCGCCCAGCGGGTGCAGGCGCACCCCGAACTCGGCGCAGTTCTTGCGCAGCGTCTCCAGCTGGGCGCGCGAGACCGGGTCGGCGATCGGCTTGTCGATGTCGAGGGTCGGGGTGTTGTGGTCCTCGGTCGCGATGGTGAGGTCGAGGCGGCGCACCCGGCGGCCGTTCTGCCGCAGCCCGTCGAAGGCCTGCGGGCTGGTCACCTCGTGCAGCAGGTGCAGATCGATGTAGAGGAGGTCGGGCTCGCCCTCGGCGCGCCGGACGACGTGGTCGTCCCAGACCTTTTCCGCGAGTGTCCTACCCATCGCTTTCCCTCCGGCCGGCATGCATGCACCGGCCCAACTAGAGATCTTGAGGAGGCGGCGCCCGCACCCCTGACTCCGGGCGTCCGCCGCCGCGGGCCCATCGATGGACGGGCCGCCGTGTTCCTCCAGAGTGGCGCGTTCCGCGGAAAATTGAACTTGCGTTTCACAGAGTGAGACGCGAGTATCGTTGCATGGACAACAGTAGCGGCGTCGGCGTTCTGGACAAGGCGGCCCTCGTCCTGAGCGCTCTGGAGTCCGGTCCGGCCACCCTCGCGGGTCTGGTCGGCGCCACCGGACTGGCACGACCCACGGCCCACCGCCTGGCCGTGGCCCTGGAACACCACCGCATGGTGGCACGCGACATGCAGGGCCGATTCATCCTCGGCCCGCGCCTCGCGGAGCTGGCGGCGGCCGCGGGCGAGGACCGCCTGCTCGCGACGGCCGGCCCCGTGCTCACCCACCTCCGCGATGTCACCGGCGAGAGCGCGCAGCTCTACCGGCGCCAGGGCGACATGCGGATCTGCGTGGCCGCGGCGGAGCGGCTGTCCGGCCTGCGGGACACCGTGCCGGTCGGCTCCACGCTCACAATGAAGGCCGGCTCCTCGGCGCAGATCCTGCTCGCCTGGGAGGAGCCCGAGCGGCTGCACCGCGGTCTCCAGGGCGCCCGCTTCACGGCCACGGCCCTGTCGGGCGTACGGCGCCGGGGCTGGGCCCAGTCCATCGGCGAGCGCGAGCCGGGCGTCGCGTCCGTCTCGGCACCGGTGCGCGGCCCCTCCAACCGCGTCGTGGCCGCGGTCTCCGTCTCGGGGCCCATCGAGCGCCTGACCCGCCACCCGGGCCGCATGCACGCCCAGGCCGTCATCGACGCCGCCACCCGCCTCTCCGAGGCCCTGCGCCGCTCCGGCTGAGCCGACGGGGCCGCTCCGCCCCGGCGGGCAGCCGGTCACCCCGTGCCGAGCCCTTGATCCCCCGAGCCCCTGGTGGGCCCGCCCCAACGCCGCGGCGGACCCACCGGGGGCTGTCGATCTCAGCTCGACGGTGCGCCCTTCGCCTCCTCCGGAACTTCCTCGGGCGCGCTTTCCGGCGCCTCCCGCGGCGCGGGCTTCGACCGGTAGGCGAACCGGTCCCGCGCGTACCGCCCCCGCTCCGCCAGCGGCACCTGCCCGTGCGCGGCCGCCAGCCCGAACGCCGGCATGTCCCCGTAGACCGCCTCGTACGAGCCCTCCGGCACCACGTACGTCTCGTGCCAGATGCCGACCTGCCCGCGCAGCCTGCCCGCCCGCTCCATGCGGTTCAGCCGCGCCCAGACCTCGCGGTGGAAGGCGTCCGGTGCCGTGGCATAGGCGTACAGCTTCTCCTTGGACTCCCAGTACTGCACCACGTAGTACGTCCGCGGCGACGCCGTCAGCAGCACCCTCTCGCGCAGCCCGCGCCCCGGGTCCTTCGCCAGCTCGCGCAGCATGCGGAACATCGCCAGCATCACCGGCAGCCACAGATGCACCGCCCAGAAGCGGTTTATCCGCATGCCGATCAGCAGGACGACGACCTCGCCCTTCGCGTCGGCGGTCGTACGGGACACCATGGCTTCCCCCTTCGTCGCGTGCTTGGATAGTGCTCTTATCCAAGGAAGGGCGCAAGACATGCGGCTGGCCGAACTGAGCAGACGCAGCGGTGTCTCCACCGCGACGATCAAGTACTACCTGCGCGAGGGCCTGGTGCCGCCGGGCCGGCAGATCAACACGACCACGGCGGAGTACGACGAGGAGCACCTGCGCCGGCTGCGGCTGGTGCGGGCGATGATCCAGGTCGGCCGCCTGCCGGTGGCGACGGTGCGCGAAGTGCTCGGTCACGTGGACGACGACTCCCTGGGCCGCTCGATCCGCCTGGGCGCGGCCCTGTGGGCGCTGCCGCAGGTGCCGGAGCCGGACGAGGACGACGCGTACGTCCAGGCCGCGCACGAGGAACTCCAGCTTCTGCTGGACCGGCTCGGCTGGGGGAACGCGAAGGCGCTTTCGACGCTCTCCCCCGCGTACCGCTCGCTGGTGGTGGCGGTGGCCGCGTACCGTCGGCTGGGCTACGACTGGGGCGCCGAACAGCTCACGCCGTACGCGGAGTTGATGCACCGGACGGCCGTGCTCGACCTGGACAACATGGAGACGCGTCCGCCGGGGGCGGAGCGGGTCGAGTTCGCGGTGCTGGGGGCGATCCTCAACGAACCGGCGCTGCGGGCGCTGCACCGGCTGGCCCAGGAGGAGGAGACGGCGCGGCGGTACGGCTTCGAGTGAGCCCGGCCGGCACGGCCGCCGGACGCGGCGAAGGCCCCCCACCGGAGTGGAGGGCCTTCCCTGATCTGTACCCCCGACCGGATTCGAACCGGCGCTACCGCCTTGAGAGGGCGGCGTGCTAGGCCGCTACACAACGGGGGCCTGGACACTGCGTTTCCGCAGGTCCGAGCTGGTCTACCTGGACTCGAACCAAGACTAACTGAACCAGAATCAGTCGTGCTGCCAATTACACCATAGACCAATGATGGTTTAGACCAGTCAGTACCCCCGACCGGATTCGAACCGGCGCTACCGCCTTGAGAGGGCGGCGTGCTAGGCCGCTACACAACGGGGGCCCTAGCGATCCCGACAAGATCAGGATCAGTACCCCCGACCGGATTCGAACCGGCGCTACTGCCTTGAGAGGGCAGCGTGCTAGGCCGCTACACAACGGGGGCTTTGCAGATAAGCTCTGCGAGCTGGCCTACCTGGACTCGAACCAAGACTAACTGAACCAGAATCAGTCGTGCTGCCAATTACACCATAGGCCACTGGAACTCAAGCCCCTGCGGGGTCTTCGTTCTAGTTCGCTCCTCCGGGTTCCGGCCTCTCGGCCCGTTCCCCTCGGCGCAGGAAGAACATTACCCGAAGGTGGACGGGGCTCCAAAACGAGTATCCGAGCGGAGCAGCGCGGGGAGTTCGGCCAGGCTGGCGATGCGGTGCACGACGACGTCCCCGGCGGCCCGCGCGGCCACCGTCCCGCGGTCGATCCACACGGCCAGCAGCCCGGCCTCGGCCGCGCCCCGCCCGTCGATCTCCGGGTGGTCGCCGACGTAGGCCACCTCGTGCGGGGCGAGGCCCAGCGTCTCGCAGGCGGCCAGGAAGGCGCCGGGCCGCGGCTTGGAGACGCCCAGCTCGGCGGCGCACAGCACGGACTCGAAGCGGTCCAGGAGGCCGAGGGCGCGCAGCTTGCGCTCCTGGACGGTGATGCTGGAGTTCGACAGCACCGCGTGCCGGTGCGTGCGCGCGAGCGCCTCCAGCGCGGGCAGCACGTCCGGGAACAGCGCCCAGGCGGCCTCGTAGTGCCCCACGTAGCGCTGGAACCAGGCGTCCGCCTCGGCGTCGGCCAGCTCCGCGCCGAGGAACGCGCGGACGCGGTCGAGGCGCTGCTGGTGGAAGTCGCACTCCCCCGCCGCGTACCGCGCCCACTGCCGGTCGGTGATCTCCCGCCACCGGCGCAGCGCCTCCTCCACCGCGCCGTGGCGCCCGAGCAGGCCCTCGGCGACGAGATGCGCCCGCATCCCGCTGCGGTCGGCGCTGGTGTAGTCGAAGAGCGTGTCGTCCACGTCCCAGACCACGGCTCGGATGCTCACGGTTCGAAGGTAACGCCCGTGCGGGGCGGGCGGGCCGGATTCCAGGATCCCGGGGTCCGCGGATGCCGTAGCTTGGTGCCCATGAGCGAGTACCGAATCCAGTTCACCGTCGAGGCCCGCTCGGCCTATGACTCCCTGCCCGGCTCGCGCCAGGCTCAGCTGGACAAGGCCCTGCGGATACTGGCCCGCGATCCGTTCCGCAAGACCTCGACCGCCCAGCTCGGCCCGGACGAGCATCTGCGCAAGGCATACGTGGCCCCGGGAGTGGTGCTGGAGTACATGGTGGCCGGCGCGATCATGGTCATCGTCGTGCTGGAGATCTTCGACGAGAGCGCCTACCTGGTCGACGAGGCCGACGCGCAGTGACAACGTGACAGGGGCGGCACCCGGGGTTCCGGGTGCCGCCCCTGTCGGGTGCGGTGGGCCTTACGCGGTGGGCCTTACGCGGTGAGCTTCGCCAGGGCGGCGTCGATGCGGGCCAGGGTCGTGTCCTTGCCCAGCACCTCCAGGGACTCGAAGAGCGGCAGGCCGACGGTGCGGCCGGTGACGGCGACGCGCACCGGGGCCTGGGCCTTGCCGAGCTTGAGGCCGTGGGCCTCGCCGGCGGCCAGGACGGCCTCCTTGAGGGACTCGGCCGACGTCCAGTCCGCGGCCTGGAGCTTCTCGCGGGCGGTGCGGAGGAGGGCGTCGCTGCCCTCCTTCATGGCCTTGGTCCAGGACGCCTCGTCGAAGACCGGCTCCGGCAGGAACAGGAAGTCGACGTTCTCGGTGATCTCGGAGAGCACCTTCAGGCGGGTCTGGGCGTGCGGGGCGATCGCCTGCCACTTGGCCTCGTCGAAGTCCTCCGGCGCCCAGGGGGCGAACGGGGCCTTCAGCCAGGTGCGGCAGCGCTCGGTGAACTCCTTCACATCCAGCATGCGGATGTGGTCGGCGTTGATCGCCTCGCACTTCTTCAGGTCGAAGCGCGCCGGGTTCGGGTTGACGTCGGAGATCTCGAAGGCCGCGACCATCTCCTCGATCGTGAAGATGTCCTTGTCCGCGGAGAGCGACCAGCCCAGCAGGGACAGGTAGTTGAGCAGTCCCTCGGGCAGGAAGCCGCGCTCGCGGTAGAGGTTCAGCGACGACTGCGGGTCGCGCTTGGACAGCTTCTTGTTGCCCTCGCCCATCACGTACGGCAGGTGCCCGAAGGCCGGGACCTGCTTGGCGATGCCCAGCTCCATCAGCGCCTTGTACAGCGCGACCTGGCGCGGGGTGGAGGAGAGCAGGTCCTCGCCGCGGAGCACGTGCGTGATCTCCATCAGCGCGTCGTCCACCGGGTTGACCAGCGTGTACAGCGGGGCGCCGTTGGCGCGGACGATGCCGTAGTCCGGCACGTTCTCCGGGGTGAAGGTCAGCTCGCCGCGCACCAGGTCGTCGAAAGTGATCGTCTCGTCGGGCATCCGGAAGCGGACGATCGGGGTGCGGCCCTCGGCCTGGTACCGCTCGACCTGCTCGGCGGACAGGTCGCGGCAGTGGCCGTCGTAGCCGGAGGGCCTGCCGGCAGCGCGGGCGGCCTCGCGGCGGGTGTCCAGCTCCTCCTGGGAGCAGTAGCAGTGGTACGCGTACCCGCCGTCGAGGAGCCTCCGCGCGACGTCCGCGTAGATCTCCATGCGCTGCGACTGGCGGTACGGCGCGTGCGGGCCGCCGACCTCGGGGCCCTCGTCCCAGTCGAAGCCGAGCCAGCGCATCGCGTCGAGCAGCTGGTTGTACGACTCCTCGGAGTCGCGGGCCGCGTCGGTGTCCTCGATACGGAAGACCAGGGTGCCCTGGTGGTGCCGGGCGAACGCCCAGTTGAACAGGGCGGTGCGGACCAGGCCCACGTGGGGGTTACCGGTGGGCGAGGGACAGAAACGGACGCGGACGGAGGATGCGGGTGCGCTAGCCACGCTTGACAACCTTGTTGGTGAGAGTGCCGATGCCTTCGATGGTGACGGCGACGTCGTCGCCGACGTTCAGGGGGCCGACCCCTGCGGGGGTGCCGGTGAGGATGACGTCACCGGGCAGCAGCGTCATGGCCTCGGTGATGTTGACGATCAGGTCCTCGATGGGATGGATCATCTCGCTGGTGCGGCCCAGCTGGCGTTGTTCGCCGTTGACGGTGAGCTGCACGGTCAGGTCGTTGGCCCGCGCGAGGTCCAGGTCGGTCTCCACCCAGGGGCCGAGCGGGCAGGAGCTGTCGAAGCCCTTGGCCCTGGCCCACTGCTTCTCGCGGCGCTGGACGTCGCGGGCGGTGACGTCGTTGGCGCAGGTGTAGCCGAAGATCACGTCCTTGACGCGCTCGCGGGGCACCTCGCGGCACATGCGGCCGATGACGACGGCCAGCTCGGCCTCGTGGTGCAGTTCCTCGGAGAACGACGGGTAGCGGATCTCGTCCCCGGGACCGATCACCGAGGTGGACGGCTTGAAGAAGGCGAACGGGGCCTCGGGCACCTCGTTGCCCAGCTCCCGGGCGTGCTCGGCGTAGTTGCGGCCGAACGCCACGACCTTGTTGGGCAGGACCGGCGGGAGCAGCCTGACCTTGCTCAGCGGCACCTTCGTCCCGGACAGCTCGTGGTCGGCGAAGGGAATGCCCTTGATGATGTCGAGGACGAGTTCGTCCTGCTTGTCGCCCTCGACCGCGCCGAAGGCTACGTTCCCGTCGATGGAGAACCTGGCGATGCGCACGGGTGCTTGCGCCCCTCACTGAGAACCGGCGTACTGACGCCCAAGGTTAACCGGTCGGGCGGCCCGGCGTTCGGCCGGGAGCGCATGCAGAGGGGTTTTTCCGGGGCCGTAATGCGCTTAAGGGGAATTCCCGTTTCCGGTGTTTTCGGGGGCGCCCGGGGCCGGATCCCTCGGCACACGCAGGCATCTGACCTGCGAAAACGACGCACCCCCGGGTCCGGCTGCGAGGACCGGGAGGGCTACGGCGCCCGCCGCCGTAGCCGCCGATAAACGCGGCGGGGCGAATGCGGTGGAAAACGTGTGCGGCCCGCCGCCGGGGCCGCCGAAAAGACGAGCGCGGCCCGGAAGATCATCACCGCCGGGTGATCTTCCGGGCCGCGCTCCGGGGTGCCGCGACCGCCGGGGCGGTCACTCGCCGGCGGTGGCCGCCACGGCCTCGGGGAGTTCCATCAGGATGGTGCGCCGGGGGTTGGCCGTCTGGGCGGGGAGTTCGACGGAGGACTGCTCCGGCAGCGCGGGCGTCTGCAGCTCGCCGGCGTCGTCGAGGTGCGCCAGGGTCGTGCGTCGCGGGTTGGCTATCTTGCGGAACATCATCGTCGTCTTCACGGTTGTACGCGTCCTAGTCCTGTGTCGGCGGGTGACAGTGCGGGGTGACAGATACGTCCCTCATGTAAAGCGTCAGGCTAAACATCCGATTCCCTGACCAACTCGCCAACCAGCCATGATGGTTATGTGATTTTGCTCACCAGCCCAGGGGCAAATCGGTCAATTCCGGCCGACAACCCGCCCTAACGAAACGGACATTGGGGCCTGGAAGCCCTTATTCCGCGGCCGATCATGGCGACTGGGACACGTGCCACCGCGCGACGACTCGCAGGGATACGCCCGTTATGGGCGAGATCGACTTCCACGACTGGTGACACGGCGCGCACACCCTGTCACCGTTGTCACAGCTCGGCACACGGCCCTTGTTGGAGATCCTCCACTGTGCTGGAATTCCACGGACCGCCGCGGGATCGAGCCGGCGCGCAGGGGGCGCAACGCAGCGCCGAGTGGCGGCGAGACAAGGGGGAAACCAGCGCCGGTCACTCAAGACCACCGGGGGGCGTTTTCAGGGCGCCTTCCACGACGCCGACACCGTGTTCCTCCGTTCACGCGGAGGGGCGCCTGGTCCAGAGGTTGCGACGCTAGTGCAGGGACGTTTCAAGAGGGATGGCAGCGCTTCGGCGGAGCCGGAGCCGCACGACGGGACTGGCCCCATGAAGGGCAGCGCCTCTCCCCAGCACGCCCAGAACCCGGGCCCGACCCCGCCCGGAGAGGGCCCCGACCACGCGCGCTCTAGCGCGTCGGCCCCCTCTTCCAAGGGCACCGCTTCCGCCAAGGGCTCCGCGAAGCCGGCGGGCGCCCCGTCGGCCGCGAAGTCCGCGTCGGTCCCCACCGGCACCGGCTCGCGCGTGGCCCTGCGCAACTGGCGCATCTCGACCCGTCTGGTCTCGCTGCTCGCGCTGCCCGTGGTCGCGGCGACCACGCTGGGCGGCCTGCGCATCAACGAGAACCTGAACGACATCCAGCAGCTCGACAACATGAAGCTGCTGACGGACATGACCAAGCAGGCCACCGAGCTGGCCGCCGCGCTCCAGGAGGAGCGCGACCAGTCCGCCGGTCCCCTGTCGCACGGGCTCAGCGCGAACGACTACACGGTCAAGGGCTACCAGCAGAAGACCGACCGGGCCCGCACCAACTTCCTCGACGCCTCCGAGCAGATCGACGAGGCCAGCAAGGACGGCCAGCTCCAGGGCGTGCGCGACGCGCTCGTCGGCATCGCCCACCAGCTCGACGACCTGGCCAAGATCCGCCGGTCCGCCTACGACTCCAAGGGCAACTCGACCCAGACCATCGAGTCCTACCACCGGCTGATCACCCAGCTGGTCGACCTGTCGCAGGACATGGCCGAGGCGTCCAGCAACCCGGAGATGATCTCGCGCACCCGCGCCCTGGCGGCCTTCTCCACCGCCAAGGAGTACGCCTCCGTCCAGCGCGCCACCATCGCCGCCTCGCTGCCCTCGACCACGGCCAGCAAGGCCGACCTCTCCGAGAACGACCGCCTCTACGGCGAGTCGGCCTACGAGAGCGAGGTCTCCGAGCTGGCGATCTTCCGCAAGCTCTACGCGAGTTCGAACGCGGAGGAACTGCTCACCCCGATCGACGGGAAGAACAACCCGACGATCCAGTCCGCGGACACCTACGCCAAGCGCGCCTTCGCGCAGCGCAGCGGACTGTCCGACCTGCCCCCGCGCTCGTACCGGGACTGGGTGGACGACAGCTCGACCAAGATCGAGCAGATGAAGAAGATCGAGCACACGCTGCTCGAGGACATGGAGCAGAAGGCCCGCGAGCTCAAGAGCGCCACCCAGCGCGACGCCATCATCTCCGGTGTGCTGATCCTGCTGGTGCTCGGCGTGTCGCTGGTCGGCGCGTTCGTCGTGGCCCGCTCCATGATCCGCTCGCTGCGCCGGCTCCAGGAGACCGCCACCAAGGTCGCCCAGGAACGCCTGCCCGAGCTGGTCAAGCACCTGTCGGAGTCCGACCCGCAGGACGTGGACACCTCCGTGGAGTCGGTCGGTGTGCACTCCCGGGACGAGATCGGCCGGGTGGCCGCGGCCTTCGACGACGTGCACCGCGAGGCGGTCCGCCTCGCCGCCGAGCAGGCCCTGCTGCGGGGCAACGTCAACGCGATGTTCACCAACCTCTCGCGCCGCTCCCAGGGTCTGATCCAGCGTCAGCTTTCGCTCATCTCCGAACTGGAGTCCCGCGAGGCCGACCCGGACCAGCTCTCCTCGCTGTTCAAGCTGGACCACCTCGCCACCCGTATGCGCCGTAACGGCGAGAACCTCCTCGTCCTCGCCGGTGAGGAGCCGGGCCGCCGCTGGACCCGTCCGGTGCCGCTGGTCGACGTGCTCCGCGCCGCCGCGTCCGAGGTGGAGCAGTACGAGCGCATCGAGCTGGCCGCGGTGCCGACGACGGAGGTCGCGGGCCGGGTCGTCAACGACCTCGTGCACCTGCTCGCCGAGCTGCTGGAGAACGCCACCTCGTTCTCCTCCCCGCAGACCAAGGTCAAGGTCACCGGTCACGCGCTGCCCGACGGCCGGGTGCTGATCGAGATCCACGACACCGGCATCGGCCTCTCCCCCGAGGACCTCGCGGCGATCAACGAGCGGCTGGCCTCGCCGCCCACCGTGGACGTCTCCGTCTCCCGCCGCATGGGTCTGTTCGTGGTCGGCCGGCTCTCCCAGCGGCACGGCATCCGCATCCAGCTTCGCCCGTCCGACTCCGGTGGCACGACCGCGCTGGTCATGCTGCCCGTGGACGTCGCCCAGGGCGGCAAGAAGGCTCCCGGCAAGCCCGGTGGTCCCGGCAGCGGCGGTCCGGCCGCCGCGCAGGCGGCCGCCGGTGCGGCCGCGGCCCGCCGCGGCGCGGGCAACGCCGGTGGTCCCGGCGGCGGTCTGCTCGGGTCCGGCGGTGGCCCGCGCGGCCAGGTCGGGACCGGCCAGGGTCCCCGGGCCGCGCTGCCCGGCGCGGGTCAGGGCGGCGGCCGTCCCGGCGCGCCCGGTGGCGCGCGCGGTCCGCAGCGGGGTGCCCCCGGCGGCTTCGGTGCCCAGGCGCCGAACGCCCCGCAGGGCCTCCAGGGCGCGAACCCGGCCGCGCCGCAGGGGCTCCAGGCCGCCAACCCGGCCGGGCCCCAGCAGGATCTCTTCGGCGGCCGTGGCACGCAGCGCGGCGCCGACCAGGGCCAGCAGCCCCAGCTGTCGCCGCGCGGCGGCCCGCGGGCCGAGCTGCCCGGCGGTGACTCCCGGCGCGCCCAGGACTGGAACGACGGGCGGGCCGCCCTCGACACCCCGCGCGGCCATGACGAGCGGGACCCGTCGGGGACCGCGCCGATGGCGCCGGTCGACGACCGGCAGGGCCCGGGTTCAACGGCGGAGATGCCGCGGATCGACCCGCACGGTCCCGCCCCCACGGGCGGGTTCACGCGCCCCGAGCTGCCCGGTTCCCAGGGCACGGGCCAGTACGCCCGCCCGGAACTCCCGCAGCAGACCGGGCAGTTCGCCCTGCCCGACACCACGGGTCAGTACCAGCGCCCGGACGCCCCGCAGCAGACGGGTCAGTTCGCCCGGCCCGAATCCCCGCAGGACACCGGCCAGTTCACGCGGCCCGACACCACGGGTCAGTACCAGCGCCCGGACGCCGCCCAGCAGACCGGCCAGTTCCAGCGGCCCGAGACGCCGCAGCACACCGGCCAGTTCCCGCAGGCCGACGCGGGCCGCCACACCGGCCAGTTCCCGCAGGCCGAACTCCCGCAGCAGACCGGGCAGTTCCAGCGGCCTGACGCGGGCCAGCAGACCGGGCAGTTCCAGCGCCCCGACGCGGGCCAGCAGAGCGGCCAGTTCCAGCGGCCCGACGCGGCGCAGCCGCCGCAGCGGTACGACGCTCCGGCCGGGCAGCAGGACAGCGGTTCGTTCGTGCGCTCCGACATATTCGGCACGCCCGCGCGGCAGGACGAGCCCGCCCAGGACACCGGCCGGTACGCGGCTCCGGGCGCCTACGACAACGGCGGCGCCGGACAGCAGGCGCTGCCCGGCCGCCCCGACCCGGCGCACACCGGGCAGTACGAGCGCCCGCGGCCGCCCGCCCGTGACGACTTCGGCGCCCCGCGCCCGCAGTCCCCGCAGCAGGCCCCGGCCCACCAGCAGGGTCCGGCGCGCGGTCCGGAGGCGCTGCCGCCGGCCGCCGGACCCGGTGACGGCCGTACCCCGCTGTTCGACACGCTGGAGACCAACTGGTTCCACGGCGCCGGCGGCCAGCAGCAGAACGCGCCCGCGGAGCAGCAGCCCCAGGGCGCGCAGCGCGACGCGGCCGCCACCGGCTCGTGGCGTGCCTCGCCGAACGACGAACTCGTCCGGCAGGCCGAGCGGGTGCGCCAGCCTGCCGCGGGCGGCGTCACCACCTCCGGCCTGCCGCGCCGGGTGCCCCGGGCGAACCTCGTGCCGGGCACGGCTCAGCAGCAACAGCACCAGGCTGGTCCGCAGGTCTCCCGTGCGCCCGACGACGTACGCGGCCGGCTGACCAATCTCCGTCGGGGCATCGCACAGGGCCGGCAGGCCGGCAGCGGCCAGACCGGCAGCTACCCGAGCCCCACTCACCAGCAGGAGCGTTAGTTGAGTCCGATGAGCCAGGCGGCACAGAACCTGAACTGGTTGATCACCAACTTCGTGGACAACACCCCTGGGGTGTCCCACACGGTGGTGGTCTCCGCCGACGGCCTGCTGCTGGCGATGTCCGAGGGCTTCCCGCGCGACCGCGCGGACCAGCTCGCGGCCGTCGCCTCCGGCCTGACCTCGCTGACGGCCGGGGCCTCCAGGATCTTCGAGGGCGGCACCGTGGCCCAGACGGTCGTGGAGATGGAGCGGGGATTCCTCTTCCTGATGTCCGTCTCGGACGGGTCCTCCCTCGCGGTACTGGCCCACCCCGAGTGCGACATCGGCCTGGTCGGCTACGAGATGGCACTGCTCGTCGACCGCGCGGGGGCGGTACTGACCCCGGACCTGCGCGCCGAACTACAGGGCAGTCTGCTCCACTGACCGGCCCCGGCACCACAGATCTCACCAAAACACCGTCCGGCCGCCACAAACCCCCCACCGGCCCCGTCAGACGGCTTGACTGACCGACTTGCTGTCCCGCCCGGAGGATCCATGACCCCGCCCACCGCCCATCACGATCCGTATGCGGAACCGTACGGGGACGAGGGCGACCAGCCGCTGGTGCGGCCGTACGCGATGACCGGCGGCCGCACCCGGCCGCGCTACCAGCTCGCCATCGAGGCGCTGATCAGCACCACGGCCGACCCGGCGGCGCTCATGGGGCTGCTCCCGGAGCACCAGCGCATCTGCCACCTGTGCCGTGAGGTCAAGTCGGTGGCCGAGGTCTCGGCGCTGCTGAACATGCCGCTGGGAGTGGCCCGGATCCTGGTCGCCGACCTCGCCGAGGCGGGCCTGGTCGCGATCCATCAGCCGGGTGGGGACGAGAACAACGGCGGCGCACCGGACGTGACGCTGCTCGAAAGGGTGCTCAGTGGACTTCGCAAGCTCTGACGCGGGACGGGCCACCACCTCGGCGAAGATCGTGGTGGCGGGCGGCTTCGGCGTGGGCAAGACCACGTTCGTCGGCGCCGTCTCGGAGATCAACCCGCTGCGCACCGAGGCCGTCATGACCTCGGCGTCGGCCGGCATCGACGACCTGACCCACACCGGGGACAAGACCACCACCACGGTGGCCATGGACTTCGGCCGCATCACCCTGGACCAGGACCTCATCCTGTACCTCTTCGGTACGCCGGGTCAGGACCGCTTCTGGTTCATGTGGGACGACCTCGTACGCGGCGCCATCGGCGCCGTCGTCCTCGTCGACACCCGCAGGCTCGCCGACTGCTTCCCGGCCGTCGACTACTTCGAGAACAGCGGCCTGCCGTTCGTCATCGCCCTCAACGGCTTCGACGGTCATCAGCCGTACACGCCGGACGAGGTGCGCGAGGCGCTCCAGATCGGGCCCGACACCCCGATCATCACCACCGACGCCCGGCACCGGGCCGACGCGAAGAGCGCGCTGATCACGCTGGTGGAGCACGCGCTGATGGCGCGGCTGCGGTAACACTCAAGTGCGACGTCCCGTACGGCAGTTGCCGTACGGGACGGGCGCGGGGCCGGGTGGCGGCGACTGTGGCCTTTGACACGGTGGGCCGCGGTGTTCATAACAGTTCGGCAGAGGAATCGCCCGAGTTCACCACGCGACGCGGTCACCCGATGCCGCTGCGCGCACGATTGCCCCGTCTTTTGGCGGGGCTCGCTCTTTATGACCGTTTTATCTGCGGTCGGCGGCCGAGCCGTCACAGAGTTTCCACTGTTTGGAAGTGCGCTGGTCCGCGTGCTGGAATGCCTGAACTGCCCCATGGTCAAAGACGTACAGCGTCGTCGTTGGCGAAACGGGCTCTGAAAGACTGCGGCACGACGTAGGTGCCGACCGCCGAGAGGTTGTTGGTCGAGTGAGGCGAAGCAAGAGCGGTCCCGAGCCGTCGGCGCGGGGTAACTTCACCCCGCCGTCGCGCGCTGCGGCGCCCGCCCCGGTGCCCGGTGCCCAGCCGGCGGACACTCCCGCGCCGGGCGGCGGCCGTTTCTCCCCGCGCAACTGGCGGGTGCCCACCCGACTGAACGCGATCCTGCTGATACCCGCCGCCGTCGGTCTCGTCATGGGCGGCATCCAGGTGAACAGCTCGATCGAGACCTGGCAGCAGGCCCGCGACGCCGAGAACACCGCCCGGCTGGTGCGCGCCGCCCTGGTCTACGCGGACGCGGTGGAGAACGAGCGCGACATCACCGCCGAGCCGCTCCTGCTGAACAAGACGGACGCCAAGAGCAAGGCGACGATCGCCGACGCGCGCAAGGCCACCGACGAGGCCGCCGCGGACTTCGACCGGGCGACGAAGAGCATGCCGCACACGCCCAGTCTGGAGCGCCGGCTGAAGCTGTTCCGCAAGGCCGAGCCCGAGATCCAGGAACTGCGCAAGACCGCCTACACCTCCAGGCTCACCGGCGTGCAGACCGAGGAGCGCTACGTCGAGGTCGCCCACCCGCTCTCCGACTTCTCCAACGAACTCGGTCTGGGCACCGGCAACATCACGTCGTACGGCCGCACCATCTACGCCATGTCGCTGGCCAAGGCGGCGCTGTCGCTGGAGCGTTCCATCGGCACGCACCTGCTGGTCAAGCCGGGCCCGGACGCGCCGAACCTCTCCACCCAGCGGGTCTCGCTGGCCTCGTACGCCTACCTTGAGCGCATCGCGGTCGAGGAGTACCAGGGCGGTGGCACCGCGGCCGACTCGCAGGTGCTGGCCGACGCGCAGAAGAAGATCCTGGCGGACGCCAAGTCCGAGGCCGCGCAGGCCAAGCGGAGCAACCCGAACTACGTGCCCCCGCCGGCCAACCCGAACACCATGGTCTCGGAGCTGGCCACCCTGAAGGACACCAGCCCGGCCTCCCGTGACGTGCTCGCCGCGGGCGGCGTCACCGCCGACAACTGGTTCGCGGTCAACACGCTGAAGTACAAGGCGTACCGCACGATCGAGTCGGACATGGCCGACAAGGCGCTGAACGAGGCGTCCGGCATCGCCGACGACGCCCGGACGTCCGCGATCATCACCGGTGCCGCCGTGCTGCTCGCCCTGCTGCTCGCCTTCTTCCTGGCCGGTGCGGTCGCCCGGCAGATGAGCCGCTCGATGCGCCGGCTGCGCAACGCCGCCTTCGGCATCGCCGAGCAGGGCCTGCCGATGCTGGTCGACCAGTTGTCGCGCACCGACCCCGGCCGGGTCGACACCCGGGTGGCCCCGATCCCGATCCACACCAAGGACGAGATCGGCGAGGTCGCCCGCGCCTTCGACCAGGTGCACCGCGAGGCGGTCCGGCTCGCCTCCGAGCAGGCCCTGCTGCGGGGCAACATCAACGCGATCTTCACCAACCTCTCGCGCCGCAACCAGTCGCTGATCGAGGGCCAGCTGACCCTGATCACCGACCTGGAGAACAACGAGGCCGACCCGGACCAGCTGGAGAACCTCTTCAAGCTGGACCACCTGGCCACCCGTATGCGCCGCAACGGCGAGAACCTCCTGGTCCTCGCGGGCGAGGAGCCCGGCCGCCGCTGGGACCAGCCGGTCCCGCTGGTGGACGTGCTGCGCGCCGCCTCCTCCGAGGTGGAGCAGTACGAGCGCATCGAGCTGTCCGGGGTGCCGGAGGCCGAGATCCACGGCCGTGCCGTCACCGACCTCGTGCACCTGCTCGCCGAGCTGCTGGAGAACGCCACGACGTTCTCCTCGCCGCAGACCAAGGTCAGGGTCACCGCGACCCGGCTGCCCGACGGCCGCGTCATGGTCGAGATCCACGACAAGGGCATCGGTCTGACCGCCGAGGACTTCGCGGACATCAACCACAAGCTGGCCAACCCGCCGACCGTGGACGCCGCGATCTCCCAGCGCATGGGCCTGTTCGTGGTCGGCCGGCTGTCCGACCGGCACGGCATCCGGGTCCAGCTCCGCCCCTCGGGCGAGCAGGCGGGCACCACCTCCCTGGTCATGCTGCCGGACGCGATCACACACGGCGGTGGCGGCGACACCGCGCTGGACCGCGAGGAGTTCACGGTCTCGCAGATCATCCCGGAGCAGCAGTTCCGGGCGGAGCACACGGACGCGCAGCCGCTGCGCACCGCGGCCGAACTCGGCTTCGACGACAGCCAGTACACCGAGATCCCCGACGACCTCCGCGATCTGGACCCGGTCGGCCGCTCCCTGCTCCGCGAGGAGCGCCGGGCCGCCCTGGAGGCGCAGGCCCACGGCCAGCAGCCGGCCGAGCCGCGGCACGACACCGCGGAGACCTATGCGGAACCGCTCTTCGACGGCCAGAGCACCGGTTACCACGAGCAGCCGCAGCAGCCTCAGCAGCAGTCGTACGAGGAGAGCGCGTACCAGGAGCAGGCGTACCAGGAGCCGTACACGGAGACGCCGTCCGCCTCCTACGAGCAGTCGTACGACGGCCAGTTCTACCCCCAGAACGGCGAAGTGCCGGGCGCGGAGGGCTACTCGGCGGGCGGCGGTTACGCCCAGGGCGGCTATGCGGAGCCCGCCTACCAGGGTGACTGGCAGCAGCAGAACGCTTATCAGAACGGTTACCCGGCCCATTACGCTCCGGAAACGGAATCCGCGCCGGCCGACGCGAGTGAGCAGAACCGCGTAGGCTTCGACAGTCCGGGAGCGGCCGCACCGGCGGCGCACGCGCTGACCGACGCCGGGCTGCCCCGCCGGGGCTCCGCCACGGGCGGTTTTGAGGACGCGGGCCCCGCGCGGCAGGAGACGCCGGCTTCGGCACCGGGGAACAACGGTGACGGCGACTGGCGTTCGGCGAACGACGAGCGCTGGCAGCAGGCTTCCCAGCTGCGCAAGCCCAAGGCAGGCGGGGTCACCGCCTCCGGGCTGCCGCGGCGGGTGCCCAAGGCCAACCTGGTCGAGGGCAGCGCCGAGACCACCCCTCAGGGAGGCCCCCAGGTCTCCCGCGCCCCGGAGGACGTCCGGGGCAGGCTGAGCAACCTGCGCCGGGGCGTCCAGCGCGGACGCGGCGCAGGCAGTGAAACGAACGGCCAGGCCACTGGGAATCAACACAGTGGTCCTGACAGCACCTACAACCAGGAGCGTTAGTGTGAGCCCGATGAGCCAGGCGGCACAGAACCTGAACTGGTTGATCACCAACTTCGTGGACAACACCCCGGGGGTGTCCCACACCGTGGTGGTCTCCGCCGACGGACTCCTTCTGGCGATGTCCGAAGGGTTCCCCCGTGACCGCGCCGACCAGCTCGCGGCCGTCGCCTCCGGTCTGACCTCGCTGACCGCCGGTGCCTCGCGCATCTTCGAGGGCGGCAGCGTCAACCAGACGGTTGTGGAGATGGAGCGGGGATTCCTCTTCCTGATGTCCATCTCGGACGGATCGTCCCTCGCGGTCCTGGCCCACCCGGAAGCGGACATCGGCCTCATCGGGTACGAGATGGCCCTGCTGGTGGACCGGGCGGGCACGGTCCTCACCCCGGATCTCCGCGCGGAGCTCCAGGGCAGCCTTCTCAACTAGTAATCGGACGGTGCGTATTCGTGTCCCGGGGCCGTAAGGTTTCGGGACGCGGCTCCACACGGATGGGTGCCCGACGCAGTCGGAGGAGGAGAAAGTGGCAACACCCCCAGGAGGTTCGCCCTCGGGCAATTGGTCGTACGGCCCTGCCCAGGGCCACGGCGACGGCTCGGCGAACCCGTACGAATTCCCCTCCGCACCCCAGCACCGGCAGCCGTACGCCCCGCAGGGCCCCGGCCCCTCGCCGTACGACCAGCCGCCGGCCCCGCGTATCCAGCCGGTCCAGCCGCAGCGCCGCCCCGAGCCGGCGCCCGCGGCCGCGAACAACCCCCTGGTGCGTCCGTACGCCATGACCGGCGGCCGGACCCGCCCGCGCTACCAGCTCGCCATCGAGGCACTGGTGCACACCACCGCTGCTCCGCACCAGATGCAGGGCCAACTGCCCGAGCATCAGCGGATCTGCAATCTGTGCCGGGAGATCAAGTCGGTGGCCGAGGTCTCGGCCCTGCTGACGATCCCCCTCGGCGTGGCCAGGATCCTCGTCGCCGACTTGGCGGAGGCGGGCCTGGTCGCCATCCATCAGCCCGGCGGCGACGAGAACGCCGGTGGCCAGCCAGACGTGACACTGCTCGAAAGGGTGCTCAGTGGACTTCGCAAGCTCTAGCGGAGGGCCGGTTTCTCAGAGTCGCTCCACCACCTCCGCGAAGATCGTGGTGGCGGGCGGCTTCGGCGTGGGCAAGACCACGTTCGTCGGCGCCGTCTCGGAGATCAACCCGCTGCGCACAGAGGCCGTCATGACGTCCGCGTCGGCCGGCATCGACGACCTCACCCACACCGGGGACAAGACCACCACCACGGTGGCCATGGACTTCGGCCGCATCACCCTGGACCAGGACCTCATCCTGTACCTCTTCGGTACGCCGGGTCAGGACCGCTTCTGGTTCATGTGGGACGACCTCGTACGCGGCGCCATCGGCGCCGTCGTCCTCGTCGACACCCGCAGGCTCGCCGACTGCTTCCCGGCCGTCGACTACTTCGAGAACAGCGGCCTGCCGTTCGTCATCGCCCTCAACGGCTTCGACGGCAACCAGCCCTACAACCCGGACGAGGTGCGCGAGGCGCTCCAGATCGGGCCCGACACCCCGATCATCACCACCGACGCCCGGCACCGCGCCGACGCGAAGTCGACGCTCATCACGCTGGTGGAGCACGCGCTGATGGCGCGACTGCGCTGAGCTCCAGGGCCTTTCCGATGGAGAGGCCCCAGCTCCGCGCCCCTGACGGGGCGCATGAAGAAGGGCCCCTCCTGGAGGGGCCCTTCTTCATGTCCGCTCGGTTCAGCCGTGCCAGCTGTGCGGGGCGCGGAAGCCGGGCTCGCGGTCCAGGCGGCGCCAGCCGGCCTTGGGGTGGGAGCGGTGGCGGGTGGGCTCGGGGCGGGCCGCGGCGCGGGCGAGCAGGACGGCCGTGATGGCGGCGACCTCCTCGGGGTCGGCGTGGCCCTTCTCGACGCGGATGTCGGCAGTGCTCATGGGTGCAGGGCTCATGGGTGTGAGTCTCCGTAAGAGAGAGGTCCGCTCGGTTACTGCGGGGGGTTGCCGTGCTTGCGGGACGGGAGGTCGGCGTGCTTGGTCTGCAGCATCGCCAGCGACTTCACCAGCACCTCGCGGGTCTCGGCCGGGTCGATGACGTCGTCGACCAGGCCGCGCTCGGCGGCGTAGTACGGGTGCATCAGCTCGGACTTGTACTCCTTGACCATCCGCGCCCGCATGGCCTCGGGGTCCTCCGCCTCGGCGATCTGGCGGCGGAAGATGACGTTGGCCGCGCCGTCCGCGCCCATCACGGCGATCTCGTTCGTGGGCCAGGCGTAGGTCAGGTCGGCGCCGATCGACTGGGAGTCCATGACGATGTAGGCACCTCCGTACGCCTTGCGCAGGATGAGCGAGATCCTCGGCACGGTGGCGTTGCAGTAGGCGTACAGCAGCTTCGCGCCGTGCCGGATGATTCCGCCGTGCTCCTGGTCGACACCGGGGAGGAACCCGGGCACGTCCAGGAAGGTCACGATCGGAACATTGAAAGCGTCACACATCTGGACAAAGCGCGCAGCTTTTTCGCTCGCCTCGATGTCCAGTACGCCCGCGAGGACCTGCGGCTGGTTGGCGATGATGCCGACCACCTGGCCGTCGAGGCGGGCCAGGGCACAGATGATGTTGCGGGCCCAGCGCTCGTGGACCTCCAGGTACTCGCCGTCGTCGACGATCTCCTCGATGACCTTGGCCATGTCGTACGGCCGGTTCCCGTCGGCCGGGACCAGGTCGAGGAGCACGTCCGAGCGGCGGTCGGCCGGGTCGGAGGACGCCACGCGCGGCGGGTTCTCGCGGTTGTTCTGCGGCAGCAGCGACAGGAGGTAACGCACCTCCGCGATGCAGGTCTCCTCGTCGTCGTACGCGAAGTGGCAGACGCCGGAGGTCTCGGCGTGCACGTCCGCGCCGCCCAGGCCGTTCTGGGTGATCTCCTCGCCCGTCACCGCCTTGACCACGTCCGGTCCGGTGATGAACATCTGCGAGGTCTCGCGGACCATGAAGACGAAGTCCGTGAGGGCCGGCGAGTAGGCCGCGCCGCCCGCGCAAGGGCCCAGCATGACGGAGATCTGCGGGATGACACCCGAGGCCTTCGTGTTGCGCTGGAAGATGCCGCCGTAGCCGGCGAGGGCGCTGACGCCCTCCTGGATGCGGGCGCCGGCGCCGTCGTTCAGGGAGACCAGGGGCGCGCCGGCCGCGATGGCCATGTCCATGATCTTGTGGATCTTGGTGGCGTGGGCCTCGCCCAGCGCGCCGCCGAAGATCCGGAAGTCGTGCGCGTAGACGAAGACCGTGCGGCCCTCCACCGTGCCCCAGCCGGTGATCACACCGTCGGTGTACGGCTTCTTCGCCTCCAGCCCGAACCCGGTCGCCCGGTGCCGGCGCAGCTGCTCGACCTCCTGGAAGGACCCCGGGTCCAGGAGCAGCTCGATCCGCTCCCGTGCCGTCAGCTTGCCCTTGGCGTGCTGCGCCGCGGTCGCCTTCTCGCTCGGGCCGGCCACGGCCCGCGCACGGATGTCGTGCAGTTCGGCGACCCGTCCGCGCGCGTCCGTCGGCTCGCCGGTCGGCTCACCCGTCGTCTCTTCCAAAACGGTCATGTAGCGACCTTACGAAGGACATCAAGGAAAGCGAGCCGTCGACTCCGTACAGTCTCCGGCCCGTTTTCCTGGTACCAGTGAACAGAACCACGGCGGCGTGCAGCCGTTCCGACTGCTCAGAGGCGGCTTGCGTTGTAGGGATGCCACAAAGGTACCGACAGGGGACCATCCCGCATTAGTGGGAACGCGCATGCCATCCCTGGAGTGACGGCACCCCTCGGACGGCCCCTCCGCCGCGACCCGCCCCCACGGTACCGGGCATCTCCCGACCCGTACGCCACGGTGACTTTCAGTCATTGACACACCACGCTGCGGATGATGTTGAAATCTAAACAGAATGGGTCTACCGTGTGAGTGGCAGGGTTCGTTGAACGTTAAACAGAATGGCTCCCGGAGGACACCATGGGCATCTTCAGCCGCAAGGACAACACGACCGCCACCGCCGCGCAGGCCGCCGGCCCCGAGCTGGCCGCGCTGACCGGCGACTACACGATCGACCCCGCGCACACCACGATCGAGTTCGTGGCCCGCCACGCGATGGTCACCAACGTGCGGGGCAGTTTCCAGGAGTTCACCGGCAGCCTCCACCTGGACGGGCAGAATCCGGCCAACTCGACCGCCACCCTGGACATCGAGATGGCGAGCATCGACACCGGCAACGCCGACCGTGACGGCCACCTGAAGTCGGCCGACTTCTTCAAGATCGACGAGTTCCCGGCGATGACCTTCCGCTCCACCAAGGCGGAGTCCCTGGGCGGCGACGACTACCGCATCACCGGCGACCTCTCCCTGCTCGGCGTCACCCGGCAGATCAGCATCGACCTGGAGTTCAACGGCGTCGCCAAGGACCCCTTCGGCAACGAGCGCGCCGGCTTCGAGGGCAAGACCGAGCTGCTGCGCTCCGAGTGGGGCCTGACCTGGAACGCCGCGCTGGAGACGGGCGGTGTCCTGGTCTCCGACAAGATCAAGCTGAACTTCGACGTCTCCGCGATCAAGAACGCGTGACCCGTCGGCGGCACCTCCGCATCCGAGCGTGCCCGGCGCCCCTGGACCAGGGGATGCCGGGCACGCTCTCGCGTTTCGCGGGTGTCGCGCCCGGCCGTCCGGGCAGACTCGGTCAGGCGACCGGCGTCGCGCACCTCGTCACCCAGGGCCGCGCGGCTCAGTTGCCGAAGCCGCCCCCGAAGTCGCCCCCGCCCCCGAAGTCGCCGCCCCCGCCGAAATCGCCGCCGTCGCCGAAGCCGCCGCCGAAGTCGTCGGGGTCGAAGTCGGTGCCGGAGACGTCGCCGCCCTGGTAGTCGCTGAAGTCGCCGTAGCCGACGCCGTAGTCGGCCGCGTAGGACGGGGTGGACATCATGCTGCCCAGCACGGTGCCGAAGAGCAGGCCGGGGAGGATGCCGCCGCCGAAGTAGCCGCCGGCCCAGGGGCCGTAGGCGGGGCCGGCGTCCCAGTAGGGGCGGCGGCCGTACTCGGTGTCGACCTCGCGGACCGCGGGGTCGTGGCCGTCGGCGAGGCGGGTGGCGTCGGCGGCGCAGACCGGGACCTCGCGCGGGGCGCCGCCGGGCGGGGTCCAGGCGGCGTCGGCGACCGAGGGGCCGTGGCGGGGGTCGAAGAAGCAGGGCGGGCGGCGCTCGGGCAGCGGGCGGCCCTCCCGGCGGGCGGCAAGCTGGGCGAGGGAGAAGCGCCCGTCCTCCAGTGCCTGGGTGACCGGGCGGACGTCCTCCGGCCTGGCCGCCTCGGCCATCCGCTGCTTCGCGGTCTCGTAGGCGTCCAGGGCGCGCTCGTAGTCGGCGCGCATCGCGTCGTCGGCGCCGGGTTCGGCCGGATGGAAGTCGAGGCGGTCGAGTTCCTCCCCGAACGCGGTGATGTCCTCGTCCACCACCACCCGCAGCCGGTCCAGCGCGGCCCGCTGTTCCGCCGCGCGCCGCCGCCGGCCCCGCCGCACCAGCGCGTACGCGCCCGCGCCGCCCGCCACCAGCACCGCGGCGACCGCGATCAGGCCCGCGCCGGAGCCGCCCCCGCCGTCCGCCGCGTGCCAGCTGCGCGGGGCGTGGCCGCCCATGTTGGCCAGGGCGCGGTCGGTGAAGTCGGTGAGCTGGGCCTTCGCGTCCTCGCCGCGGACGCTGCTCACCAGGTTCTGGCGGGCGGTCGGCGACATGACGGAGGCGTCGGCGCGGGCGTCGAAGCGGTCGCCGAGGCGGATGCCGTACAGGCCGGTGATGCCGGTGGCGGCGCGCAGGTCCGAGAAGAGGTTCGCGGTGGGGTAGCCGGCCGGGAGGACCGCGATGAACAGCGGTTTGTTCGCGTCCTTGATCCGTTTCGCCAGCGCGTCGGCGTCCGCCCGGGAGAGCTGGGCGGACGCCGCCGGGTCCACGTAGACCGGGCCGGAGCGCAGGGCGCGGGCGATCGCGGAGGTACCGGTGTCCGCGCTCGCCCCGGGCGCGAGGCCGGTCGCCAGGAGCAGGGCGAGCACGGCGAACAGCAGGACGGAGAGGCTTCGGGTCCGCGGGAGGGCCTTCATGTCTCGACGCTACCCGAAGCCCCCCGCAAAGGGTGACTCAGAGCGAACCGGTCAGGCCGCCCGGTACGCCTCCGTCAGCTTCTCCACCGCCTGCCCGTACTTGCCGGTCAGCAGCAGGTGGTCCGCGTCGGCGAAGGGCTTCGCCACGGCCGCCGTCATCCGCTCCCCCGCCCGCTGCTGGACCAGCAGCCGGGCCTGGGTGACCAGGTCCTGACCGGTGTGCCGGTCACCGCGCCGCTCCGCCGCCGCGGCCCGCGCGGCCAGCGACTTCCACGTGCCCGCGTCGGCGCGCGGCACCGTGGTGCCGGTGGTCAGGCCCCACCCGTAGGGGAACTGGGGGTCGTACGACGCGTCGCCCACGTTGATCGGCAGCTGGGACTCGGACTTCGGCCAGGTGACCGGGAGCTGTCCGGTGAAGGGGCGGTCGCCGTAGAGGACGTCGGCGACGCCCTCGCCCTCGGTGCCGGGCAGCCACGAGGCCACCAGGGAGTCGATCTCGCCGAGCCGGTCGCCGATGAGCTGGGGCCGGCCGGAGACGATCAGCACCACGCACTTCATGGCGCCGCACACCTTGTCCACCGCCGCCTGGTCGGCCGCCGACAGGGACAGCGAGTGGCCGTTGCCGACGTCGCCGACGCCCTCGGCGTAGGGGGTCTCGCCGACGACGACCACGCCGACGTCGTACCCGCCGGTCGGGGCGGAGGCGTCCTTGGAGTACGTGACGTCCCCGCCGGCCTGCCGCATGCCCTGGAGGATGGTGGTGCCGGGGACGGTGTCGCCCGAGGCGCCCTGCCAGGTGAGGGTCCAGCCGCCGGTCTGGTTGCCGATGTCGTCGGCGTTGGACCCGGCGACGTAGACCTTCTCGCTCTTCTTCAGCGGCAGCAGCCCGCCGCTGTTCTTGAGCAGCACCTGCGACTCGGCGGCCGCCTTGCGGGCGACGGCGCGGTGGGCCGGGGAGCCGATGTCGGCGGCGCCGCTGGTGTCGGCGTACGGGTGCTCGAACAGGCCCAGCTCGAACTTCTGGGTGAGGATGCGGGAGACGGCGTCGTCGATCCGCGCCTCGGTGACCCGGCCCGCCTTCACCTCGTCGACGAGCGTGCCGCTGAAGTCCTTGTACGAGTACGGCACCATCATCATGTCGACGCCCGCGTTCACGGCCGTGCGGACGTGGTTCGCGTAGTCGCCGGGGAGCTGGTCGATGGCGTTCCAGTCGCTGATGACGAAGCCGTCGAAGCCCATCCGGCCCTTCAGCTCGCCGTTGATCATGTCGCCGCGGGCGTGCATCTTGACCGCGCCCTTGCCGTCGCCGGTGATGTCGAGGGAGGAGAACGACGGCATGACGGTGCCGATGCCGCGCTGGACGGCGGTCTTGTACGGCGCCAGGTGGATGTCCTCCAGCTGCTGCCGGGTGACGGTGGTGACACCCTGGTCGATGGTGTAGGTGCCGGTGGTGGAGGAGCCGTAGGCGGTGCCGCCGTCACCGACGAAGTGCTTGGCGGTGGCGAGGACCTTGTCGTCGCGGCTGAGGTCACTGCCGTCCGCGCGGCCCTGGAGGCCCTGGATCACCGTCTCCATGGACTCCACGAGCGCCGGGTCCTCGCCGAAGGACTCGTAGGAGCGGCCCCAGCGTTCGTCGCGGCTCACGCACACGCAGGGCGCGAAGTCCCAGGGGACGCCGGTCGCGCGCACCTCGGCGGCGGTCACCGCGCCGGTCTGCTCGGCGAGTTGAGGGTCCCTGGTGGCGCCGAGGCCGATGTTGTGCGGCATGACCGTGGCGCCGTAGAGGTTGTTGTGGCCGTGCACCGCGTCCACGCCGTAGATCAGCGGGATCTGGAAGCGCGTCGCCTGCGCCCGCAGCTGGAAGCCGTCGATCATCTTCGCCCAGGCCTCGGCGGTGTTGGGCGTGGGCGTGGAGCCGCCGCCGGACAGGAGCGAGCCGAGGTCGTAGGAGGCGATGTCGCCGGGGGCGAGGCCGTCGCGCTCGGCCTGGGTCATCTGCCCGGCCTTCTCCGCCAGGGACATCCGCGACAGCAGGTCCGCGACCCGCTTCTTCACCGGCAGCTTCGGGTCGAGGTAGGGCAGTCCGTGCGCGTCGATGACGATCTGCGGCGTCTCGGCGGGGGCCTTGGCGCCGTCCACCGTGAGCTTGAGCGGGATCGTCTCGGCGGACTCGCCCGCCCGGTCCTTGCGGGTGGGCACCTCGACGGTCGCCGAGGCGCCCGAGGCGGTGCCCGCCGGGAAGGTGAGGGTGCCGGAGACCGGGGTGTAGTCCTGGCCCTCGGTGGCGGTGCCGCCGGCAGTGGCGTAGGTGACGGTCACCGGTGCGTCCACGGGCTTGTCGCCGGTGGTGGCCAGGGTGACCCGCACCCGGGCGGTGCCGCCCTCGACCACCGGGTAGACGGGCGCGTCGGTGCTGACGGAGGCGTGCAGCGCCTGGTCGGCCTTGCCGTACAACTCCACGTCATCCATGGCGAATTGGCCCTTGAGGCCGGTCGGCAGCGTGAGGGCGTACCCCCACATCTGCGTGAGGCCGAGGACGTGGTCGATGCCGCCGACGGGCTGGTAGTCGGTGCGATACGCGAAGTCGCTGAAGGGGAGCTGGATCTGCTTCCAGCCGGTGAAGTCGTCGGTGAAGGAGGTCGTCCACAGCTCGGACGCCTCGCCGTTCGCGCCGCCGTCCTTGATCTCGAAGGGGATCTTCTTGCCGTTGTCGTGCCCCTCCCACCAGAAGCGGATGCCCTGGTGGGCGGACCAGTCGTGGGCGGGCTGGTCCGCGGCGAAGTCATGGGTGAAGCCGCCATAGCCGCTGATGTCGTAGGTGCCGGTGAGCACCTTGGCGCCCTCGGGGGCGTCGGCGCGGTCGGCGAGGCTCAGCGTGGGCGGGTCGTCGGTGTCGCCGCCCCAGGTGAAGATGCCGTCGGCGGGCTGGGACGCGAAGGGCACCTCGCCCTCGAAGCGGTCGACGGGCACCGGCGGCGGATCGTCGGCGGCGTGCGCCGCGGCGGACAGGGGCAGCAGGGCGGCGAGCAGGGCCCCGGGGACGAGCAAGGCGGTTCTTGGCCTTCGCATGGACCTTCCCTCGGCTCTCATGTTTCACTCATGGCTTAGCTCACGCCGTGAGTTAACTGACGCCTCACCAACTCGTCAAGACCACGGGCCGGTTGCGCCGGTCCCCGTCAGCCCGCTCTGTCGACCCGAGAGGAAGGGCGACGCACCATGAGGAGATCCCCCCGCGCACTCCGGCTGCTGCTGGCCGGGCTGCTCTCCGCCGCCGGCTTCACCGCGGCCGTACCCCCCGCGCACGCCGCCGGTGAGCAGGTCACCGCCTGGCTCACCACCACCGACGACTCCGCCGGACGCCATGTCGTGCGCGGCCTCGAAGCACAGGCGCCGTTCGCCTTCCAGTCCGGCACGGGCGGTGGCGGCACCGACATCACCGTGGACGAGAACACCCGCTACCAGACCTTCACCGGTGGCGGCGCCTCGTTCACCGACACCGCGGCCTGGCTGCTGAACAGCGGCGGCGCCCTGTCCCAGGCGACCCGGGACGCGACGATGCGCAAGCTGTTCTCGCCGACGGACGGCATCGGCCTGTCCTTCCTGCGCAACCCGATGGGCGCCTCGGACCTGGCCCGTTACGGCTACACGTACGACGACGTCCCCTCCGGGCAGACCGACCCGGACCTCAGCGCCTTCTCGATCGCGCACGACCTCGCGGACGTGGTGCCGCTCACCCGGCAGGCGCTCCAGCTCAACCCCTCGCTGACCGTGATGGCCTCGCCCTGGACCGCCCCGGCCTGGATGAAGGACAGCGGCTCGCTCAACGGCGGCTGGCTGAAGGCGGAGGACTACGCCGCCTACGCGTCCTACTTCGTCAAGTACCTCCAGGCGTACCGGGACCAGGGCGTCGACGTCTCGTACGTGACCCCGCAGAACGAGCCGACCTGCTGCTCCGGCTACCCCTCGATGAGCTGGAACGCGAGCGGGCTGGCCTACTTCCTCAAGAACGACCTGCTGCCCCGGCTCCAGTCGGCGGGCCTGAGCACCAAGGTCCTCGCGCACGACTGGAACTGGGACACCTACGACTCCTACGCCGCCCAGTCCGTGGACGACCCGGCGATCCGCGACCACCCCAACTTCGGCGGCATCGCCTGGCACGGCTACGGCGGCGACGTCTCCGAACAGACGGCCGTCCACGACACGTACCCCTCGCTGGACGCCTTCGGCACCGAGCACTCCGGTGGCACGTGGATCGCCGACCAGCAGCACGAGGACATGGCGAACATCATCGACTACACCCGCAACTGGGCGAAGTCGGTGACCAAGTGGTCGCTGGCCGTGGACCAGGACATGGGCCCGCACAACGGCGGCTGCGGCACCTGCACCGGCCTGGTCACCGTGCACGACGGGGACGCGAGGAGCGGGAGCGTGGACTACACCGTCGAGTACTACGACATGGGCCAGCTGACCAAGTTCGTACGGCCCGGCGCCCAGCGGATCGCCTCCACCGCCTCCACCACCGTGCCCAACGTGGCCTGGCGCAACCCGGACGGCAGCAAGGCGCTGATCGCCTACAACGGCTCCTCCGCCGCGCAGACGGTGACCATCGACTGGGGCTCCCAGCACGCCACTTACTCGCTGCCCGGCAAGACCTCCGCCACCTTCACCTGGTCCGGCACCCAGTCCGGCGGCGGCGCCACCAGCGGCGCCTTCGTGGGCCTCGCCGGCAAGTGCCTGGACGTGGCCGGCGCGTCGAGCGCCAACGGTACGGCCGTACAGCTCTACGACTGCAACGGCACCGCCGCCCAGCAGTGGACCGTCCGGCCCGACGGCTCCGTACAGGCGCTCGGCAAGTGCCTGGACGTCACCTCGGGCTCGACGGCCGACGGGGCCAAGGTGCAGCTCTACGACTGCAACGGCACCGGCGCCCAGCGGTGGTCGTACGACGCCGCCACCCATGACGTGGTGAACCTCGCCGCGGACAAGTGCCTGGACGTCACGGACAACTCCTCGGCCAACGGCGCCCGCGCCCAGATCTGGTCCTGCACCGGGGCGGCCAACCAGAAGTGGCAACTGCGGTGACGAGCGGCCCCGGGGCGGCTGGGGGACGATGAGGGAGTCCGGCGTCCCCCAGCCGGTTCGTCGCTCGCCGAGGGAGCGGGATCATGCGCGAGTTCCTGGTCGACATCACCACCTCGGTGCCCGAGGGCACCACCGAGGAGCAGGTGGCCGAGCGGCGGGCCGCCGAGGCCGTCCGGGCCGGGGAACTGGCGGCCGCCGGTCATCTGTCGCGGCTGTGGCGCCCGGCCGGCGAGCGGCCCGGCCCCGGCAGCTGGCGCAGCCTCGGCGTGTGGCGCGCCGCGGACGAGGCCGAACTGCGTGAGAAGGTGCTCGGTACGCTGCCGTTGCGGCCCTGGATGAGTCTCACCGTCACCCCGCTGGAGTCCCATCCGAGCGACCCGGGCCGCGCCTGACGCCCCGGCGATCTGGAGACCCCATGACCACACCGCAGGACCTGTTCCTCGTCAGCGTGGACGTCCCCGGCGAGCGCCCCGTCGAGCAGGGCGACCTGTCGCTGGCCCTCGCGGGGGCCGAGCTGATCGACCTGCTCGGCACGCGGGCGCTCACCCTGGACGGCGAGCGCGTGGTGCCGGGGCCGGTGCTGACCACCGGTGACCGGATGCTGGACGAGGCGGACGCGGCGCTGGTGCGGGAGGAGCCGTACGAGACGGTCGAGGACTGGCTGTGGCGCCGGGGGCGCGGGCTCGCCGCCGCCTACCACGACACCCTGGACCGCGCGGGTCAGCTCACCGGTGAGCGGCGGCGCTGGCTGCCCCGGCGCGGCGGGGACGAGGCGCGGGCCGACACGCCCGCCCGGCGGCACGCGGCCGACCGCTGGTGGTCCCACGAGCCCGTCCTGGCGGGCCTCGCCGCCCCGCTGGGCATCGGCGAGGACCGCACGGACCGCGCCGAGTACACCGACGACGCGGTCCTCACCGTGCTGGCCGCCGTCGGCGACGCGGTCACCGAACTGACGGCCGTCCGCGAACGCCGCCGGATCGAACACGCCGCCTTCGACAACATCTGGCGGGCCCCCTGACCTCTCCGGACCCCGCTTCGGGGTGGGCCGGTGGGTGCTACGCCGCCGGTTCCACGCCGGCCCGCAGCAGACCGTAGGTGTAGGCGTCCTCCAGTGCCTGCCAGGACGCGGCGATGACGTTCTCCGCGACGCCCACCGTCGACCACTCGCCGGTGCCGTCGGAGGTGGAGATGAGGACCCGGGTGGTGGAGGACGTGCCGTGGCGGCCCTCCAGGATGCGGACGCGGTAGTCGACCAGTTCCAGGCCGGCGAGCTGGGGGTAGATCTTCTCCAGGGCGACGCGCAGGGCGCGGTCGAGGGCGTTGACCGGGCCGTTGCCCTCCGCGGTGGCGACGATGCGCTCGCTCTTGGCCCACAGCTTGACCGTGGCCTCGTTGGCGTGGCTGCCGTCGGGGCGGTCCTCGGCGATCGCCCGCCAGGACTCGACGTCGAAGTACTTCAGCGCCCTGCCCTCGGCCTCGCCGCGCAGCAGCAGCTCGAAGGAGGCGTCGGCGGCCTCGTAGGTGTAGCCCTTGAGCTCGCGCTCCTTGACGCGGGCGACGACCCGGCCGATCAGCTCGCGGTCGCCGCCGAGGTCGACGCCGAGTTCCTTGCCCTTCAGCTCGACGGAGGCGCGGCCCGCCATGTCGGAGACCAGCATCCGCATGGTGTTGCCGACCTGCGCGGGGTCGATGTGCTGGTACAGGTCCGGGTCGACCTTGATCGCCGAGGCGTGCAGCCCGGCCTTGTGCGCGAAGGCGGACACGCCCACGTACGGCTGATGGGTGGAGGGCGTGAGGTTGACGACCTCGGCGATGGCGTGCGAGATCCGGGTCATCTCGCGCAGCCGGCCCTCGGGCAGCACCTTCTTGCCGTACTTCAGCTCCAGGGCGGCGACCACGGGGAACAGGTTGGCGTTGCCGACGCGCTCGCCGTATCCGTTGGCCGTGCACTGCACGTGGGTGGCGCCGCCGTCGACGGCGGCCAGGGTGTTGGCGACCGCGCAGCCGGTGTCGTCCTGGGCGTGGATGCCGAGCCGGGCGCCGGTGTCGGCGAGCACGGTGGCGACGACGGCGTGCACCTGGGCGGGCAGCATGCCGCCGTTGGTGTCGCACAGCACCACCACGTCCGCCCCGGCCTCCGAGGCCGCACGGACGACGGCCTTGGCGTACTCGGGGTTCGCGCGGTAGCCGTCGAAGAAGTGCTCGCAGTCCACGAAGACCCGGCGGCCCTGCTCGCGCAGGTACGACACGGTGTCCCGGACCATCTCCAGGTTCTCGTCCAGCGTGGTGCGCAGCGCCATCTCGACATGCCGGTCGTGCGACTTGGCGACCAGCGTGATCACCGGCGCCCCGGACTCCAGCAGCGCCCTGACCTGGGGGTCCTCGGCGGCCTTGGCGCCGGCGCGGCGGGTGGCGCCGAAGGCGACCAGTCGGGCGTGCCGGAAGTCGATCTCGTTCTTGGCGCGGGCGAAGAACTCGGTGTCACGGGGGTTGGCGCCGGGCCAGCCGCCCTCGATGAAGCCGACGCCGAAGTCGTCCAGGTGCCGGGCGATGGCGAGTTTGTCCGCGACGGTCAGGTTGATGCCCTCGCGCTGCGCGCCGTCGCGCAGCGTCGTGTCGAAGACGTGGAACGAGTCGTCGAGCTCGTTGGTTGCCGTCTCGGTCATGATCTCAAGGCTCCTGTTGTGAATCTTCGGTCTTACCGGAATGACCGGCTCCACCGTCCCCCCAATACTCCCCCGCGCACGATTCACGGCTGAAGGTGGGCCGTAAAACGAAAAAACCCCTCGCGGATGCGAGAGGTCTGCGCGCGGGTCGAGGACGACGGTGGCCACCCGCACGTGGTCGTACGAGATGGTCACTGCGGACCGGCGCGCCTGCTGCCAATAATCGTGGCGAACGTAAGCACGGGGGAAGTCTGGCACAGCGCCGCCCCCGGCTCACCGCCCGTCTCAGGATGCGGTCGTCAGACTGGACTCATCCGCACCGGCGGCCCCCCGCGTTCCGGCCAGGTCCAGGTCCTTCGTCTCCCGCATGGTGACGTACACGACGAGCGACACAGCCGCACATCCCGCCACATACCAGTAGAAACCGGATTCGATCCCGGCCTTCTTGAACCACAGGGCGATGTATTCGGCGGTGCCGCCGAAGAGGGCGTTGGCGAGGGCGTACGGGAGGGCGACGCCCAAGGAGCGGACACCTGTGGGGAACAGCTCCGCCTTCACACAGGCGTTGATCGAGGTGTATCCGGTGACGATCACCAAGGCGAGCAGGGCGAGGCCGAGGGCGGGCCAGTAGCCGCCGGCGTGCTTCAGCAGGGTCATGACCGGCACGGTCAGGACGGTGGAGCCGACCGCGAAGGTGATCAGCAGCGGCCGCCGCCCGATCCGGTCCGACAGCGCCCCGGCGAGCGGCTGGAGCGCGGCGAAGACGATCAGCGCGGTGAAGGAGACGAGGGTGGCGGTGTTCTTGGACAGGCCCGCCGAGTTGGAGAGGTACTTGGTCAGATAGGTGGTGTACGTGTAGTACGCCACCGTGCCGCCCATGGTGAGCGCGATGACGAGGAACGCCTCGCGCCGGTACCGCCACAGGGCGCGCAGGGTGCCGCGCTCCCCGGCGGCCGAGGCGTCCTCGTCGTACACCTCGCTCTCCGGCATGTGCCGGCGCAGATAGAAGACGACGGCCGCGCCGAGGGCGCCGACGACGAACGGGATGCGCCAGCCGTAGCTGTGCAGGGCGGAGTCGGTCATGGTGCGCTGGAGCACGATCTGGAGGCCGAGGCCGATGATCTGGCCGACGGTCATGGAGACGTACTGGAAGCTGGAGGCGAAGCCGCGCCTGCCCGCTTCGGTGGCCTCGGTGAGGTAGGTGGCACTGGCCGCGTACTCGCCGCCCACCGACAGGCCCTGGAGCAGCCGGGCGACCAGCAGCACGAGGGCGCCGCCGTACCCGGCGACGGCGTACGTGGGCGCGACGGCGATCAGCACCGCCGAGGCCGACATCAGGGTGACGGTCAGCGTCAGCGCCGCCTTGCGGCCCCTGCGGTCGCCCACCCGCCCCAGCAGCCACCCGCCGACGGGCCGCATGAAGAACCCGACGGCGAAGATGCCGGCGGTGTTCATCAGCTGCGCGGTGGGGTTCCCGCTCGGGAAGAACGCCCCGGCGAAGTAGGTGGCGAAGCTGGCGTACACGAACCAGTCGAACCACTCGACCATGTTCCCCGCCGAGCCGATCCAGATCCGCTTCCAGTGTTGGAGTCCCATGGGCGAGTACCTGCCCGGCGCCGGAGCGGTCGATTCCTCTACATGGCAAGCCCCTCGTCGATGAACTCCCGCACGTGCGCGAGCACTTGCTCCCGGTCCGTCCCGCGCAGCCCGATGGCGACGTGGATGGAGAACCCGTCGAGCAGCGCACGCGCCCGCGTGGCGAAGCGGTCCGCGTCCACCTGCCGGAACTCCCCGCGCGAGATCCCCTCGGCGATCAGCGCGACGAGGTCCCGGTGCCAGGCCCCCTCGATGGCGGCCTGGCGGGCGCGGGCGTCGTCGTCGGCGTTCTGCGAGCGGTTCCAGACCTCCAGCCACAGGGTCCAGTGCGGATCGCGGTGGCCGTCGGGCACGTACAGGTCGACGTACGCCGCCAGCCGCTCCCGGACCGGGCCCTGGCCCGCGAGCAGCCGGCTCCGCTCGGCCCCGAGCCGTCCCTCGCTCCACTCCAGGGTCTGGAGCAGCAGCTCGTCCTTGGAGCGGAAGTAGTAGAGCAGATGCCCGCTGCTCATCTGGACCTCACGGCCGAGCGCCGCCATGGTGAGCTTCTCCAGGCCGCGCTCGGCGATCATGCCCATGGCCGCGGCGAGCAGTTCCTCGCGGGGCGGGGCGGGGGTGCGCCGGCGCGGCGCGGCACCCTCGCTCATGCGGGCACCAGCCGGACGGCGGCGGGCAGGAAGTGCGTCTCGTACGGCCCGTAGCACTCGGCGTACAGCGTCGCCACCGGCGCCCGGCACCCCGGGCACAGGAAATTGGGCCCCTCTTGACCGGTGGGTCCGCAGCAGCCGGAGTCGTGGCAGTCGTCGTCGGCCAGCAGGTGGCCGCGGGTGTCCTCGGGGTGCACCACCAGGGAGTTCCGGGGCCCGGCCGACATCAGGAAGCCCGGCCCGTCGGGGTCCGAGAAGGCGACGCCGGGGACCGCGTCCCCGACCCACTCGGGGTCGGGGTGCGGCACGAACGGCGTCCCCGACGGCTCGGGGTCCACCGCACAGCTCCCCCGCGGCACGGTGGAGGGGGCCTGCCGGATCCCGTCGGCGTCCTTCCGCCCGGTGTCCACGGGGCGCTCGGGCAGCTCGGGCAACAACCGGACCGGCTCGCAGAGCCGATGACCGCAGCAGACACAGACCAAGAGGTTCACCCGTACGTTCTACCCGACCCGGGTCGCCGACGGCTGCCGGGCGGCCGGTTCCCCGATGCCCAGGGGCGGCTGCCCCTGCGTCCAGATCGCCTGCACGGTCATCCGGCTGAACCGCCAGCCGTCGGCGACCCGCCGGAGCCCAGCCTCGAAGCGCCCGCCCACCATGAACAGCATGCCGTCGTGGTGGACATGGACCATCAAAGCGTTCCACGACACCCGCGCCGTCGAGGCGTCCATGTCGGCGACGATCCCGGACGCCATGTGCTGCGTGCGCTCGTACCGCCTGAGCGCCTCCTCCGTGGCGCGGACGGCATCCGCGCCACGGGCCGCCCCCAGCGGCGTCTGCATGCGTATGTCCTCGGTGAGAAAGCCATCGGCCCAGCCGTCCGTGAACCGCCGTGCGTCCAGCGCCCGGAAGTACCGGTCGACGAGGTCGCTGATCTCCGTCTGTTCAGTCTGCGTGATCACGTGCTCAGCCTCCGACCTCAAGCGGCCTTGAGGTCAAGCCCGGCGGGACCTCGGCTGCTGCTGCGTGATGCAGTGGATGCCGCCGCCGGCCGCGAAGATCCGGCGGGCGTCGACCGGGGTGACGGTCCGATCGGGGAAGAGGCGGCCGAAGATCGCGGCGGCGGTCTCGTCGCGGGGGTCGTCGAAGGCGCACAGGACGACGCCGCCGTTGCAGAGGTAGTGGTTGATGTAGGAGTAGTCGGCCCAGTGGCCGTCGGCCTCCAGGACGGTCGGCGCGGGGACCTCCACGACCTCCAGGGGGCGGCCGTGCGCGTCGGTCTGGGACCTGAGCAGGCCGATGACCTCCTTGGTGACCTCGTGGTCCGGGTGGGCCGGGTCCGGCTGGTGGTGGGCGACGACGACGCCGGGGCGGGCGAAGGCGGCGACGATGTCGACGTGGCCGAGGGTGCCGTAACCGTGCGGGGGATAGTCGGCGGTCAGGCCGCGCGGCAGCCAGATCGCCTTGCGGGTGCCGAGGTGGGCGTGGATCTCCGCCTCGACCCGCTCCCTCGTCCAGTCCGGGTTGCGCTCGGGGCCGAGCTGCACGCTCTCGGTGAGCAGCACGGTGCCCTCGCCGTCGACATGGATCCCGCCGCCCTCGTTGACCAGCCGCGAGGGGTACGTCCGCGCGCCCGCGAGGCCGGACACATAGGCGCCGATCTTCGCGTCGTGCTCCCAGCGCGCCCACTCCTGGGCGCCCCAGCCGTTGAACGTCCAGTCCACGGCGGCGAGTTCGCCCCGGCCGTCGGTGAGGAAGGTCGGGCCGATGTCCCGCATCCAGGCGTCGTCCAGCTCGCGCTCCACGGTGTCGATGCCCGGCCCGAGCAGCGCCCTCGCCTCGGCCGACCGGCCGGGGCCGCAGACCACGGTCACCGGTTCGAAGCGGCGGATCGCGCGGGCGACCGCGGCCCAGGCGCGCCGGGCGGCGGCGAGGTCGTCGCCGTCGTCGAAGGTGGGGTTGGGGCCCGGCCACGCCATCCAGGTGCGCTCGTGCGGGGCCCACTCGGCGGGCATGCGGAAGCCGTCGGCGGCGGGGGTGCTCATCTGGGGGTCCGTTTCGAGGTTCACAGGAAATAGAGGCGGTTGAGGGAGACCGAGTCGGCCGGCGCCGACCGCAGCGGCTCGCCGTCGAGGGTGACCAGGCCGGTGCGCCGGTCGACGTCGACCGTTCCGGTACGGGCGTTCAGCCTCAGGTCGGCGGGGCCGATGCCCCGGGTGCCGCGCACGGCGACCCGGCGGCGGCGCGTCGGCAGGGTGTCGTGGCCCTGGTCCACTGCCGCGCGGGCGACGAACGCGACCGAGAGGTCGGCCGCCGTCGCGCCGTACGCCCCGAACTGCGGTCCCAGGACGAGGGGTTCGCAGGTGTCGGTGGCAGCGTTCGGATCGCCGACGACCCCGTACGCCGGGAAGCCGGACTTGAGGACGAGCTGCGGCTTGGCGCCGAAGTACTCGGGGCGCCAGAGCACGAGGTCGGCGAGCTTGCCGACCTCGATGGAGCCGACCTCGTGCGAAAGGCCGTGCGCGATCGCCGGGTTGATGGTCAGCTTGGCGATGTAGCGCAGCACCCGGGCGTTGTCGTCGCCCTCGCCGTCGCCGTCCAGCGGGCCCAGCTCGGCCTTCATCTTGCCGGCCATGGCGAAGGTGCGCCGTACCGTCTCGCCCGCGCGGCCCATGCCCTGCGCGTCGGAGGAGGTGATGCCGATCGCGCCCAGGTCGTGCAGCACGTCCTCGGCGCCCATGGTGCCGGCCCGGATGCGGTCGCGGGCCATGGCGGCGTCGCCGGGCAGGTCGGGCTTGAGGTCGTGGACGGAGACGATCATGCCGTAGTGCTCGGCGACCGCGTCCCGGCCGAAGGGCAGGGTGGGGTTGGTGGAGGAGCCGATGACGTTCGCGACCCCGGCCATCTTCAGCACGTTGGGGACGTGTCCGCCGCCGCAGCCCTCGATGTGGAAGGCGTGGATGGTGCGGCCCTCCAGCACCCTCAGGGTGTCCTCGACCGACAGGCACTCGTTCAACCCGTCGCTGTGCAGGGCGACTTGGACGTCGTGCTCCTCGGCGACCCGCAGCGCGGTGTCCAGGGCGCGGGTATGGGCGCCCATGTCCTCGTGCACCTTGAAGCCGCTCGCGCCGCCCTCGGCCAGCGCCTCGATGAGCGGCGCCTCGTGCGAGGACGAACCCCGGCCCAGGAAGCCGATGTTGACCGGCCAGGCGTCGAAGGCGCCGAAGGCGTGGCGCAGCGCCCAGGGGGAGTTGACGCCGACGCCCCACACCGGGCCGAACTCCTGCCCGATGATCGTGGTCACGCCGGAGGCCAGCGAGGCCTCCATGATGCGCGGCGACAGCAGGTGGACGTGGGTGTCGACGGCGCCGGCGGTGGCGATCAGGCCCTCGCCGGAGACGATCGAGGTCCCGGTGCCGACGACGACGTCCACCCCGTCGAGGGTGTCCGGGTTGCCCGCCCGGCCGATCGCGCTGATGCGGCCCTCGCGGATGCCGATGGAGACCTTGCGGATGCCCTGCACGGCGTCGATCACCACGACGTTGCTGATCACGACGTCACAGGTCTCGCGCACGGCCGCGGCCTTGAGGTGCAGTCCGTCACGGGCCGTCTTGCCGAACCCGGCGAGGAACTCGTCGCCGTACCGCTGCGCGTCGGACTCCACCCGGATGGTCAGGCCCGAGTCGCCGAGGCGGACCCGGTCGCCCGCGCGGGGGCCGTGGGTGGCGGCGTAGGCGTGCGGGTCGACGTGGATCGCCCGGCTGACCTCGCGGCCCTTGGTGCGGCTCATCGGCCCGACTCCTTCTCCCCGTCGCGCGCGGCCCCCAGATATCCGCAGGCCGCGGCCCTGCGCAGCGCCTCGGCCCGGGCGCCCGGCGCGTCCAGCGGCCCGTCGACCAGTCCGGCGAAGCCGATCGCGATCCGCTCGCCGCCGATCGGCACCAGGCCGACCTCCTCGCTCTCCCCCGGCCCGAAGCGCACCGAGGATCCGGCGGGTACGGCGAGCCGCATGCCGTAGGCGGCCGCGCGGTCGAAGTCGAGGCGCGGGTTGGCCTCGAAGAAGTGGAAGTGGGAGGTGACGGAGACCGGCACGGTCGCGGTGTTGGTGACGGTGAGCCGGAGCACCGGTCCGGGATCGGCGTGCGCGGGGCCGGGCAGCAGCGCGCCGGGGGCGTCCGGGCCCAGGCCGCCCCCGATGGGGTCGGAGACCACCGCGAGCCGGGAGCCGTCGTCGAAGACGGCCTCGACCATCACCTCGCTCACCACGTCGGCGACGCCCGGCAGCACGTCCTCGGGGCCGAGCACCGAGCGGGCCGCCTCGATGGCCTCGGCGAGCCGCCTGCCGTCCCGGGCGGCCTCGCAGACGGTGTCCGCGATCAGCGCGGTCGCCTCCGGCACGTTCAGCCGCAGGCCCCGGGCACGGCGGGCACGGGCCAGCTCGGCGGCGCCGAAGAGCAGCAGCCGGTCGCGTTCCGTGGGGGTCAGTCGCACGGCGCGGCACCTCCTTCTCCGTCAACATTTTAGAGCAGCACTCTAAACACAGAGTTCAGAGAAGAGAAGGCCTGTCCAGGAGCCGGGACCGTGACGGATCGAACACCGCTCGATCGGGATGCGCACGCAGACGCACGAGGGCCGCCGCGGACTCCGTGGGAGTCCGCGGCGGCCCTCGTGCGGTGCCGTTCGGGCGCGTCAGCCGATCCGGTGCATCCAGCCGTGCTTGTCCTCGGTCATGCCCCGCTGGACGCCGAGCAGGGCGTCGCGCAGGCGCAGGGTGACCTCGCCGGGGGTGCCGTCGCCGTGGGTCCACTCGCCGCTCTTGGTCTTGACGTGGCCGATCGGGGTGACCACGGCGGCGGTGCCGCAGGCGAAGACCTCGGTGAGCGCGCCGGAGGCCGCGTCCGCGCGCCACTGCTCCAGGGTGACCACGCCCTCCTCGGCCTGGTAGCCGAGGTCGCGGGCGACCTGGAGGAGGGAGTCGCGGGTGATGCCCTCCAGGATGGAGCCGGTCAGCGAGGGGGTGACGATCTTGTCGCCGTAGACGAAGGCGACGTTCATGCTGCCGCTCTCCTCGACCTTGGTGCGGGTGACCGCGTCGAGGTAGACGACCTGGTCGCAGCCGTGCGCGGCGGCTTCGGCCTGCGGGAGCAGGGAGGCGGCGTAGTTGCCGCCGGTCTTGGCGTCGCCGGTACCGCCGGGGACGGCGCGGACGTGGTCCTCGGCGACCCAGATGGTGACCGGCCGGACGCCGCCGGAGAAGTAGGCGCCGGACGGGGAGGCGATGAGCAGGAACATGTACTCGTTGGCCGGGTGCACGCCGAGCGCGGCCTCGGTGGCGATCATGAACGGGCGCAGGTAGAGCGCCTCCTCGCCGCCGTGCGGCGGAACCCAGTCGGCGTCCTGGAGGAGCAGCGCGTCCAGGGCGGCGATGAACAGGTCCTCGGGCAGCTCGGCCATGGCCATGCGGCGGGCGGAGGTGCGGAAGCGGCGGGCGTTCGCCTCGGGACGGAACAGCGCGATCGAGCCGTCGGGCTGGCGGTAGGCCTTCAGCCCCTCGAAGATCTCCTGGCCGTAGTGCAGCACATGGGTGGAGGGGTCGAGGGAGATCGGGCCGTACGGCACGAGCTGGGCGTCGTGCCAGCCGCGGCCCTCGGTCCACCGGATCGTCACCATGTGGTCGGTGAAGTGGCGGCCGAACCCGGGGCTGGCCAGGATCGCCTCGCGCTCGGCGGCGGCGAGGGGACTGGCGGAGGGCTTGAGCTCGATCGTGGGCGTCGTCATGAGTGATTGTCCTTCACCGGTTGTTGTGACGGGCCGCGCTCACGCCTGACACCGGCTGGCGGCCGGTGCTCGGACGTCCGAGCTTTCCCTCATACCGCGGCTCCGCGTTCGATTATCGCTCGCGGTCCCCGGCGGACGGAACGGGGTGGGTGCGGCCCAGGGGTCGGGGTGGCGGCCCGGGGCGATGGTTTCACCCGGCGCAGACATGCGAAAGCCGCCGGGCGGTCCTGCGACCCGGCGGCTTCCTTCGGATGGAGCGCCGGGTCAGCCGGCTACTCGGGAGGCGAGCGCGTCGCCGATCTCGGCGGTGCTCCGGGCGGGCCGGTCCGTGCGCTCGGTGAGGTCGGCGGCGACGGCCGCGTCGATGCGGTCGGCCTCCGCGTCGTAGCCGAGGTGGCGCAGCAGCAGGGCGACGGAGAGGACCGTGGCCGTGGGGTCGGCCTTGCCCTGGCCGGCGATGTCCGGGGCCGAGCCGTGCACCGGCTCGAACATGGACGGGAACTCGCGGCCGGGGTTGATGTTGCCGGAGGCGGCCACGCCGATGCCGCCGGAGACGGCCGCGGCGAGGTCGGTGATGATGTCGCCGAAGAGGTTGTCGGTGACGATCACGTCGAAGCGCTCGGGCTGGGTGACCAGGAAGATGGTGGCCGCGTCGACGTGCAGGTAGTCGGTGCTGACCTCGGGGAACTCCTGGGCGACCTGGTGGAAGATGTTCGTCCACAGGTGGCCGGCGAAGGTCAGCACGTTGTTCTTGTGGACCAGCGTGAGCTTCTTGCGCGGGCGGGCCTGGGCGCGGGCGAAGGCGTCACGGACGACGCGCTCGACGCCGTAGGCCGTGTTGACGGACACCTCGGTGGCGACCTCGTGCGGGGTGCCCTTGCGGATGGTGCCGCCGTTGCCGGTGTACGGGCCTTCCGTGCCCTCGCGGACGACGATGAAGTCGATCTCCGGCTGTCCGGCGAGCGGGGTCGACACGCCCGGGAGCAGCTTGCTCGGCCGCAGGTTGACGTGGTGGTCGAAGGCGAAGCGGAGCTTGAGCAGGAAACCGCGCTCCAGGACGCCGGAGGGCACCGACGGGTCGCCGATGGCGCCGAGCAGGATCGCGTCGTGCCGCTTGAGCTGCGCGAGGTCCGCGTCGGTGAGGGTCTCACCGGTGGCGTGGTAGCGCTTGGCGCCGAAGTCGTATTCCTGGGTCTCCAGCTTCACATCCTGCGGAAGGACGGCGGAGAGGACCTTCAGACCCTCGGCCACGACCTCCTGGCCGATGCCGTCACCGGGGATCACTGCGAGATTGATGCTGCGAGACATGCGGGCACCCTACTCCTCGTCCCAGTTGATGACACGGGCCGTCCAGTATCCGGACGGCCCGTGTCGGTGCGAGCGGCTCGGGTGGGGTCAGTGGCCGGTCTGGCCGCCGTTGTCGCGGCGGTCGAGGGCGCGCTGGAGGGCGGCTGCGGCGTTCTTGCGGTCGGACTCGCTGGTGCTGGGCACGTGGCGGACGCGGCGGCGGACGGTCGTCTCGGCCATGGGAATCGACTCCTCGGACATGAAGGGAGCGCAGCGACGGGAGGTGTGCGACACGCCGGAGGGGCGGGGAGCGCGGGGCCGCAGGGGTTGCCTGCTCGGGGCCCGGCTCACGACCGCCATTCGCTGGATCGAGCGAGACGTTCGGCTTCTTCCAAGCTAAGGGAGCGGCCCGCGTCTGTCTGCCCAATTACTCGGACTTCCTACTATCTGAGACGGCGCGCCCCCGCACACGTCCCTGAGCTGCGCTTACGCGCGTCCGGGCGCGGGCTTTCCGAGCGAGCGCAGGGCCCGGATCAGGGCGCGTACGGCGCCGGTGGCGGCGAGTTCCGGGGTGGTGACGTAGCCGACGCCGCGGTACGGACGCTCCGGGCCGAGGTCGGTGATCCCCACCGACGGCGGCGCCCCGGTGAGGGAGAGCGCGGGCATGACGGCCATGCCGAACCCGCTGCCCACCATGGCCAGCACCGCCCCGTCGTCCTCGGCGCTGACGGTGGCCGCCGGGAGCCAGTCCTGCGCGGCCCACCAGTCGCGGGTGTGGGAACCGCAGTTCTCGGCCCAGTCCACGAGCGGCAGGCCCCGAGGGTCCGGGTGCCCCGCCGGATGCACCAGGAAGTACGGCTCCTCCAGCAGCACCGCGCCGACCAGCCCGGCGGGCGGCGGCCCATTCAGCGTGGCGATCCCGAGGTCGGCCCGCCCGGCGGCGACCTCGCCCGCGGCGCCGGCCCCCAACTCCCGTACGACGCCGACCCGCACCTCGATGTCCGGGTGCCGGGCGGCGAGCCGCTCCAGGGCGGGCGGCAGCAGGTGCAGGGCCGCGCTGCGGAACGCGGCGACGCGCAGCGGTCCGGCGATTCGTCCACTCTGCGCGCCGCGCACCTCGGCGGCCATCACCGCCAGCATCCGCAGCACCCGCCGGGCGTGGGCCGCGGCCCGCTCCCCGGCGGGGGTGGGCCGGGCACCGAAGCGGCCGCGTTCGAACAGCACGGTGCCCAGCTTGCGTTCGACGCCGCGCACGGCGTGGGACACGGCGGACTGGGTGGCGCCGAGCCGGGCGGCCGCGGCGGAGAAGCCGCCCTCGTCGGCCACGGCGACCAGGATCCGCAGCTCCTGCGGGGCAAGATCCGTCACTCGGGCGCTCCCACCTGCGTCCATGAGCCCGCTTCATGGATCAGCGGCTTCCATGAGCCCAACCCGCTGCCTGCGCGCGGCATTCCTTCCTACCGTCCTCTGCCATGACCGAGACCGCGCTCACCGTGCAGCAGACCGCCCGCCCCACCGGCTTCCCCACCGCCGGCCACTTCCGCTTCGCGGAGTCCCCGGTGCCCGCACCGGCCCCCGGCACCGCCCTGGTGGAGAACCTGCTGTGGTCCGTGGACCCCTACCACCGCGAAATGATGGACGGCGACTTCGCGTTGGACGCCCCGCTGGAGGGCCGCACCCTCGGCCGGATCACCGCCTCGCGCACCCCGGCCCTGCCCGAGGGCGAGATCGTCTTCCACCGCCAGGGCTGGCGCACCCACGCCGTGGTCCGTCCCGAGGAGGTGCGCCGGCTCCCCCATTACCCCGGCGTCCCGCTGACCGCGTACCTGGGCGTGCTGGGCGGCACGGGCCTGACGGCGTACGTCGCCCTGACCCGCGTCGCCCGGCTGCGCCCGGACGAGGACGTGTTCGTCTCGGGCGCGGCGGGCGGGGTCGGCACGGCGGCCGGCCGCTTCGCCCGGCTCCTCGGCGCGGGCCGGCTGATCGGCAGCGCGGGCACCCCGGAGAAGGTCGCCTACCTGACGGAGCAGGTGGGTTACGACGCCGCGTTCGACTACCACGCCGGCCCGGCCGCCGACCTCCTGGCCGCGGCGGCGCCCTCCGGCGTCGACGTCTTCGTGGACAACGTCGGCGGCGCGCAACTCGGCGCGGCGATCGGCGCGTTGCGCACCCGGGGCCGGGTGGCGCGGGTCGGCACGATCAGTCAGTACAACACCCCCGACGCCCCGCCCGTCGCCCTCGACCACGCCGCCGTGGTGGAGCGGGGACTGCGCATCGAGGGCTTCCTGGTGTCCGACCACCGTGACGCGCAGCAGGAGTTGTACGACTTCGCCGTGCCGCATCTGCGCAGTGGCGTGCTGCGGCAGGACGAGACGGTGATCGACGGTTTCGAGCGGATCGTGGAGGCGTTCCTGCTGATGCTGCGGGGCGGGAACACGGGCAAGATCCTGGTGCGCAAGGGCGGTTGACGCCGTCGGCGGCCGGAATTGGAAACGGGCCGGGACGCCTGCCTTCGAGGCAGGCGTCCCGGCCCGTCGTTCGGGTGGGACCGAAGGTCAGCCCATGTGCGGGTAGGTGTAGTCGGTCGGCGGGACCAGGGTCTCCTTGATGGCGCGGGTCAGGGTCCAGCGCATCAGGTTCTGGGGGGCACCGGCCTTGTCGTTGGTGCCGGAGGCGCGGCCGCCGCCGAAGGGCTGCTGGCCGACCACGGCGCCGGTCGACTTGTCGTTGATGTAGAAGTTGCCCGCGGCGTAGCGGAGCTTCTCCATCGTGTAGGCGGCCGCGGCACGGTCGCCCGCGATGACCGAGCCGGTGAGGGCGTAGTCCGAGACCGACTCCATCTGGGTCAGCATCTCGTCGTACTTGTCGTCCTCGTAGACGTACACCGCGAGCACCGGGCCGAAGTACTCGGTCGTGAAGACCTCGTTCTCCGGGTCGGAGCACTCGATGACGGTCGGGCGGACGAAGTAGCCGACCGAGTCGTCGTAGGTGCCGCCCGCGACGATCGTGCAGGTCGGGTCGGCCTTGGCGCGGTCGATCGCGGCCTTGTTCTTGGCGAAGGAGCGGTCGTCGATGACGGCGCCCATGAAGTTGGACAGGTCCGTCACGTCGCCCATCGTGAGGTAGTCGACCTCGGCCGCGAACTCCTCCTTGAAGCCGGCGTTCCACAGGGAGGCCGGGATGTACGCGCGGGAGGTGGCGCTGCACTTCTGGCCCTGGTACTCGAAGGCACCGCGGGTCAGGGCGGTCTTCAGGACCGCGGGGTCGGCGCTCGGGTGGGCGACCAGGAAGTCCTTGCCGCCGGTCTCGCCGACCAGCCGCGGGTACGAGCGGTACTTCTCGATGTTGTTGCCGACCGTCTTCCACAGGTACTGGAAGGTCTTGGTCGAGCCGGTGAAGTGGATGCCCGCGAGGTCCCGGTGCTCCAGGGCGACCTTGGAGACCTCGATGCCGTCGCCGGTGACGAGGTTGATGACGCCCTTGGGCAGACCCGCCTCCTCCAGGAGACGCATGAGCAGCACGGCGGCGTGCGTCTGGGTCGGGGACGGCTTCCAGACCACCACGTTGCCCATCAGGGCGGGCGCGGTGGGAAGGTTGGCGGCGATCGCCGAGAAGTTGAAGGGCGTGATCGCGTAGACGAAGCCCTCCAGCGGGCGATGGTCCATGCGGTTCCACACGCCCGGGGAGTTCGCCGGGGGCTGCTCGGCGAGGATCTGGCGGGCGTAGTGCACGTTGAAGCGCCAGAAGTCGACCAGCTCACAGGGGCTGTCGATCTCCGCCTGCTGGGCCGTCTTGGACTGGCCGAGCATGGTGGAGGCGGCGATCGTCTCGCGCCACGGGCCGGACAGCAGCTCGGCGGCGCGCAGGATGATCGCGGCGCGGTCGTCGAAGGACATCGCGCGCCAGGCCGGGGCGGCGGCCAGGGCCGCGTCGATGGCGTCCTGGGCGTCCTGCTGGGTGGCGTGGCGGCCGGTGCCGATGACGGCCTTGTGGTTGTGCGGCTGCACGACCTCGAACGGCTCGCCGCCGCCCAGCCGCTTCTCGCCGCCGATGGTCATCGGCAGCTCGACCGGGTTCTCGGCCAGCTCCTTGAGCTTGGCCTCCAGGCGGGCGCGCTCGGGCGAGCCGGGGGCGTAGCCGTGCACCGGCTCGTTGACGGGGGTGGGGACCTGGGTCACAGCGTCCATGAGATCCGGACTCCTTGTACGTGAGCGGGTGGTGGGGCTCAGCCCTTGCTGACCATGCTGCGAAGGAAGAAGCGCAGGTTCGCCGGCTTCTCCGCCAGACGGCGCATGAAATAGCCGTACCAGTCGGTGCCGTACGCCGTGTAGACACGCATGCGGTGGCCCTCGGCGGCCAGCCGCAGGTGCTCGTCGCCACGGATGCCGTACAGCATCTGGAACTCGTACTCGTCGAGCTTACGACCGGCCTTGTGGGCGAGCTCCTGCGCGATGGAGATCAGGCGCGGGTCGTGGGACCCGATCATCGGGTAGCCCTCGCCCTCCATCAGCGTCTTCAGGATGCGCACGTAGGCCTTGTCGATCTCGTGCTTCTGCTGGTAGGCGACCTCGGCGGGCTCCTTGTAGGCGCCCTTGACCAGACGGACCCGGCTGCCTGCCTCGGCGAGCCGCTTGGCGTCGCCCTCGGTGCGGAACAGGTAGGCCTGGATGACGCAGCCCGTCTGCGGGAAGTCCTTCCGCAGCTCCTCGTGGATGGCGAACATCGAGTCGAGGGTGGTGTGGTCCTCGGCGTCCAGCGTCACGGTCGTGCCGATGGCGGCGGCGGCCTCGACGACGGGCCGCACGTTGGCGAGCGCCAGCTCGTGGCCGCCCTCCAGCGCCTGTCCGAACATCGACAGCTTGACCGACATCTCGACCTTCTCGCCGAGCTCCAGCTCCTTGAGGTGGTCGACCAGTGCCAGGTAGGCGTCACGGGCGGTGGTGGCCTGCGCGGGAGTGGTGATGTCCTCGCCGACGACGTCCATCGTCAGCTGGAGGCCCTTGCCCGTCAGATCCTTGATGATCGGGACGATGTCGGACACCGTCTCACCCGGGATGAAGCGGTCGACGACCTGCTTGGTCACCGGGGCCGCCGAGATCAGGCGTCGCATCCGGTCGCTGCGCGACGCGGCGAGAATCACGGGACCCAGCACGGGGCACCTCCACAGACAAGCACCAGAAAAGGCCTGCACCCGACGTTTCGGGTACGGCACGGAGAACCACCGTGAAAGCTACGGATCCCTTGGATCGTCGGCCATCGACAGCTGTCACGCATCCGTGCCCGGGATCTCAGACATCTGTATGAAGATGACCGGAAAATGGAGGAGAATGCCTGGGTGGCGGCGGACTACAAGGGTGATTACCAGGACCTGGTGGACGAGATCTCGGAGCTGCTGGGTGTGCCCGCGACTCTGGAGAACCGTGACTTCGAGCTGCTCGCCTTCGGCGCGTACGCCAGCGACGACGAGCTGGACGCCTCGGCGCTGGATCCGGTGCGCACCCGCTCGATCCTGACCCGGCGCTCCACGGCGGGCGTCCGCTCCTGGTTCGAGGGCTTCGGCATCACCCGCGCGAGTGGCCCGGTCCGCATCCCGCCGAGCCCCGAGGCCGGCGTCTACCGCGGCCGGATCTGCCTCCCCGTGCGCCACCGGGGCGTCGTCGTGGGCTACGTCTGGCTCCTCGACGGCGACCCGGGCCCGACGGACGCCCAGCTCACGGCGGCGATGCGGGTGGCCGGCCGGATCGGCGCCCTGCTGGCGGACGAGGCGGAGGCCGGGGCGGGCCTGAGCCGGGAACTGCGGGCGGTCCTCACGGCGGAGGGCGGCTGGCAGCAAGACATGGCGGTGGCCGAGCTGCGCACGGCCCTCGGCCCACGCGCGGACGGCCCCCACACCCTGGTCTGCGTGGCCCCCTGGCCCTCCCCCGACCCGGACGACGCGCCGTCCGCCCGCTCCGTCCCGCACGCGGCGGCCCTGTGCACGATCCCCTGGGGGGCGGCCGAGCAGAGCCTCGCGGTGCTGGTCCGGCTCCGCTCCACGACGCTGGCGGCGCCCGCGCTGGCGGCGGCCACCAGGGTGCTGGAGGAGGCGGAGGGGGTGCGCGGCGCGGACGTCCGGGGGACCGGGAGCGGCCCGGCGGCGGCCCGGGTCACCGCCGCCGGGATCGGGGACCCCCGCACCGGACTGGTCGAGCTGGGCACCGTCTGGCAGGAGGCGCGCGGCGCGGCGCGGGCGGCACTGGCCGAGCCGCGCCTCGGGCCCGTCGCCCAGTGGCTCGCCATCGGCCCGTACCGGCTGCTCACGGCGCTCCCCCCGGAGTCCGCGCACGACCCGGCGGCCGGCCCCCTGCTCTCCCCCGCCCAACGCGAGCTGGCCCGCACCGCCGAGGTCTACCTCGACTGCGCGGGCCAGGCGGGCCGTGCGGCCGCCGCGCTGGGCATCCACCGGCAGACGCTGTACTACCGCCTGTCCCGGGTGGAGCGGCTGACCGGCCTCGACCTGGACGACGGCGAGGACCGGCTGCTGCTGCACATGGCGCTGAAGCGGGCGAGGCTGTGAATCACCCGCGGGCGACGTGCCCGACGAACTCCGCCCAGGCGTAGGAGGGGAGGAGGAGGGCGGGTCCGTGGGGGTTCTTGGAGTCGCGGACGCCGATGTGGGGGGCGAGGGGGGCTACTTCGAGGCAGTTCTGGCCGGGCTCGCTGAATGAGGACTTGAACCAGTCCGATTCCGGGGCGAGTTCGAGGGCAGTGTGACGCTGGTGCATGGTCTAGATCTCTCGTGCTAGTCGGTGCAGGAACTCGGGAGTCTCGTCGGGCGGCAGTGCGGCCGCCATCATGACGTCGAACCGGCGGGTAAACCTATCGACCTCACGAGGCTTGTCCGAGGTGGAGATCGGCCCCCAAGGAGTGTCGATCGACACCCGTGGCGGGAAATCCTTGCCGAAGTCGAGGATGGCGAAGTCGCTGGTCGAACGATAGCCGGGGCGGAAGGGCAGCACTTGGATGCTGACATGATCTAGGCCCGCCAGCGCCTCAAGTGCCGCGTACTGGTCGCGCATGACTTCAACGCCACCCACCGGATACCGCAGCGCCGCCTCACCCAGGACGACGTGCAGTCGCACCGGGTTCTCGCGGGTGAGGACTTCCTGACGTTTCATCCTCACCTCCACGCTGTTCCGGATGAACTCGGACGTGAACTCCTCGACCGCCTTGTGCGCCTCGTGGAGGGCGACGGCGTACTCCTGGGTCTGGACCAGACCATAGATGAGCGTCGGGTGATACGCCTTCACGGACCGCGCTTCCGGCTCAAGCCCGACGAAGCCCGGCATCCCCGTCGGCATCAGCCCCCGGTACTGCGTAAGCCAATCCTGTTGGTTGGACTCCTTGTTGAGGCTGACGAACGACTCGATGACCTCCTCGTCGGTGACCCCGTACTTGTCGAGAAGTTTGCGCAGGTCACCGACGTTGCGGAAGTTGAGGGCGCCGGTCTCGATCCGCAGCAGGCTGGCCTCGGAGATACGCAGCCCCTGTACGGCCTGCTTGCGTGTGAGCCCGCCTCCCCTGTCTCCGCGGCCGCAGCCCTCCCTCAACTGACGAAGCTGCAAGCCAAGTTCAAGCCGTTGTGCCGTGCGTCCACGCTTGGGTGCCATGTGCAGAGTGTGACAGTCCAAGCTCGGTCCGCGCAGGCGAATGTGCAGATGCAGGCATAGTCCACTTTCGACGTCCTTGAAATTTCTGCGGAGTTTCGATTGCAGCTCGATAGGCCCATTCATCACCGTAGGTGGGCAGCCACTCACGGAACGGAGCCCCCCATGCCCCCCACCCTCCTCACCCACGACTGGGCCATGAGCTTCCCCATGACCACCCGCAGCGTCCCCGACGCCCGCGTCCAGGTCCGCCGTCGCCTCACGCTCTGGAACTGGACCGGGGACGTGGACGACGCCGTACTCGTCGCGTCGGAACTGGTCGCCAACGCGGTGGTGCACGGCAAGGTCCCCGGCCACCAGCTCTGGCTGAGGCTGAAGAAGTCGGAGTGCGGCGAGCTGATCGTGGAGGTGTCGGACCCGGTACGGACGCTCCCCAGGCTGAATGGACAGGGCCCCGGGGGCGAGGGGGGCCGGGGGCTGCTGATCGTCTCCGAACTCGCTGAGGAACTGGACTGGTACCTGCGGGCGGAACTCGGCAAGACGGTCCGAGCACGGTTGGGCACCAGGGGCCCGAATTGAACAGGTCGCCGTGGGACCTCTCGCTTTGGCAGTGTCGGGATTCCGCGACCGCGCCAAGTGCGTCGCCTCCGGCGATGAGCCTCGGCGGCGCGTGGGCTGAGGAAGGGGCCGACTCAGGAGAGGTCTCCTGCCGGGCTGGCCCTTGTCAGGCGAGCTTCTTCAGCTGCGCGTCGACGATGTCCTGGGGGATGGTCGGGGGTTGGATGGGGTTGAGGGACAGGAAGGCGGCGATGGTGGAGTCCTGGCGGACGACCAGGATGGTGATGGGGATACTGGGTTCCCCGCTCTTGGTGATCTGGGTGGCGTCGAAGGCGAGGGTCTCGTCGCCGTAGCTGGAAACGGAACGGGATCGGGTACCGGAATACCCCAGCCCAGCACCCGGGTTGGCAGCGGACGGGCGCATCTCGGCGGTGGCGCACTTCGGAAGCGCTGCGCGCAGTTCGGTCATCACCGTGCGGGCGTCGGCAAGGGTGTAGGACGTCAGGCCGACACTCGCGTGCTGCCCGATATCGTCGGAGGCGGACACGATGTCCTGGATGACCTGGGCCGTGAAGTCGTGCAGGCTGCCCAGCTGTGCCGCCGCGAAGACGGGTCGGCAACGTGCGGGTGTGACGGCACGGTAGGTCGTGAGGTCGTCGTGATTCACCGGGCTGCCCTTGCCCGTGACGGTGTCGACGGTATAGCCGGGGACGTCGTGCGCGGTCAGCGCCAGGCGGTCGAGGCCCTTCTGGTTGAGGCCCCTCTGGTTGAGGCCCTTCCCGGCCGCGGAGGCGGGCGATCCGGATGCCTGCTGTGACGCCGAGCTCGCAGGCGAGGCAGCCCCGGCGGTCGCAGACTGCTTACGTCCCCCAGCATCGTCCCCGCTGCCCGCACCGCACGCGCCGGTCAGCGCCAGCACCCACACGGCGCCCGCCGCCGCAACGGCCCGTCTGCCGACCGCAGAAGCATTCATCATTCGCCCACCCCCGGCGCCCCGACTCGGAGCACCCGCACAAGAAGCCCCGGCGTGTGCCGAGGCTGAAGATCACAGGGAGCCTAGCGGGAACAGCCCGTGGTTTCACGGTGAGTGAGCGCGGATGCGGTAGTGGCTGGTGCGGGCTCGGGTCTGGTGCCGGGTGCGCCAGCGGTGCCAGTGCATGACGAGCCAGGTGAGGGCGGTGCGGGCGGGGGCGCACTGAAATTGGCCGACGCCTCCTGCCGGCGCTACGTTGCGGTCCAGCACCCGCGCATCAACCTGATCCGGAGACATCGGATCTGTGCCGTCGCTAGGTTCGGGCGATGCCTCATCCGGCGGCTGCGGCAACAACTCGGACTCGGCTCCGGGCCGGTAGAGGTACTCGGCGCAGGGGCGTCCGAAGCGATCCCCGGGCGCGACTCCCGACATTCCACCGTGGCCTCAACCGCATCCGGCCACGTCGGCTTCGGCAGCGGCTTGCCCGCTTCCTCCGCCTGCTGTGCCGGAACAGTGCCCACAGACTGCGCCGGCACTATCGGCGTCGTATCACCTGACGCCGCAACTGCCTGCTGCGGCACCACTGACGCCGTCGACAACAGCTCGACGGGCCCCGCTTCACCGCTTCCCCGCCGCCTCGATGATCTGCCGCAGCCCCTCCGTCAGCGCCTCCCCGTCCGGTGCGGTCTTCGGGTCGAAGGTCCACTGGGAGATCAGGCCCGTCATCAACGCCAGATAGAAGCGCCCGAGGGTGTCGGCCGTCTCGTCCGACACCTCCTCCTCCGGCACGCCCATCAGCACCGAGACCAGGCCCCGGCCGCCCTCGCGCTGCGCGCGGGACAACTGGTCGCGGACCTCGGGCAGTTGGTCGCCCATCCCGAGGATCTCCACGCTGAGCCGCCAGATCGAGCCCGGCTCGCGCATGCTGTCGACGACGCCCGACCACACTTCCCGGAACCGCTCCAGCGAACCGGGAGCACCGGTGAATCCCGCGCCGCTGCCGAAGGGCACCCCTTCCACCAGCGCGACGTACGCCTGCGCGAGCAGCGCGTCCTTGGAGCCGTAGTGGTAGCCGATGGAGGCCAGGTTCGTCCCCGACGCCTTCACGATGTCGCGCGCCGTCGTCCGCGCGAAGCCCTTCTCCAGCAGGCAGCGCTGCGCGCCTTCGAGCAGATCCTCACGGTGTCCCATGCCGGCCAGCCTACCCCCGGATCCATACGACCGTCCCAGACAGATGACTTATACAAACGTTCTAGACAAGCGTATAAGACGCCCGTACATTCCTCTCCCATGAAGCGTGAATGGACCGCCCTCTACGTGCTGATGCTGCCGCTGCTCCTCGTCTCGATGGATGTCTCGGTGCTCTACTTCGCCGCCCCGGCGATCAGCGCCGACCTGCACCCCACCGGCACCCAGCAGCTCTGGATCTTCGACATCTACGGCTTCGTGCTCGCCGGGCTGCTGATGACCATGGGCTCGCTCGGGGACCGGATCGGCCGCCGCAAGCTGCTGCTCATGGGGGCCGCCGCGTTCGGCGGCGCCTCGCTCCTCGCCGCCTACGCGCACAGCGCCGAGACCCTCATCGCCGCCCGCGCGCTCCTCGGCGTCGGCGGCGCCACCCTGATGCCGTCGACCATGGCCCTGCTGCGCACGATGTTCACCGACCCGGCCGAGCGCGCGAAGGCGATCGGGCTGTGGTCCGGCGTGATGACCGGCGGCATCGCGCTCGGCTCGGTGATGAGCGGCATCCTGGTCGAGCACTTCTGGTGGGGGTCCGTCTTCCTCGTCAACCTCCCCGCGATGGCCCTGCTGCTGGTGCTCGGCCCGGTGCTGCTGCCCGAGTCGAGGAACCCCGCCCCCGGCCCCTTCGACTGGGTGAGCGTGCCGCTGTCGCTGGCCGCCGTGCTCCCCGTGATCTACGGCCTGAAGGAGATCCCCTCCGAGGGCTGGCACCCGCGGTACGTCGTCTCGGTCACCGTCGGCCTGCTCTTCGCCGCCCTGTTCGCGCACCGCCAGCGCACCCACGCCGCCCCGCTGGTCCCGCCCGCCCTGCTGAAGGGCCGCGGCTTCGCCCCCGCGCTGGTGCTCAACCTCGTCTCCGCGCTCGGCATGATGGGCTCGGCCGTCTTCACCACGCAGTACCTTCAGTCGGTGCTCGGCAAGAGCCCCCTCGCGGCGGCGCTGTGGAGCCTGCTGCCCTCGGTGTTCATCGGTCTCGCCGGCCCCCTCACCGCGCGGCTCGTCCAGCGGGGTGTCAACCGGGGGTCCGTCGTCGCGGGCGGCTTCGCGGCCATGGCGGCCGGATACGCGCTGCTCGCCCTCGTCGGCACCGACTCGCTCTGGCTGGTCCTCGCCGGCGCCGGCGTCCTCGCCTGCGGCGTCGTCGCGATCATGTCCCAGCTGACCGACCTGGCCATGAGCACCGCCCCGGTGGAGCGGGCGGGCACCGCCTCCTCGCTCCTGGAGACCAGCTCGGAGTTCGGCGGGGCGCTCGGGATGGCGCTCCTGGGCTCGATCGGTACGGCGGTCTATCGCCACCAGATGCCGGACACCGCTCCGGCGGGGGCGCGCGAGACGCTGGGCGGCGCGCTCGCCACGATCGCTCATCTCCCCGGCGCGACCGGGCAGTCCCTGCTCGCCGCCGCCCGGGACGCGTTCACCAGCGGGATGCGGGACGCCGCGCTGGCGGGAACGGTCCTGCTGGTGCTGGCCGCCGTGGCGGCGGCCGCGACCTTGCGGAAGATCGAGGGCTAGCAGGTGGCAAAACCGGAGAACGCCGGACGGGCCGAGGAGAACCTCGGCCCGTCCGGCGTTCGAGTCGGTCGGTTCAGACCAGGTTGACCGAGCGGGCCGACGCCGCGCCGATCTCCTCGGAGACCTCGGCCAGCACGGCCGCCGTCACGGTGTCGTCCACGGTCAGGACGGCCAGCGCCTCGCCGCCCACCGTCGCGCGGGAGACCTGCATGCCGGCGATGTTGAGGCCGGCCTCGCCGAGGATGCGGCCGACGGTGCCGACGACACCGGGGCGGTCCTCGTAGCGCAGGACGAGCATGTGGTCGGCGAGGGCGAGGTCGACGTCGTACTCGCCGACCGCGACGATCTTCTGGACGTGCTTGGGGCCGGCCAGCGTGCCGGAGACCGACACCTCCTCGCCGGTGCCCAGCGTGCCGCGCACCGTCACCACGTTGCGGTGCTCGGTGGCCTCGGAGCTGGTGGTGAGGCGGACCTCGACGCCGCGCTCCTGGGCGAACAGCGGCGCGTTGACGTACGACACCGTCTCGTCGACGACGTCCTCGAACACGCCCTTGAGCGCGGAGAGTTCGAGCACCTTCACGTCGTGCTGGGTGATCTCGCCGTAGACCTCGACGTCCAGCCGGACGGCCACCTCACCGGCGAGCGCGGTGAAGATGCGGCCGAGGCGCTCGGCGAGCGGCAGGCCCGGCTTGACGTCCTCGGCGATGACACCGCCCTGGACGTTGACCGCGTCCGGGACCAGCTCGCCGGCGAGGGCGAGGCGCACCGACTTGGCGACCGCGATGCCCGCCTTCTCCTGGGCCTCGTCCGTGGAGGCGCCCAGGTGCGGGGTGCACACGACCTGGTCCAGCTCGAAGAGCGGGGAGTCGGTGCACGGCTCCTTGGCGTACACGTCGAGGCCGGCGCCGGCGACGCGGCCCTCCTTCAGCGCCGCGTACAGCGCCGCCTCGTCCACGATGCCGCCGCGCGCGGCGTTGACGATGCGCACGCTCGGCTTGACCTTGCGCAGCGCCTCGTCGCCGATGAGGCCCAGGGTCTCGGGGGTCTTCGGCAGGTGGACGGTGATGAAGTCGGAGACCTCCAGCAGCTCGTCCAGGGAAAGCACCTTCACGCCCATCTGGGCGGCGCGCGCGGGCTGCACGTACGGGTCGTAGGCGACGACCTTCATCCCGAAGGCGGACATGCGCTGGGCGACCAGGGCGCCGATGCGACCGAGGCCGACGACGCCGAGGGTCTTCTCGGCCAGCTCGACGCCCGTGTACTTGCTGCGCTTCCACTCGCCGTTCTTCAGCGCGGCGTTGGCCTGCGGGATGTTGCGGGCGGTGGACAGCAGCAGACCGCAGGCCAGCTCGGCCGCGGTCACGATGTTGGAGGTCGGGGCGTTGACGACCATCACGCCGGCCTTGGTGGCGGCGGACACGTCCACGTTGTCCAGGCCGACGCCCGCGCGGGCGACGACCTTGAGCTTCTTGGCCGCGGCGACCGCCTCGGCGTCGACCTTGGTGGCGGAACGGATCAGGATCGCGTCGACGTCGGCGATGGCGGGCAGCAGCTGCGCCCGGTCGGCTCCGTTGCAGTGCCGGATCTCGAAGTCCGGTCCGAGGGCGTCGACGGTCGCGGGCGAAAGCTCTTCGGCGATGAGTACGACGGGTTTCGAGCTCACGTGGGTCCTCACAAGTCCAATGCGGACGGCCGTCCCGACGGCCGCTGGCGGAGGGGTGCTAGCCGCGTGGAAGACGCACGACGCTGTGGGCCTGACGCGTTTGTTGTACAGCAGTCTAGTGGCGCCGAGGTCGTCGTTTTGCGCCGCTGCGGAAGTATCACCCGGACGAGGAACTCCATTTCGTAGTCCTTCCCGGGTGTGAGGCGAAAGGGGGCCGGAGCAGCGTGCCCCGGCCCCCTGACGCGAGGCTTACGCCTCCTCGTTCACCCAGCTCATCAGCTTGCGGAGCTGCTTGCCGGTGGTCTCCAGGAGGTGCTCGGAGTCCTGCTTCTTGTACTCGTTGTACTTCTTCAGGCCGCCGTGGTACTCCTCCATCCAGTTCTTGGCGAAGGTGCCGTCCTGGATCTCGGTGAGGACCTTCTTCATCTCCGCCTTGGTGGCGTCGGTGATGATCCGCGGGCCGGTGACGTAGTCGCCCCACTCGGCGGTCTCGGAGATGGACCAGCGCATCTTCTCCAGGCCGCCCTCGTACATGAGGTCCACGATCAGCTTCAGCTCGTGCAGGCACTCGAAGTAGGCGATCTCCGGCTGGTAGCCGGCCTCGGTCAGGGTCTCGAAGCCCGCCTTGACCAGGGCGGCCGTGCCACCGCACAGGACGGCCTGCTCGCCGAAGAGGTCGGTCTCCGTCTCCTCGGTGAAGGTGGTCTTGATGACGCCGGCGCGGGTGCCGCCGATGCCCTTGGCGTACGACAGGGCCAGCGCGAAGGCGTTGCCCGAGGCGTCCTGCTCGACGGCGGCGATGCAGGGCACGCCGCGGCCCTCCTCGTACTGGCGGCGGACCAGGTGGCCCGGGCCCTTCGGGGCGACCATGCAGACGTCCACGCCGGCCGGGGGCTTGATGAAGCCGAAGCGGATGTTGAAGCCGTGCCCGAAGAACAGCGCGTCGCCGTCCTTCAGGTTGGCGGCGATGGACTCCTCGTAGACCTGGCCCTGGATCGGGTCCGGGACCAGGATCATGATGACGTCGGCCTCGGCCGCGGCCTCGGCCGGGGTGACCACGCGCAGGCCCTGCTCCTCGGCCTTCTCCTTGGACTTGGAGCCCTCGTGCAGACCGACCCGGACGTCGACACCGGAGTCGCGCAGCGACAGGGCGTGCGCGTGACCCTGGCTGCCGTAGCCGATGACCGCGACCTTGCGGTTCTGGATGATGGACAGGTCGGCGTCAGCGTCGTAGAACAGCTCGGCCACTTTGGGTTCTCTCCCTATGTGTGCAGGTGGTGCGTCCCACCGTATGCCGGTGGGCGATGAGGTAGTTCGGGGGTCTCGGCATACGGGCGGCGGGGTGATCGCCGGCCGCCCGTACGCGTGCGGGTCCGGTATTACGCGGACCGGTCGAGGGCGCGCAGCGAGCGGTCCGTGATCGAACGGGCGCCGCGGCCGATCGCGATGGTGCCGGACTGGACCAGTTCCTTGATGCCGAACGGCTCCAGCATCTTGAGCATGGCGGACAGCTTCTCGCCGGACCCGGTGGCCTCGATGGTCACCGCCTCCGGGGAGACGTCCACGGTCTTGGCGCGGAAGAGCTGGACGATCTCCACGATCTGGGAGCGGGTCTCGTTGTCCGCGCGGACCTTCACCAGAACGAGTTCGCGCTGAACGGCCTGGTGGGGTTCCAGCTCGACGATCTTCAGCACGTTGACGAGCTTGTTGAGCTGCTTGGTCACCTGCTCCAGCGGCAGTTCCTCGACACCGACCACGATGGTGATGCGGGAGATGTCGGGGTGCTCGGTGACGCCCACCGCGAGCGAGTCGATGTTGAAGCCGCGGCGGGAGAACAGGGCGGCGACCCGGGCGAGGAGGCCCGGCGTGTTCTCCGCCAGGACGGAGAGCGTGTGCTTGGACATGGTCTTTTTACGTCTCTCTCGCTCAGTCGTCTTCGCTGTCGCCGAAGTCGGGGCGGACGTCCCGGGCGGCCATGATCTCGTCGTTCGAGGTGCCGGCGGCGACCATCGGCCACACCATCGCGTCCTGGTGGACGATGAAGTCCACGACCACCGGACGGTCGTTGATGGAGTTGGCCTCCTCGATGACCTTGTCCAGGTCCTCGGGGCGCTCGCAGCGCAGGCCCACGCAGCCCATCGCCTCGGCCAGCTTCACGAAGTCCGGCACCCGCGTGCCCCGCGCCTCGGGGTTGACCTCGTCGGGACCGCTGTGCAGGACGGTGTTGGAGTAGCGCTGGTTGTAGAACAGGGTCTGCCACTGGCGGACCATCCCGAGCGCGCCGTTGTTGATCACGGCGACCTTGATGGGGATGTTGTTCAGGGCACAGGTCGTCAGTTCCTGATTGGTCATCTGGAAGCAGCCGTCGCCGTCGATCGCCCAGACCGTCTGCTCGGGCCGGCCGGCCTTGGCGCCCATGGCGGCCGGGACCGAGTAGCCCATGGTTCCGGCGCCGCCGGAGTTCAGCCAGGTGGCGGGCTGGTCGTACTGGATGAAGTGCGCGGACCACATCTGGTGCTGGCCGACGCCCGCCGCGAAGATGGTGCCCTCGGGGGCGAGCTGCCCGACGCGCTCGATGACGGCCTGCGGGGACAGCGAGCCGTCCTCGGGCCGGTCGTAGCCGAGCGGGTAGGTCTCGCGCCAGCGGTTCAGGTCGCTCCACCAGGCGCTGTAGTCGCCCTTGTGGCCCTCGCCGTGCTCCTTCTGCACCGCCTGGACCAGGTCGGCGATGACCTCGCGGGCGTCGCCCACGATCGGCACGTCGGCCTCGCGGTTCTTGCCGATCTCGGCCGGGTCGATGTCGGCGTGGACGATCTTGGCGTACGGCGCGAAGCTGTCCAGCTTGCCGGTGACGCGGTCGTCGAAGCGGGCTCCGAGGGCGACGATCAGGTCGGCCTTCTGCAGCGCGGTGACGGCGGTGACCGCACCGTGCATGCCCGGCATTCCCACGTGCAGCGGGTGGCTGTCGGGGAATGCGCCGAGCGCCATCAGGGTGGTGGTGACGGGCGCTCCGGTGAGTTCGGCGAGGACCTTCAGCTCGGCGGTGGCCCTGGCCTTCAGGACGCCGCCGCCGACGTAGAGGACGGGCCGCTTGGCGGAGGTGATCAGCTTGGCGGCCTCGCGGATCTGCTTGGCGTGCGGCTTGGTGACCGGGCGGTAGCCGGGCAGGTCCATGACCGGCGGCCAGGAGAAGGTGGTCTTCGCCTGGAGGGCGTCCTTCGCGATGTCGACCAGGACCGGACCGGGGCGGCCGGTGGAGGCGATGTGGAAGGCCTGCGCGATGATCCGCGGGATGTCCTCGGCCTTGGTCACCAGGAAGTTGTGCTTCGTGATCGGCATGGTGATGCCGACGATGTCCGCCTCCTGGAAGGCGTCCGTGCCGATCGCCTTCGACGCCACCTGGCCCGTGATCGCCACGAGCGGCACGGAGTCCATGTGGGCGTCGGCGATCGGGGTGACCAGGTTGGTGGCGCCCGGTCCGCTCGTCGCCATGCAGACACCGACCTTGCCGGTGGCCTGGGCGTATCCCTCGGCCGCATGGCCGGCGCCCTGCTCGTGCCGGACCAGGACGTGGCGCACCCGGGTGGAGTCCATCAGCGGGTCGTACGCCGGCAGGATCGCGCCGCCGGGAATCCCGAACACCGTGTCCGCGCCGACCTCCTCAAGGGAGCGAATGAGGGACTGCGCGCCCGTGACGTGCTCGACGGGGGCGGAGTGCTGTCCGCCGGATCGGGGCCGGGGCTGCGGATGGTGGGCCCCGGTGGCCTGCTCGGTCATCGGCTTCTCTTCTCGATGCTGAGGGTTTTTGCGAGGTTCGGGCGGAGTTCGGGTGTCGTACGAGGGGCACTCGTGCAACAAAAAACCCCTCGTGCCGTAAGGCAAGCGAGGGGAGCGCGCCGGTGAGGGTCGCTGGGGATTCCGGAACGCATTCCGGTGGGTCCCAGCTCAGCCGACGCGCTGTCCAAGTACGAGAATTCGGGTGCGCATGGCACTGACCCTCCCCCCGGGGCGCACCAAGTGTCAAGTGGGTGGGACGGGCGTCTCAGAATGTGAGCGAAGGGCACTGCCGCCTCCGAAAACAGCGGGTACTCCTCCGGTGTACACCCCTGCGGCGCCCTTCGCGCCCAAACGGCCCTGCGTGTCTCTCGCCCGCCCCGCGAAGGCCGGTTCGGCCGACGTGTGGGGTCCGGCCGGCGCGTGCGGACCGGCCGGTGTGTGCGGTCCCGTCGGTGTGTGCGGCACCGGGCAGGCGCCGGAGCCGAGCATCCGGCGCAGCCGGTACTCGTCCAGCGGGGCGGAGAACGCCGCGCCGGTGCCGTGGGTGCAGCCCATCGCGCGCAGGGCCACCGCCTGCTCGGGCAGGTCCACGCCCTCGGCGACGGACTGGAGCCCGAGATCGCCCGCGATCCGCAGCAGCCCGCTGGTGATCTTGTGCAGCCGCGCAGACTCGGCCACGCCCTCGACCAGGCCGCGGTCGAGCTTGAGGATGTCCACGGGCAGCCGCCGCAGCGCGGTGATCGCCGCGTGGCCGCTGCCGAAGCCGTCCAGCGCGACGCGCACCCCGAGCCGGCTCAGCGCGGCCAGCCGCCGCTCCAGCTCCTCCAGGCCGAGCCCGGGATCGGTGTCGGACAGCTCGATGACCAGCGCCCCGGGCGGCAGTCCGTACCGGGTCAGCAGCGCCTCCACCGAGCCGGGCGGCAGCGAGCGGTCCAGCAGCCGCCGGGCACTCATCGGCACCGCGACCGGTACGGCGAGCCCGCTCGCCGCCCTCTCGGCCGCCCCCGCCACGGCCTCCTGGAGGATCCAGCGGTCCAGCTCGGCCGTCTTGTCGCCGTCCTCGGCCACCCGCAGGAACTCGGCCGGGGTGAACAGCACCCCTTGCGAGGAGCGCCAGCGGGCCTGCGCGGAGACCGCCGTGATCCGGCCGTCCTCCAGGGCCACCACGGGCTGGTGGAGCAGGGTGAACTCGCCGTCGTGCAGCGCGGCGCGCAGCCGGGTGGCGAGCTCCGCCTTGCGTACGACGTCCTGCTGCATCTGCGGCCGGTACAGCTCGACCCGGCCCTTTCCGGCCGACTTCGCGCGGTACATCGCGAGGTCGGCATTGCGCAGCAACTCGCCCGCGCCGAGGCCGGGTTCGGCGAAGGCGACGCCGATGGAGGCGTTGACCCGGACATCATTGCCGTCGATCGCGTACGGCTGGGAGAGGGTCATCCGGAGGCGGTCGGCCAGGTCCAGGATGTCCCGCTCCCGGGCGGCGCGCTCATGGGTGCCGTCCCCGACGATCAGGGCCGCGAACTCGTCACCGCCCAGCCGGGCCGCGGTGTCGCCCTGGCGGACCGAGTCCTGGAGTCTCCGGGCGGCCTGGACGAGGAGTTCGTCGCCGGCCTGGTGCCCGATGGTGTCGTTGACCGCCTTGAAGCCGTCGAGGTCGATGAAGAGCACCGCGGTGCCGCGCAGGGCGGCGCCCCGGTCGGTGGCCCGGCGGCCGGACAGGGCCTGCTGGACGCGCTTGGTGAACAGCGCGCGGTTGGGCAGGTCGGTCAGCGGGTCGTGCTCCGCGTTGTGCTGCAACTGCGCCTGGAGGCGGACCCGTTCGGTCACGTCCCGGCTGTTGAAGATCAGGCCGCCGTGGTGGCGGTTGACGGTGGACTCGACGTTCAGCCAGCCTCCCCCGCTCCCGGCTTCGCCCGGACGGGCGGTGCCCCCGCCGCCGGAGCGGAAGCGGCACTCGATGCGGGTGGTGGGCTCCTCCAGCGGGCTGGCGGCGAGGAAGCGGCGCACCTCGTGCACCACGCAGCCCAGGTCCTCGGGGTGGATCAGGGCGGCCAGCTCGGTGCCCACGAGGTCCTCGGCGGGGCGGCCGTAGACCCCGGCGGCGGCCGGGGAGACGTAGCGCAGGATGCCGTTGGGCGCGGCGATCATGATGACGTCGCTGGAACCCTGCACCAGGGAGCGGAAGTGGTTCTCCTTCTGGGCCAGTTCCTGGGTGAGGGTGATGTTGTCCAGCAGCATGATGCCCTGCCGGATCACGAGCGCGAGCACGACGCAGCCCGCGGTGATCAGCACGACGTGGTCGGGCCTGCGGCCGTTGAGGACGTTGTACAGGATCCCCAGGGTGCACACGGCGGCGGCGAGGTACGGGGTGAGCGCGGCGAGCGAGCCGGTGATCGGGCGGCCGGCGGGGTAGCGGGCGTGGTCGGCACCGGGGTAGGGCGCGGGCTCGGCGGTCGGGTACGGGCCGTGGTCGGCGGCGGGGTACGGGCCGTGGTCGGCGGTCGGGTGCGGGCCGTCCCCGGTGTCCGGGTGGCGGCTCGGCTCGGTGTCCGGGTGGCGGCTCGGCTCGGTGTCCGAAGACGCGCCGTGCCCGGAGCCCGCGTAGACGTCGGGCCCGAAGCCCGGGTCCCGGCTGTGCTCGGCGGTCGGGGTGGGCGCGAGGTGGGACCGGAGGCCGTCGGCGCGCGGTGCGGGCAGGTGCGCGCAGACCGTGCGGGTGTGCCCGTCCGCCGCCCGTGCCCGGGGCGCGTTCCCCGGCCGGGGTGTGGCCCAGGGGGCGTAGGCGAGCAGCAGCGACCCGGCGAACCAGCCCGCGTCCAGCAACTGCCCCGAGCGGTAACTGCTGTGCAGCAGCGGCGAGGTGAACAGCGCGTCGCACATCACGGTCAGGGCGAGCGCGCCGATTGCGGTGTTCACGGCGGTGCGGTTGCCCGGGGCGCGCCGGAAGTGCAGCGCGAGCACCATGCTGACCAGCGCGATGTCCAGCAGCGGGTACGCCAGCGACAGCGCGGTGTGCGCCACGCTCGGCCCGTCGAACCGGGCCGCCTGGGCGAGCGCGAGGCTCCACGACAGCGTGAGCAGCGAACCGCCGATCAGCCAGGCGTCCAGCCCCAGGCAGATCCAGCCCGCCCTGGTCACCGGGCGGCTGGCGAGCACCAGCAGGCCCACGATCGCGGGCGGCGCGAAGCACAGGAAGAACAGATCGGCGTACGACGGGCTGGGCACGGGCCGGCCGAGCACGACCTCGTACCAGCCCCAGACCGCGTTGCCCAGGGCCGCCATGGCCGAGGAGAGGCCGAACAGCAGCCACGCGGGGCGGAAGCGCACCCGGGACTTGCGGGCGTACAGGAAGCAGGAGACGGAGGCGGCGCCGGCCGCGGCGCTGAGCCCGAAGTCGCCCATGACGAGCGCGAGTTCGTCCGTGCCCCAGTCGAACGCGGCGCCGACGGCGTACGCCGCGCAGACGAGGGCGAGGACGAGCTGCTCGGAGGCGCGGGTGCGCACGAGACGGACCCGTCCGCGCGCCGGCGGGTCCTGGCGCGGGTGCGGCGCGCGCACCTCCGCGTCGGCGGTGGTGGTGACCGGGGTGGGCGCGTTCACCGGGGCCTCCCGGTGAGCGACGCGCCCGTGTCCCGCCGGACCCGGCGCACCGGGCGGGTGTGCCTGCGGGGGCCGGCCGGCCGGCGCGGGTGGTGGGTGTGGTGAGCGGTGTGCCGGCCGCGTCTGCGCGTGGCCGTGCGCCAGGGCCGCCGTCGGCGGCTCCACCGCGTCGGATCGTTCGTCCATAGGCCGTGCATCGCCCGTCGCCCCCCTCGCAAGATCTGAAATGTCATCCCCGGCGCCGATGTAGGCGGCGCTGCCCCAGTCGGGACGATACACCAGGATCGTCACTCAGGGACATAGCTTCTCTACGCTCCGTGACGACCAGCGACGATGCGGGCACGGGCCGCGTCCGAGAGGTCGCGGAGGGTGCCGGAAAGGCCCTATCGCCCGTTCGTTCCCGGGGTGTCCGGGCCCTCCGGATCCGTTCCGGAAGGGGCTTCGGGGGCCGTTCCCACCGGGTCCTTCGGGTCCGGTCCCGTCGTCAGGATCACGTTCCGCAGCGGCTCGTGGTTCACGAACCGGGTGAGCTGGTCGACCAGCAGCCGCTTGGCGCGCGGCAGGAAGGCCGAGGAGGGGCCGCCCATGTGCGGGGTGACGAGTACGCCGGGCGCCTTCCAGAGGGGGTGGCCGGGGGGCAGCGGCTCGGGGTCGGTGACGTCCAGGGCGGCGGTGATCCGGCCCCGCTCCACCTCCGCGAGCAGCGCGTTCGTGTCCACGACCGGCCCGCGCGCGACGTTCACCAGGAGTGCGCCGTCCTTCATCCGCGCCAGGAAGTCGGCGTCCACCAGGCCCCGGGTGGCGTCCGTGAGGGGGGTGGACAGGATCACGACATCGGCGTCCGGAAGCAGAGAGGGCACATCGGCGATCGGATGTACGGGACCGCGCGCCGTGGTGCGCGGGGAGCGTGCGACGCGCGCCACCCGCGCAACCTCGAAGGGCGTGAGCCGGTCCTCGATGGCGGCGCCGATCGCGCCGTAGCCGATGATGAGCACGTTCTTGTCGGCGAGCGAGGGCCGGAACCCGCCCTGCCAGCGCTCCTGCTGCTGGGCCCGCACGAAGTCCGGGATGCCGCGCAGCGACGCGACGGTCAGGGCGAGCGCCAGTTCCGCGGTGCTCGCCTCGTGCACCCCGCGCGCGTTGCACAGCCGCACGCCGGGCACGATGGCCGAAAGCCGCGCGGTGATGTCGTCGACGCCGGCCGTGAGCGTCTGGATCACCCGGACGCCGGTCAGGTGTTCCAGCGGGCGCACCTTGACCGGCCACCGCTTCATGTACGGCACCACGTACATCACGCACCGCGCGGGGTCGCCCGGAAAGTCCTGGTCGCCGTCCTCGCCGCCGTCCCAGAACAGGTACCGGAGCCCCTCGGGCAGCCCCTCGATCTCCTCGGGCGGAAGCGGAAGCCATACATCTGCGCTCATGGTCAGGAGGCTATGTCAGGTGCGCATGGGCGCAGAGGTTAGGTTGGGGGCCGGGCTAAGGGAGGTTCCAGAGCAGGTGGAGCGCAGGACGATCGGCGCGGGGGCGCTCGCGGTGGGGGCCGTCGGACTCGGGTGCATGCCGATGAGCTGGGCGTACAGCACCTCGCGGCAACGGGGGGAGGAGTCGGTGAGATGCGTGCACCGGGCCCTGGACGCGGGGTCGAGCCTGCTGGACACCGCGGACATGTACGGCCCGTTCACCAACGAGCTGCTGCTCGGGCGGGTGCTCAGGGAACGGCGCGCCGAGGCGTTCGTCTCCACGAAGGTGGGACTGCTGGTCGGCGAGCAGCACATCGTGGCCAACGGCCGCCCGGGATACGTGAAGCGGGCCTGCGACGCCTCGCTGCGCCGGCTCCAGACGGATGTGATCGACCTCTACCAGTTGCACCGCCCCGACCCCGAGGTGCCGATCGAGGAGACCTGGGGCGCGATGGCCGAGCTGGTGCGCGCCGGGAAGGTGCGCTCGCTGGGCCTGTGCGCGCTGGGGGCGCGCGGCGGTCGCCGCTCGGGCGCGGGGCTGTACGACGGCACACTGCGCCAGTTGCAGCGGGTGCAGCAGGTGTTCCCGGTGGCCGCGGTCGAGGCGGAGCTGTCGGTGTGGTCGCCGGAGGCGCTGCGGACGCTGCTGCCGTGGTGCGAGGCGCGGGGGGTGGGCTTCCTGGCGGCGATGCCGCTGGGCAACGGCTTCCTGACCGGCACGCTCACCCCGGGCGAAGGCTTCGAACCGGACGACGTGCGCGCCCGGCACCCCCGGTTCACCGCCGAGATGATGGCGGCCAACCAGCCGATCGTGGCCGGGCTGCGCCGCGTGGCCCGGCGGCACGGCCCGGAGGTCACCCCGGCGCAGGTGGCGCTGGCCTGGGTGCTGTCGCGGGGGCGCCATGTGATCGCGCTGCCGGGCACGAAGCGGGAACGTTTTGCCGCGGAGAACGCGGCGGCGGCAGCTCTGCGGCTCACCCCGGCGGACCGGGCGGAGATCGCGCGGCTGCCCGTGGCGCAGGGGTCGTGGGACTGAGGGACCCTGGACAGGGGAAGATCTGCCGCTGGAACGCCGTCCCGAAGGGATCACGATCGTGCGACGCCGAGCTGTCCGGGCCGTGCTGGCCGCGTCCGCCCTCCTGCTGACGGCGGGCTGCTCGTCCGGCTCCTCGTCCGGCTCCGCGGGCGTGGGCTTCCCGGGCGAGGGTCCCCGTACGGCGCCCCCGAGCACCGCGTCCCCCGCCCCGGCCACCGAGTCGGCGGCGCCCGCCAAGGGCTCGGTACGGGTGCTGCGCACGGTGGCCGAGGGCCTGAAGTCACCGTGGGGGCTGGCCGTGCTGCCGGGCGGCGACCTGCTGGTCTCCTCCCGCGACGACGGGACGCTCGTCCGCGTCGACCCGAAAACGGGCCACCAGAGCGAACTGGGCACGGTCTCCGGGGTCTCCCCGGCCGGCGAGGGCGGCCTGCTGGGCATCGCGCTGTCCCCGCACTACACCTCGGACCATCTGATCTACGCCTACTTCACCTCCGCCTCGGACAACCGCATCGTGCGCATGCTGTACGACGAGCGGAAACCGGCCGGTGAACAACTGGGCGCCCCGGACACGGTGTTCAAGGGCATCCCCAAGGGCCCCATCCACAACGGCGGCCGGATCGCCTTCGGCCCGGACGGCATGCTGTACGCCGGCACCGGCGAGAGCGGCCGGCGGGGCCTCGCCCAGGACCGGAACTCCCTGGGCGGCAAGATCCTGCGGCTGACCCCGGACGGCGAACCGGCCCCGGGCAACCCCTTCTCCGGCTCCCCCGTCTACTCCTACGGTCACCGCAACGTCCAGGGCCTGGCCTGGGACGACCGTCAGCGCCTGTTCGCCTCCGAGTTCGGCCAGGACACCTGGGACGAGCTGAACGCCGTCAAACCCGGCGGCAACTACGGCTGGCCCGACGCCGAGGGCAGATCCACCGACCCCCGCTATCAGAACCCCATCGCCCAGTGGCACACCGACGACGCCTCCCCCAGCGGCATCGCCTACGTGGACGGCGTCATCTGGATGGCCGCGCTGAAGGGTGAACGCCTGTGGCGCGTTCCCCTCCACGGCACCCGGGCCGCGGCCGCCCCCCAGCCCTTCCTCACCGGCACCTACGGCCGCCTGCGCACCGTGGCCCCGGCGGGCGGCGGCAAGCTCTGGCTGATCACGAGCAACACGGACGGCCGGGGGCATCCGAAGAAGGGCGATGACCGGATTCTGGAGCTTCAGGTGAGCTAGCGGCCCCTGCTACTCCTGGGGCCCCCTCCCCCCGCCCCCTCCCCTCCCCCGCTCCCGCTTACCCTTCCGGGTCCGCCTCTGCCCGCCCCCGCTCCGGCTCCGGCTCCGGCTCCGGCTCCGGCTCCGCGATGGTCGGGGCCGGGGCCGGGGCCGGCAGGCGTATGACCGCCTTGCCGGAGGTGAGGTCTATCGGGCCGCGGGCGGGGTCGCTGTCACCGACGTCCTCCCGGGTCCGTTCGAGGCGGTTCTGTTCGTCTCGGGTGTGCTTGCGGCCCGGTGTGAACAGTTCGCTGAAGGCGTCGAACACGACTTCTCCCCCTTGCCGGTTGTCCCCCGGTCATTATCCCGCCGCCAGGCGGTCCTGGGCCGGGAAGAGACCGAGCCGGTGGGCCAGGGCGGCCGCCTCGCCGCGGCTGGACACGCCGAGCTTGGCCAGGATGTTGGAGACGTGGACGCTCACGGTCTTCGGCGAGATGAACAGTTCCTCGGCTATCTGGCGGTTGGTACGGCCGGCCGCGAGCAGGCGCAGGACCTCCCGTTCCCTGGCGGTGAGGCCGAGGGCCGTGGCCGGATCGGCCGGGGTGGCGGCGGCACCTGCGGGGCCGGGGGTCAGGGCCAGCCGGGCACGGCGGGCGGACCGGGTGACGGCGGTCATGAGGGGGCGGGCGTCGAGGTGGGTGGCGAGCGCCGAGGACAGCCGGAGGAGCTCCAGCGAGCGGTCGCGCTCCTGTGTGCCGCCCGCTCTCAGGAGGACTCCGGCCAGGCGGAGACGGACCCGGGCGAGGTCGTAGGGGCGGTCCAGGCACTCGAAGGCGGTGACCACCGGGGCCCAGGTGTCCACGGTGTCCCGGCCCTCCGCCCTGCGCAGTTCCGCGCGGGTCCACTGGTCGTAGGCGTCCCACAGGGGTGCCCCGGTGGTCAGGGTGCGCACGGTCTCCGTGAGCCGGTCGAGGACCTCGGCCCGGCCGCTCCGGGCGGTGGGCAAGGTGCGGGTGTCGGCCTCCACGGTGGCGGCGGCCCTCAGCAGCGGCCAGCCATGGCGGTGCGCGCCGGTCGGGAGGCCGGCGTCCAGCGCCCGGAGCAGTTCGGCTCGGGCGTCGGTGAGGCGGCCCTGCCCGGCGGCGATCCCGAGGGCGACGCGGGCCGGCGGCAGGGACTGCCGGGGCATCGGGTCATGGGTGCCGAAACGGTCGCGGGCGGTGGCGAGTTGCCGGGCCGCCTCGGTGAGGTCGCCGCGGGCCAGGGCGAGGTGGGCCAGTTGCAGGGCGCCCGCGCCGCGGGGCTCGGTGCCATGGCCGACCCGGGTGGCCTGCACGGCGGCCTCGGTGGCCCCCGGCCACTGCCCCAGTGCGTACAGCGCCTCGGACAGCGCGGCCCACATCCAGGCCTCGGAGTCCGGCAGTCCGTGCCCGCGGGCGAAGGCGATGCCCTCACGCAGCAGGGGCACGGCCTCGCGGTCCCGGCCGAGGCCCGTCATCGCGGACGGCAGGGCCGCGTAGGCGCGGCCCGCGACCTGGTGCAGGCCCTCGGCGAGGGTGTCCTGGAGGACCTGCCGCATCTGGGTGAGCCCGGCCTCGTGGTCGCCGGATTCGACGAGGAGGCCGCCCAGGGTGAGGCGGGCGTGCAGTTCTATGTCGCGGGCGCCGACCATCCGCGCGTACTGCACGGCCTGTTCGGCGGCGGCGAAGGCCTCGGGGCCGGGCCGGTGCAGCATGGACCAGCCGGCGGCCAGGGTCAGCACCTCGGCGTGCACCTCGGACGGGGGCAGTCCGCGCACCAGTTCCTCGGCCGTGGCCAGTTCCCGCCGGCCGTCGCCGTGGGCCTGGGCCTGGGTCAGTTGGGACCGCTGCACCCAGAACCAGGCGGCGCGCAGGGGATCCGGCTCGTCCTCCAGCAGGCGCAGGGCCCGCTTGGTGATCTGGAGGGCGCGTTCGCGCTCCCCGCCGAAGCGGCCCGCGACGGCGGCCTCGGCCATGAGGTCGAGGAGGCTCAGCGGGGTGGTGGTCCGGTCGCCGCCGCACGGTGTGCGCGCGTCCGTGCAGTCCACGGGGCGCAGGGCGCGGCGCACCTCCTCGGGGGTGCCGTCCCACAGCTCCATCGCCCGTTCCAGCAGGCCGAGTTGTTCGGTGTAGGCGTGCCTGCGGCGGGCGACGACGGAGGCGGCGAGGACGGCGGGCAGGGCCTTGGCGGGGTCGTGGGCGTGGTACCAGTAGCCCGCCAGGCGTGGCACGCGCGCGTCGGCCGGGACGAGTGCGGGGTCGGTTTCCAGGGCCTCGGCGTAGCGGCGGTTGAGGCGGGAGCGCTCGCCGGGCAGCAGGTCGTCGGCGACGGCCTCGCGGCTCAGGGAGTGCCGGAAGCGGTAGCCGGTGCCGTCCGGGGTGGCGGTGAGGATGTTGGCGCCGACGGCGGCCCGCAGCGCCTCGATGAGGTCGTCCTCCGGGAGCCCGGCGACGGCCGCGAGCAGCCGGTACTCCACGGTGGAGCCGCCCTCCGCGATGATCCGGGCGACCCGCTGGGCGGGCTCGGGCAGGGTCTCGACCCGGACCAGGAGGAGGTCGCGCAGGGAGTCGGTGAGGCCGGTGCGGCGGCCCTCCCGGGCGGCCACGGCGAGCTCCTCCACGAAGAAGGCGTTGCCGTCGGAGCGCTCGAAGATGGCGTCGACCTGGGCGGGGCCTGGTTCGGTGGCCAGGATGCCGGCGATCAGGCGGGCGGCCTCCTCGCGGGTGAGGCGGGGCAGGGCGATCCGGCGGACGGTGCGCAGCCGGTCCAGTTCGGCGAGCAGGGGGCGCAGGGGGTGGCGGCGGTGGATGTCGTCGCAGCGGTAGGTGGCGAGGACGAGGAGCCTGCCGGTGCGCGGGGTGCGCAGGAGGTAGGCGAGCAGGTGGCGGGTGGAGGCGTCGGCCCAGTGCAGGTCCTCCAGGACGAGCGCGATGGTGTGGTCGGCGGCGAGCCGCTCCAGCAGCCGGGCGGTGAGTTCGAACAGGCGGGCCATGTCCTGCTCGTCATGGCGGCCCGCGCGGTTCTCGCCCAACTCGGGGAGCAGCCGGGCGAGTCCCTCTTCCTGGCCGGCCGCCGCGGTGGCGAACTCCTCGGGCCGGGCGGCGCGCAGGGCACGCAGCGCGGCGGAGAAGGGGGCGAACGGCAGCCCGTCGGCGCCGGTCTCCACGCAGCCGCCGACGGCGACGACGGTCTCCCGGCTCGCGGCCGCCGCGGTGAACTCCTCGACCAGGCGGGTCTTGCCCACGCCCGCCTCACCGCCGAGCAGCAGTGCCTGCGGCTCGCCCAGGGCGGCACGGGCGAGCGCGTCGTGCAGCACGGCCAGCTCTTCGGCGCGGCCGACGAACACGGGACTGACGGATCTGGTCTCCACGGAGCCGAGCATCGCACGGGCCGCGATGACAGGGTCGCCGGTTTTCCACAGGCTCGGTGTGATCGTCGCACCGGCCCTGCGAGGGGGCGTGCCGACGGCGCGAGGGGTCGCGTCCACGGCGGGAAGCGCCGTAACCGCAGGGGTCAGTGCCGTACCCATGGCGCGGTCACCCGGTCCGCAGCGGGCGACGCCACCGGGGCGGGGTCGGGTGCGGTTCGCCGCCCCTGCCGGCGCCGCCGGCCCAGGCCCGTGCCGTGCGTCGGGCGCGGCGGCGGGCCCGGGCCACCTCGCGGGCCAGGCGATGCCGCTCGGCCTCCGCCATCAGTCGCTCGGCGTGCGTCCGGGCCTGGTTCTCGATCTCGATCACGGCGGGTCCCTTCGCGGGAGGACGGGGCGGGGCTTCGCTCGCTGCGTTGCTCCGCGTGATGTCCCCACCCTCCGCTCCGAGCCGGGCGTGCCGCATCGGGAGGATTCCGCATCTTGGGACGTCCGGTGGGCCGGACCCGCACGCATAAGGGGCCTCAGGGAACCGGTGACATGTGCACGGATTCCCTAAGGCCCCTGGCGCCTGGCCCCTGGCCCCTGGCCCCTGGCCCCTGGCCCCTGCGGGCTACAGGCCGCTCAGCTCGCCGACGGCAGCGCCAGCAGCGCGTCCGAGTACTTCATGACCGCCAGCAGCAGTCCGATGATGCCGAGCGAGACTCCCGCCCAGGCCACGGACTTGATCCAGGGCGCCTGCGGGCGGCCGGGGGTGCCGAAGGCCGGGCGGGCGAGGACCACCACGCCGGTGACCAGCGCGACCAGCGCGAAGAAGCCGGCCCACAGCGCGGTGGTGTGCCAGGCGTCGCCGTAGACCGCCTTGATCTGCGTGGCGACGCCCGCCGTGGAGGACGTCCGCAGCTGGCCGATGAGCTGCTGGCGGGCGCCCGCGATGGTGCCGACCCAGCCGCCGCTGAGCGAGACCAGGCCCAGCGCGACGGAGACGACGGCGCCGGCGCCCTGGCCGACCCCCGAGGGCACCTTGGCGCCCTCCGTCCCGTCCGCCGCCTCGTCCGCTGTCCCGTCCGCCGCCTCGTCCGCCGTCTCTTCGGCGGGTGCGCCGTCGGCCGCCGCCTCAGCGTCCCCGGCGACCGTGTCCCCCGCCGCGGTCCCGGTCTCGGGGCCGGTCTCCGCCTTCCCCGCGGTCTCCGCCTTCCCCGCGGTCTCCGCCCCCTGTGTCGTCTTGTCGTCGTGCCGCGCCGCCGTGGTGCCGGGCGCCGCGTCTTCGGATGTCTTCGTTGCCATGGCAGCAACCGTACGGACGCCGTCTGAGAGGGCGCTTAATGATCGTCAGTGGGCGTGTTGCGCGGCGCCCCCGCGTGCCGTACGCCATTCGGGGGCCAGCACCGACCAGATCTCGGTGCTGGTGCGCTCGCCGCGGTGCGGGTAGTTCTCGCGCAGCACGCCCTCGCGGGTCATGCCGAGCCGCCGGGCGACGTTGATGCTGGGCTGGTTGGAGGTGGACACCCGCCACTCGACCCGGTGCATCCCACGCTCCTCGAACGCCCAGTCGAGCAGGACCCGCATGCCGCGGGTGACCAGTCCGCGTCCGGCCGCTGCGGGCTCCAGCCAGCAGCCGGCCTCGCACACCCCGCTCGGGGTGTCCCAGCCGCGGAAGAGCAGCGCGCCGACGAGCGTCCCGTCCAGCCAGACACCGTGCAGCGCACCGGCGTCGACGGCGCGCCGGTCGGCATAGCCCTTCAGCCAGGCGCGGGCGCTGTCGAGGTCGGTCACCAGGTCCGCCAGTGCGACGTGCAGCCCGATGAACTCGCGCCCGCGGTCGATGGACGCGAGGACCTCCTCGGCGTGCCAGACCTCCAGCGGGCGCAGCTCGGCGCCGTCGTCACCCAGGGATATCGCGTACATCGCGCTGTGCTTCCTTCTGCAGTTCGTTCATCCGGTCCCGGGCCAGGCGGTCGGCCGGGACCCGCGCGAGCCTCTCATGCGCGGCGCGGCACTCCGGCGGCTCGATGCTGATGTGCGGCAGCCGGCGTTCCAGCCAGCCGGGCAGCCACCAGTTGGCGGCGCCGAGCAGGTGCATCAGGGCGGGCACCAGGAGGGTGCGCAGCACGAAGGCGTCGAGGGCGACGGCGGCGGCGAGCGCGATTCCGAACATGGCGATCACGCGGTCGCCGCTGAGGACGAAGGCGAGGAAGACCGAGATCATGATCACGGCCGCGGAGTTGATGACCCGGCTGGTCTCGGCGAGGCCCACCCGGACGGCGCGCCGGTTGTCGCCGGTCGCCAGCCACTCCTCGTACATCCGGCTGACCAGGAAGACCTGGTAGTCCATGGAGAGCCCGAAGAGCACCGAGACCATGATCACGGGCAGGAAGGGCTCGATGGGGCCCGCGCGGCCGAGACCGAGCAGTTCGCTGCCCCAGCCCCACTGGAAGACGACGACGACCACGCCGAACGCGGCGGCCACGGCGGCGATGTTCATCACGGCGGCCTTGAGCGGGATGCCGAGCGAGCGGAAGGCGACGAGCAGCAGCAGGCAGCCGAGCCCGATGACGGTGCCGACGAACAAGGGCAGTTTGCCGACGATCACGTCCGAGAAGTCGTCGTAGCTGGCGGTCACCCCGCCGACCTGGATGTCGAGGGAGGTGCCCTGTTCCGCGCGGGGCAGCACCGTCTCGCGCAGCCGGTCCACGAGGGCGCTGGTGGCCTGGGACTGGGGTGCGGAGCCGGGGACGACGGTGAGGTAGGCGCTCTCGCCGCCGGTGGCGTAGGCGACCGGGGTGGCGGAGGCGACGCCGGGGGTGGCGCGCAGGGTGGTGTCGAGGTTGTCCAGGGCGAGCCGGTCGGCCGCGCCGTCCACCCGGGTGACGAGGGTCAGCGGCCCGTTGACGCCGGGTCCGAAGCCGTCGGCGAGCAGGTCGTAGGCCTTGCGGGTGGTGGAGGTGCGGGGGTCGTTGCCCTGGTCGGAGGTGCCGAGGTGGAGCGAGAGGGTGGGCAGGGCGAGCAGCGCGATCACGGCGACGGCCAGCGAGCCGAGCAGTTTGGGGCGCCGCTCGACCAGCGCGGACCAGCGGGCGGCGAGGCCGGTGGGCACCTCGGGGCGCGGCCCCTGCTCGGCGAGCCGGCGGCGTTCGCGGCGGCTGAGGGCGCGCGGGCCGATGTACGACAGCAGGGCGGGCAGCAGGGTGACGGAGGCGGCGACGGTCAGGATCACGGTCAGGCCGGCGGCCACGGCGACGCCGTTGAGGAAGCTCAGCCGCAGGATCAGCATGCCGAGCAGGGCGATGCACACGGTCGCGCCCGCGAAGACGACGGCGCGTCCTGTGGTCGTCACGGCGCTCACGGCGGCCTCGGTGACGTCCAGGCCGCGTTTCAGTCCGCGCCGGTGTCTGGTGACGATGAACAGGGCGTAGTCGATGCCGACGCCGAGGCCGACGAGCATGCCGAGCATGGGCGCGAAGTCGGCGACGGTCATGGCGTGGCCGAGCAGTCCGATGCAGGCGTGGGCGGTGCCGACGCCGATCAGGGCGGTGGCGATCGGCAGCAGGGAGGCGGCGAGGGAGCCGAAGGCGAGGAAGAGGACGACGGCGGCGACGAGCACGCCGACCACCTCGGCGGTGTGGTCGCTCGGCGCCTCGGTGAGCCCGATGGCGCCGCCGCCCAGCTCGACCTGGAGATCGTCGCCCTCCGCGGCCTTGGCGGCGTGCACGACGGCCTGGGCCTCGGGCGCGCCGATGTCCTCGGCCTGCTGCGCGAAGGTGACGGTGGCGTAGGCGGTGTGGCCGTCGGCGCTGATCTGCCGGGCGCCCTGGCCGCCGTACGGGCCGTCCACGGAGGCGATCCCGGGCAGGGCGGCGATCCGGTCGAGGGCGCGGGTCATGCTCTGTTCGACGTCGGCGGCGCGGACGGTGTCCTTCGCGGTGTGCCAGACGACGGTGTCGCTGTCGCCGCCGAGGCCCGGGAAGCCCGCCTGGAGCAGCTGGGCGGCGCGGCCGGACTCGGTGCCGGGGACCGAGTAGTCGTTCGAGTACGACGTTCCGGCGACGGAGGCGACCGCGGTGGCCCCGCCGAAGGCACACAGCCACAGCAGGACGGCGATCAGTCGGTGCCGGAGGCACCAGCGCGCGAGGGCTGCCACGGACGTGCTCCCAAGGACGATTTGTGGATCTTTGGCCGGGAACGATCGTCCATTTACTGAACAGCCCGCAAAGAACGCATGAGCAATCGTTGGACACTCTTGCAGGCAAAAGTGATCCTTTGCTGTGTTCGTGGGCTTATTCACAGCAAGGGGAGAAAACGCCGTGGGGGGACGCGCCGGTGCGGCGCGTCCCCCCACGGGTTGACGGTGACTCAGCCCTCGGGCTCAGCCCTCGGACTCAGCCCTCGCTGACGCCGAGCCTCTCCAGGATCAGCTCCTTGACGCGGGCCGCGTCGGCCTGGCCGCGGGTGGCCTTCATGACCGCGCCGACCAGGGCGCCGGCCGCGGCCACCTTGCCACCGCGGATCTTGTCCGCGATGCCGGGGTTGCCGGCGATGGCCTCGTCCACGGCCGTGCCCAGCGCCGAGTCGTCGGAGACGACCTTCAGGCCGCGCTTGTCGACGACCTCGTCCGGGGTGCCCTCGCCCGCGAGGACGCCCTCGATGACCTGGCGGGCCAGCTTGTCGTTCAGGTCGCCCTTGGCGACCAGCTCGGCGACCCGGGCCACCTGCTGCGGGGTGATCGCCAGCTCGTCCAGGGACGTGCCGGCCTCGTTGGCGCTGCGCGCCAGCTCGCCCATCCACCACTTGCGGGCGGACGCCGCGTCGGCACCGGCCTCGATGGTGGCGACGATCGGGTCCAGCGCGCCGGCGTTCAGGATCGCCTGCATCTCGGTGGCGGAGATGCCCCACTCGGCGAGCAGCCGGGTACGGCGCACCAGCGGCAGCTCGGGCAGCGCCGCGCGGATCTCCTCGACCCACTCGCGCGAGGGCGCGACGGGGACCAGGTCGGGCTCCGGGAAGTACCGGTAGTCCTCGGCCTCCTCCTTCACGCGGCCCGAGGTCGTGGACCCGGTGTCCTCGTGGAAGTGGCGGGTCTCCTGGACGATGGTGCCGCCGGAGGACAGCACGGCCGCGTGCCGCATGATCTCGAAGCGGGCCGCGCGCTCGACCGAGCGCAGGGAGTTGACGTTCTTCGTCTCCGAGCGGGTGCCGAACTTGTCGGCGTCCTTGGGCATCAGCGACAGGTTCACGTCACAGCGCATCTGGCCCATTTCCATGCGGGCCTCGGACACGCCGAGGGCACGGATGACCTCGCGCAGCTCACGGACGTACGCCTTGGCCACCTCGGGGGCGCGCTCGCCGGCGCCCACGATCGGCTTGGTGACGATCTCGATGAGCGGGATGCCGGCGCGGTTGTAGTCCAGCAGGGAGTGGGACGCGCCGTGGATACGGCCGGTGGCGCCGCCGACGTGCGTCGACTTGCCGGTGTCCTCCTCCATGTGGGCGCGCTCGATCGCCACGCGGAAGGTCTCGCCGTCCTCCAGCTGTACGTCGAGGTAGCCGTCGAAGGCGATCGGCTCGTCGTACTGGGAGGTCTGGAAGTTCTTCGGCATGTCCGGATAGAAGTAGTTCTTCCGGGCGAAGCGGCACCACTCGGCGATCGAGCAGTTCAGCGCGAGGCCGATCCGGACGGCCGACTCGACGCCGGTCGCGTTGACGACCGGGAGCGCGCCGGGCATGCCGAGGCAGACGGGGCAGGTCTGCGAGTTGGGCTCGGCGCCCAGCTCCGTGGAGCACCCGCAGAACATCTTGGTCTTGGTGCCGAGTTCGACATGGACCTCAAGGCCCATGACGGGGTCGTAGGACGACAGCGCGTCCTCGTACGACACCAGGTCGGTCGTGGTGGTCACGGTGAAAACTTCCCTCTCAGCCCAGCAGGACGTCGTCGTCGCCCAGCCGCTTCAGCTCGCGGTAGAGGATCGCGAGGCCGGTCACGATCGCGACGGCGGAGACCGTGGCGTCGATCAGCCGCAGCGTGTCGTGCTCGGCGCGGGCCTTCTTGATCTGCTTGGTGACACCGATCGCGCCGAACGCGGTGGTGGCCATGGACAGGTACGTACCGGACTTGGACTTCTTGAAGTCCTTGGCCTTGGACAGCTTGCTCACAGCGACGGTGCCTCCTCAAGCAGCGGGTGTCCCCACTTTTCCACGAAGGCGGCCTCGACCGCGGCGCCCACCTTGTACAGGCGGTCGTCCTGCATCGCCGGGGCGATGATCTGGAAGCCCACCGGGAGGTTGTCCTCCGGGGCGAGACCGCAGGGCAGCGACATGGCGGCGTTGCCCGCCAGGTTGGTCGGGATGGTGCACAGGTCCGCGAGATACATCGCCATCGGGTCGTCGGCGCGCTCGCCGATCGCGAAGGCGGTGGTCGGGGTCGTCGGGGAGACGATCACGTCCACCTGCTCGAACGCCTTCTCGAAGTCGCGCGTGATGAGGGTGCGGACCTTCTGCGCGGAGCCGTAGTAGGCGTCGTAGTAGCCGCTCGACAGGGCGTAGGTGCCGAGCATGATGCGGCGCTTGACCTCGGGGCCGAAGCCGGCCTCGCGGGTCAGGGAGGTGACCTCCTCGGCCGAGTGGGAGCCGTCGTCACCCGCGCGCAGGCCGTAGCGCAGGCCGTCGAAGCGGGCGAGGTTGGACGAGCACTCGGAGGGGGCGATCAGGTAGTACGCCGACAGCGCGAGGTCGAAGGACGGGCAGTCCAGCTCGACGATCTCGGCGCCGAGCCCCTTCAGCAGCTCGACCGACTCGTCGAAGCGCTGGATGACGCCGGCCTGGTAGCCCTCGCCGCGGAACTGCTTGACGACGCCGACGCGCATGCCCGCCACGCTGCCGTTGCGGGCGGCCTCGACCACCGGCGGGACCGGGGCGTCGATGGAGGTGGAGTCCATCGGGTCGTGGCCCGCGATCACCTCGTGCAGCAGGGCCGCGTCCAGGACCGTACGGGCGCAGGGGCCGCCCTGGTCGAGGGAGGAGGAGAAGGCGACCATGCCGAAGCGGGAGACCGCGCCGTACGTCGGCTTCACGCCGACGGTGCCGGTGACGGCGGCCGGCTGGCGGATGGAACCGCCGGTGTCGGTGCCGATGGCGAGCGGGGCCTCGAAGGAGGCGAGCGCGGCGGAGGAGCCGCCGCCGGAGCCGCCGGGGATCTTGGTGAGGTCCCAGGGGTTGCCGGTCGGGCCGTAGGCGCTGTTCTCGGTGGAGGACCCCATGGCGAACTCGTCCATGTTGGTCTTGCCGAGGATGACGACGTCGGCGGCCTTGAGGCGCTTGGTGAGCGTCGCGTCGTACGGCGGGATCCAGCCCTCCAGGATCTTCGAGCCGACGGTCGTGGGCACGCCCTCGGTGGTGAAGATGTCCTTGAGCGCGAGCGGGACGCCGGCCAGCGGGCCGAGCTTCTCGCCGCGGGCCCGCTTCTCGTCCACGGCGCGGGCCTGGGCGAGGGCGCCCTCGCGGTCGACGTGCAGGAAGGCGTGCACCTTCTCGTCGACGGCGTCGATGCGGGCGAGGTGGGCCTCGGTGACCTCGACCGCCGTCAGTTCGCCGGAGGCGATCTTCCCGGCGATCTGCGCGGCCGTGAGCTTGATGATGTGGTCCGTCATGGTGGTCACTCCTCCCCCAGGATCTGCGGCACCTTGAAACGCTGCTGCTCCTGGGCGGGGGCGCCGGAGAGCGCCTGCTCGGGGGTGAGCGAGGGACGGACCTCGTCCGCCCGCATGACGTTCGTCAGCGGGAGGGGGTGCGAGGTCGGCGGTACGTCTTGGTCGGCGACCTCGCTGACGCGGGCGACCGCGCCGATGATGTCGTCGAGCTGGCCCGCGAAGTGGTCGAGTTCTTCGGGTTTCAGCTCCAGACGCGCCAGCCGGGCGAGGTGGGCGACCTCCTCGCGCGTAATGCCAGGCATGCAGCGATCCTCTGGGGTGAGTGTGTGTGGTTTGGAGCCAATCCTATGGGGCGGGGTGGGGTGGCCGTGAAACGGTTTCCCCGCCGGGCGCGTGCTCAGTGGCGCCGGGCGTCCCAGGTGACGCTGTCCAGGAAGTGATTGTCGTACCGCTCCTGCACCTCCAGCAGGCTCTCCGGGGTGGCCTCGCCGAGGCGGATGCGCTGGAGGTGGCGGAAGTACTCGAAGCGCTCGACGCCCGGGGTGATGACGACCAGGAGATCGGCGGTGGCGCCGGGGACGGCGGCGAAGGCGTGCGGACGGTCCGGCGGTACGACGATCAGATCGCCGCGCTCGGCGGTGACCACGTCGTCGCCGGAGAGCACGTCGGCGGCGCCGTCCAGCAGGTAGAACATCTCGGCGGAGCGGCGGTGCAGATGCGGGCGGGCGCCGTCGGCGCCCTCCGCGAGGGTGACGCGCACGGCGGACAGCGCGCCGCCGGTGGCACTGCTGTCGGCCAGCAGCCGGAAGGCCGCCGGGTCCCCGCCCAGCACCTCGGCCCCGGCCTCCCGCACCAGCGCGGTGTCCTCGAACCTCGGCACGAACAGCGACATCTCGGGCTCCTTCTGGTGCAGGCGATCAGCCCGGTCAGGCCGTTCGGGGCGTACCTCCAGCTCAGCGGGATGCTATACGGACGGCTTGCGGCCGCCCGCCGTCGCCGGCGGGGGGTTGCCGCCGCCGGGCACGGCCACCTGTCCGTCGGCGGGCGCGGGCCGGCGGGTGGGTGAGCCGACACTGTCCTGACGGAAGCGGAGCCACGCCGTCGCCTCATCCGCCGGCATCGCCGCCGCCACCAGCCACCCCTGCACCGCGTCACAGCCGAGGTCCCGCAGCCGCTCCCAGGTCTCGTCGTCCTCCACGCCCTCGGCGACGACGAGCAGCCCCAGGGAGTGCGCGAGGTCGAGGGTGCAGCGCACGATCTCCGCGTCCTCGGCGTCCACCGCGAGCCGCGCCACGAAGGAGCGGTCGATCTTCAGCTCGCTGACCGGCAGCCGCCGCAGGTGCACCAGGGAGGAGTACCCGGTCCCGAAGTCGTCCAGGGACATCTTCACGCCGTGCCCGGTCAGCGCCGCGAGGGTGTCCGCGGCCCGCTGCGGGTCCTCCAGCAGGACGTGCTCGGTGATCTCCAGCTGCAACGCGCCCGCCGGCACCCCGTGCCGGGCCAGCCGCGCGGCGACCGAGCCCGCGAAGCCCGGCGTGTGCACATCACGCGGGGAGACGTTGACCGCGACCGGCACCCGGATCCCCTGGGCCCGCCACCGGGCGACCTGTTCGAGGGCGGTCTCCAGGACGTACTCGGTGAGATGGGGCATCAGCCCGGAGGACTCGGCGATCGCGATGAACTCGTCCGGCGGCACCTTCCCGCGCTCGGGGTGCACCCACCGCACCAGCGCCTCGAGACCCGCCACCTGCCCGTCGAAGCGCACCTTGGGCTGGTAGTGGAGCTGCACCTCGTGCGCGTCCAGCGCCCGGCGCAGATCGCCGAGGAGGCCGAGCCGGTCCGGGGTGTTGGAGTCCCGTTTGGACTCGTACACCTCGACGCCCGTACGGTCCCGTTTCGCCTGGTACATGGCCACGTCGGCCCGCCGCAGCAGGCCCTCCGCGTCCCGCGCGTGGTCCGGGAAGACGGCGACCCCGGCGCTGGCCTCCAGGACGAGGGTGAGGCCGTCGAGGTCGAGCGGGGAGCTGAGGGCGGTCACGAGGCCCCGGGCGACCCGCATGGCCGACGTGATGGAGTCGACGGCGGGCAGTAAGACCGCGAACTCGTCGCCGCCGAGCCGGGCCGCCTCCGCGCCGCGCGGCAGGGCGAGCCGCAGCCGCTCGGCGATCTGCAACAGCAGCCGGTCCCCGGCGAGATGGCCGAGGGTGTCGTTGACCGAACGGAACCGGTCGAGGTCGATCAGCATCAGCGCGGAACGGGCGCCGACGCGGTCCGCGTCGTCCAACGCGGTCCAGATCCGCTCCTGAAGCCACTGCCGGTTGGGCAGCCCGGTCAGCGGATCGCGAAGCTGTTCCTCGGCCCGGGCGCGGGCCATCCACAGGGCGGAGTCGAGGGCGATGAGCGGGATCGCGAACAGCGGCAGCAGGACCGGCTGGGCGTCGGCGACCACGCACAGCAGCGGCGCGATGCCGAGCAGCGCCACCGCCACCAGGCCCTGTCTGACCAGGGCGGGGCGGGGCACGGCCGGCAGGCCGTGGTCCCGCGGCGCGGTCAGGTACCACAGCAGGCCGCGGCCGACGGCGAGATAGGCGACGGCGGCGAGCACCACCTCGGGCGCCGTCGCGGGGCTCCAACTGCCGGTCCGCCAGGGCTGCTCCACGCTGGGCACCCGGCCCAGCGCGCCGAGCAGCAGGGCGGCCACGCCGATGCCGAGGATGTCCACCGCGCCGTGCAGCACCCCCTGCCGCCAGCGGTGCCGGCGGGCGATGCCGACCAGGACGACGACGGTCAGGCTGACCATGCCGGCGGGCACCCAGCCGTAGCGCAGCAGCACGGCGAGGGTGAGCGCGGCGCCCGAGCCGGTGCCGCCCCACCAGCGGGCGCGGCCCAGCATGACGAGGTGGCCGACGATGATCCCGGTGAGCAGGGCCAGCGACCAGCCGGCGGTGCCGCACGGGAAGAGGGCGTGGCCGCCGCCGAAGGCGCGCAGGAAACCGGCGGCCAGGACGAGCGCGGCGGCCGCCGTGACGGCCGCGGGCAGCGCGGGCCAGGGCAGTTGCCTGCCGCCCTCCTGGCCACCGCCGACGCCGACCCCGGCCCCGACGCCCGCGCCCGCCAGGCCGGGCGCGGGTTCGATGGCGAGGGGCAGCCGGGCGCGCGGCCCGGTCACGGGACCGGTCACGGGACCGCCTGCGGGGCCGGTCGCGGCCGGGCGGACGCGCGGCCGGATACGGCCGTCACCGCGGCCGGGCCGCAGGTTCTCCCGCCAGCCGAGCGCGCGGCGGCGCAGGCGCAGCCATGAGTCCGGGGCGACGCTCTCGGTCGGTTCCATTCCCGTCCCTCTCACAGCCGGCGGTGCCCACGCCGCGCGGCCCGATGTCCGACACCGTCGACGGCTCGCGCTGAAGAAAACCCTTGCCGCGCCAGCGGCGGGCAGGGAAATGCCCCCGACCGCCGCCGGGCGCGGCAGGTGCACAACTCAACACTAGGCCGCGCGGGGCTGCCACGGGCACCGGTCGTCGGCGGTTGCCCGAATGCGCCCGGGGCCACCCGTATGCAACTGGTATGCGCCGAACGGGTGGCCTTCAACCGCTACTCCTCGGTCGGAAGCGCGGCCTCCGCGGCGGCGTCGGGGCCCTGTTCCAACAGGACGCCGAATCCGTCCTCGTCGAGCACCGGCACCTTCAATTGCATGGCCTTGTCGTACTTCGAGCCCGGGTTGTCACCCACGACGACGAACGAGGTCTTCTTCGACACCGAGCCGGTCACCTTGGCGCCCCGGCTCTGCAACGCCTCCTTGGCGCCGTCCCGGGTGAAGTTCTCCAGGGTGCCGGTGACCACGACGGTGAGCCCCGCCAGCGGACGCGGACCCTCCGCCTCCCCGCTGACCTGGTCCTCCAGCGGGACCCCGGCGGCCTTCCACTTGCGGACGATCTCGCGGTGCCACTCCTCGGTGAACCACTCCTTGACCGCGGCCGCGATGATGGGGCCGACGCCGTCAGTGGCCGCCAGCTCCTCCTCGGTGGCCTGTTCGATTCGGTCGACGGAGCGGAACTCGCGGGCGAGGGCCTGGGCGGCGACCGGGCCGACGTGCCGGATGGACAGTCCGTTCAGGAAACGGGCGAGCGGACGGGACTTGGCCGCCTCGATGTTCTCCAGCAGCGCGAGGGTGTTCTTCTTCGGCTCGCCCTTCTGGTTGGCGAAGACCGTGACGACCTTCTCCTCGCCGGTCTTGGGGTCGCGCTTGGGCAGACCGCTGTCCTGGTCCAGCACGTACGCCTTGATGGGCAGCAGCTTCTCCACCGTCAGGTCGAACAGGTCGCCCTCGTCCACCAGCGGCGGGTCGGCCGGCTCCAGCGGGCGGGTGAGCGCGGCGGCGGCCACCTCGCCGAAGTGCTCGATGTCCAGGCACGCGCGGCCCGCGAGGTAGGAGACGCGCTCGCGCAACTGGGCCGGGCAGGTACGGGCGTTGGGGCAGCGGAGGTCGATGTCGCCCTCCTTCATGGGCCGCAGCGGGGTGCCGCACTCGGGGCACTCGCCGGGCATCACGAACTCCCGCTCGCCGCCGTCGCGCAGGTCGACCACCGGGCCGAGGATCTCCGGGATGACGTCGCCGGCCTTGCGGATGACGACCGTGTCGCCGATCAGCACGCCCTTGGCCTTGACGACCTCCTGGTTGTGCAGGGTCGCGAACTCGACCTCGCTGCCCGCGACCGTGACCGGCTCGACCTGGGCGTAGGGCGTGACGCGGCCGGTGCGGCCGACGCCCACCTTGATGTCGATGAGCTTGGTGTTGACCTCCTCCGGCGCGTACTTGTAGGCGATGGCCCAGCGGGGGGCGCGCGCGGTGGAGCCGAGGCGGCCCTGGAGGCGGATCTCGTCCAGCTTGATGACGGCGCCGTCGATCTCGTGCTCCACCGAGTGGCGGTTCTCGCCGTCGTAGTGCGCGATGAACCGCCGTACGCCGTCGAGGCCGTCGACCACCCGGTTGTGCGGGGAGGTGGGCAGGCCCCAGGCGCCGAGGAGGTCGTAGGCCTGGGAGAGGCGGGTCATGCCGCTGAAGCCCTCCAGGGCGCCGATGCCGTGGACCACCATGTGCAGGGGGCGGGTGGCGGTGACGCGGGGGTCCTTCTGGCGCAGCGAACCGGCCGCGGCGTTGCGGGGGTTGGCGAAGGGCTTCTCGCCGGCCGCGACCAGGCGCTCGTTGAGTTCGAGGAACCTCTTCATCGGGATGTAGACCTCGCCGCGGATCTCGACCAGGTCGGGCACGTCGTCGGCGGCCAGCCGGTCGGGGATGTCGGCGATGGTGCGGACGTTGGGCGTGATGTCCTCGCCAGCGACGCCGTCACCGCGGGTCGCGGCGCGGGTGAGGCGGCCGTGCTCGTACGTGAGGTTGACGGCGAGGCCGTCGACCTTCAGCTCGCACAGGAAGTGGTAGGTCTGGTCGCCGAGTTCGCGGGCGACGCGGTCGGCCCAGGCGGCCAGTTCGTCGTCGTTGAACGTGTTGTCCAGGGAGAGCATGCGCTCGCGGTGCTCCACGGAGGTGAACTCCGTCGCGTACGACCCCGCCACCTTCTGGGTGGGCGAGTCGGGGGTGCGCAGCTCGGGGTACCGCTCCTCCATGGCCTCCAGGGACTTCAGGAGCTGGTCGAACTCCGCGTCGCTGATGACGGGAGCGTCCTTCACGTAGTACCGGAAGCGGTGCTCCTCGATCTGCTCCGCCAGCTGCGCGTGCCTGTCGCGGGCCTCGGCGGGCACCGCCGTGGTCTCCGCCTGCTTGTCGCCGGCCACCGTGTTGTCCTCCCGTTACTCTGGGTTGTCCGCGAGGGATCTCGCCGCCCGGACGCAGTGGGCGAGCACCTGGCGCGTGTACCCCGGGGAAGCGCCCGCGAGACCGCACGCCGGGGTCACCGTGACCGCCTCGGCGAGCAGGCCCGGGGCCAGCCCCAGCCTGCGCCACAACGTCCTGACACCCATGACGCTACCGGCAGGGTCCGACAACGGGCCGTCCGTGCCCGGCACGACACCGGCGAACAGGCGGGTGCCGGCCTCGACGGCCTCGCCGATCGCGTCGTCGTCACGTTCGGTGAGGAGCGCGAAGTCGAAGGACACGGCGGCGGCGCCGGCCCGGCGCAGCAGCGCGAACGGGACGTCGGGGGCGCAGGAGTGGACGGCGACGGGGCCGTCCTGGTGGGCGCCGACGACGTCGCGCAGGGTCTGTTCCACGAGCTGGCGGTCCACGGCGCGGTGGGTGCGGTAGCCGCTGGCGGTGCGGACCTGACCGCGCAGCACGGCGGTGAGGGAGGGCTCGTCGAGCTGGAGCAGGACGCGGGCGCCGGGGACGCGGCGCCGGACCTCGGCGAGGTGCAGGCGCAGCCCCTCGGCGAGGGAGGCGGCGAGGTCGCGGCAGGCGCCGGGGTCGGAGAGGGCGGCCTCGCCGTTCCTCAGCTCCAGGGCGGCGGCGAGCGTCCACGGCCCGACCGCCTGCACCTTCAGGTCCCCCTCGTACCCCTGGGTGAACTCCTCCAGGGCGTCCAGGTCCTGCCCCAGCCAGGCCCGGGCCCGCCGGGTGTCCCGCCCCGGCCGGTCCCCGATCCGCCACCCGCTGGGCTCCACGCGCGCGTACAGCTCGACCAGCATGCCCGCGGTACGGCCGATCATGTCGGCGCCGGGGCCCCGCGCGGGCAGTTCCGGCAGGTAGGGGAAGTCCTCGAACGACCCGGTGACGGTCTTCACGGCCTCTCGCGCGTCCCCACCGGGCATGGAACCGATGCCGGTGGCCCCCGCGAACCTGAACCCACTCATCTCACTCACCCCGGCAGCGTAAGCGGTCCGGGCCCCCGCCCCTCGACCCCCCGGGTGCGCGCGGACGTCAGGGGTGAAGGTGTTCGTGCAGGAAGGCGGCCAGGGCCCCGGGGTCCGCCACCGTCAGGTTGTCGCCGAAGCGGTGGCGTTCCCGTCCCAGGCCCATGCCGGCCACTCCCGGACCGTGCCGGCGTCCGCCGCCCACGAGCTCACCGCCCCGGCCGTACCGTCAGGTCGTTGACCTCGGCGTCCCTCGGGAGGTCCAGGGCCATCACGATCGTGGTGGCCACCGACTCGGGGTCGATCCACCGGGCCTCGTCGTACTCCTTGCCCTCCTGCTGGTGGACCTTGGCCTGCATCGGGCTGGCCGTGCGGCCGGGGTAGACGGAGGTGACGCGGACGCCGGCGGCGTGCTCCTCCTGGCGCAGCGCGTCGGCGAGGGCCTTGAGGCCGTGCTTGGAGGCGGCGTAGGCGGCCCAGCCGGCGTTGGCGTTGAGGCCCGCGCCGGAGTTGACGAAGAGGACGTGGCCGCGGGCCGCGCGCACCTGGGGCAGCAGGAGGCGGGTCAGCTCGGCGGGGGCGAGGAGGTTGACGTCGAGCTGGTGGCGCCAGGACTTCGGGGTCAGCTCGCCGATCTCGCCGAGGTCGACCACGCCCGCGATGTGCAGCAGGGAGTCCACCCGGTCCGGCAGCGTCTGGTGGGAGAACGCCCAGGAGAGCCGGTCCGGTTCCGCGAGGTCGCCCACCAGGGTGCGCGCGCCGGGGAACTCGGCGGCCAGTTCCTTCGCGCGCCCGGCGTCCCTGGCGTGCAGGACGAGTTCGTCGCCGCGCGCGTGCAGGCGGCGGGCGACGGCCGCGCCGATGCCGGAACCGGCCCCGGTGATCACATGTGTAGCCATACCCGCCATGTTCGCATCAGCGGATGCCCATCTGTTCCTCCAGGTAGGCCATCGCCCCGACCGGCTCCTCGGCGAAGAACACCAGCTCGGCCAGGGGGCGCGGCAGGAAGCCCTCCTCCTCCATGCGGCGGAACTGCTCGCGCAGGCCGTCGTAGAACCCGGCCGTGTTCAGCAGCACCACCGGCTTGTGGGTGCGGCCGTGCTTCTTCAGCTCCAGGATCTCGGTGGCCTCGTCCAGCGTGCCGGTGCCGCCCACCATGACCACCACGGCGTCGGCCTTCTCCAGGAGCAGCTTCTTGCGTTCGGCGAGGTCGGCGGCGATCACCATCTCGTCGGCGGCGGGCCGCGTCCGGTTGGCCAGGAACTCCACGGACACGCCGACCAGCCGGCCGCCCGCCTCCTCCACCCCGTCGGCGACGACCTTCATCAGACCGACGTTGGAACCGCCCCAGACCAGGGTGTGGCCACCCTTGCCGATCAGTTTCGCGAACTCGTGGGCGGGGCGGGTGTACCGCTCGTCGAGGTCGGCGGCGGAGAGGAAGACGCAGATGTTCATGGCCTCTACCGTACGCGGGAAGAACCCGGCGCCCGTCGGCGCTGTCCTGGTATGGCCGAAGGACACACCATCACGATCGAAGCCGGCGAGCGGCACGTGCGCGTGGTGCACGGCGACCAGGTGCTCGCGGAGACCGACCGCCCCCTCGTGCTGCGCGAGACGGGCTGCCCGGTGCGGTACTACATCCCGGCCGAGGACGTGCGCCTCGACCTGCTGACCCCCTCGGAGACCCACACGGTCTGCCCGTTCAAGGGCACGGCGTCCTACTGGTCGCTGCCGGACGCGCCCGATCTGGTCTGGGCGTACCCGGAGCCGAAGCCGGACGTCGCGGCGATCGAGGGCCACCTCTGCTTCTACGACGTCGACGTGTCGTGAGGGACGAGTCCGCCGTCGTGCGGCAGTCTGCACGGACATGGACAAGAAGACGACTTCCCGCGACGGCACCCCCCTCGCCTACTCGGTGACCGGCCGGGGGCCCGTGGTGATCCTGGTGAGCGGCGCGATGTCCACCGGCGGCACCCTGGCCCCGCTGGCCGAGCGGCTCGCGGACGACGTGACGGCCGTCGTCTACGACCGCCGGGGCCGCGACAGGAGCGGTGACACGGCGCCGTACGCGGTGGACCGCGAGGTCGAGGACCTGGCCGCGCTGCTCGACGCGGTGGGCGGCGACGCCGCGCTGTTCGGTGTCTCCTCGGGCGGCGCGCTGGTGCTGGAGGCGGCGGCGAGCGGGCTGCCGGTCGCCCGTGCGGCGGTGTACGAGGTGCCGTACGCGGACCGTCTGGCCGGCGGCGCCGAGCGGGAGGCCGCGTACAAGGAGCGGCTCGGCAGGGCGCTCGCGGAGGACCGGCGCGGGGACGCGGTCGAGCTGTTCCTGCGGCTCACCGGGCTCGGCGAGGAGATGATCCGGCGCGCCCGGCAGTCGCCCATGTGGCCCGGCCTGGAGGCGGTCGCGCCGAGTCTCGCGTACGACGACGCCGTCATGGGCGACGGGCTGCTCCCCCGCGACCGGCTGGCCGCCGTGTCCGTGCCGCTGCTGGCGATCGCGGGCGGCGCGAGCCCGGAGTGGATGCGGCACGCCGCGCGGGACATCGCGGACGCGGTGCCCGGTGGCGCGTACCGGGTGCTGGAGGGGCAGACCCACATGGTGGAGCCGGAGGTGCTGGGGCCGGTGCTGGCCGGCTTCTTCACGGGGTAGGACGGCCCCGGGGTCAGGCCGCGGTCGTCGCCCGCGTGGTAGAGGCGATCGTGGCCGAGCCGACCACGCGTGTGCCGTCGTACAGCACGATCGCCTGGCCGGGGGCGACGCCGCGGACCGGTTCGGTGAAGGTGACGCGCAGTTCGCCGTCGACGGGCTCGGCCCGCACCTCGGTCTCGCCGCCGTGGGCGCGCAGCTGGGCGGTGTAGGTGCCGGGGGCGGTGGGGGCGGTGCCGCACCAGCGGGGCTTGATCGCGGTGAGCGCGGTGACGTCCAGGGCGGCGGCCGGGCCGACGGTGACGGTGTTGGTGACCGGGGAGATGTCGAGGACGTAGCGCGGCTTGCCGTCGGGGGCCGGGGTGCCGATGCGCAGGCCCTTGCGCTGGCCGATGGTGAAGCCGTACGCCCCCTCGTGCGTGCCCAGCCGGGCGCCGGACTCGTCCACGATGTCGCCCTCGGCCTTGCCGAGCCGCTGGGCGAGGAAGCCCTGGGTGTCGCCGTCGGCGATGAAGCAGATGTCGTGCGAGTCGGGCTTCTTGGCCACCGCGAGGCCGCGGCGCTCGGCCTCGGCGCGGATCTCCTCCTTGGTGGTGACGGTGTCGCCGAGCGGGAACATCGCGTGCGCGAGCTGCTTCTCGTCCAGGACGCCGAGGACGTACGACTGGTCCTTGGCCATGTCGGAGGCGCGGTGCAGCTCGCGGGAGCCGTCCGCGCGGACGATCACCTGGGCGTAGTGGCCGGTGCAGACGGCGTCGAAGCCGAGGGCCAGCGCCTTGTCCAGGAGCGCGGCGAACTTGATCTTCTCGTTGCAGCGCAGGCAGGGGTTGGGGGTACGGCCGGCCTCGTACTCGGCGACGAAGTCCTCGACCACGTCCTCGCGGAAGCGGTCGGCGAGGTCCCAGACGTAGAAGGGGATGCCGATGACGTCGGCGGCGCGGCGGGCGTCGCGGGAGTCCTCGATGGTGCAACAGCCCCGCGCGCCGGTGCGGAAGGACTGGGGGTTCGCGGAGAGCGCGAGGTGGACGCCGGTGACGTCATGGCCGGCTTCCGCGGCGCGCGCGGCGGCGACGGCGGAGTCGACGCCGCCGGACATGGCGGCCAGGACGCGGAGGGGGCGCTGCGGGGTCTCAGTCATAACGCTTCCAGGGTACGGGGCCGTGGGAAACGGGCCGCGGGGTTTCCGGGCCCCGGAAAAATCATGGGCGAGGCCCTTTATGTCTGGTATGGGCTGGCTTATTCTTTTCTTAGGCCTACGAGACGAGTGAGGGAGTTCAAGCGGAGTAGCCGACTTCAGCGTGAGACCGCGAGGGATCCGCTGGTGCCGACGTCGACGCTCGGGCTGAGAGGCCGGAAGGTCGCAAGACCGGAAGGCGACCCCCATTCACCTGATCCGGACAATGCCGGCGAAGGGAACCCGCCTCGTAGGTCGTTCTCGTGCTCTCCTCGGGGTCGGGGGCCGGGTCTCAGGTGAGACCGGCCGCGCGGGCGCGTTCCACCGCCGGGCCGATGGCCTTGGCGACCGCGTCCACGTCCTGCCGGGTGGAGGTGTGGCCGAGGGAGAAGCGCAGGGTGCCGCGGGCCAGGTCCGGGTCCACACCGGTGGCGAGCAGGACGTGGCTGGGCTGGGCGACGCCCGCGGTGCACGCGGAGCCGGTGGAGCATTCGATGCCCTGGGCGTCCAGCAGGAGCAGCAGGGAGTCGCCCTCGCAGCCGGGGAAGGTGAAGTGCGCGTTGGCGGGCAGCCGGCCGCCGGGCGCGGGGTCGCCGCCGAGGATCGCGTCCGGTACGGCGGCTCGCACGGCGTCGGCCAACTCGTCGCGCAGGGCGCCCACTTCGCGCGCGAACCGCTCCTGCCGCCCGACGGCGACGCGGCCGGCGACGGCGAAGGAGGCGATGGCGGGGACGTCGAGGGTGCCGGAGCGCACGTGACGCTCCTGGCCGCCGCCGTGCAGGACGGGTACGGGGGTGTACTCGCGGCCGAGCAACAGGGCGCCGATGCCGTACGGGCCGCCGACCTTGTGTCCCGAGACGGTCATGGCGGCGAGGCCGCTGGCGCCGAAGTCGACGGGGACCTGACCGAGGGCCTGGACCGCGTCGGCGTGCAGCGGGACGCCGAACTCGGCGGCCACGTCGGCGAGTTCGCGGATCGGCATGAGCGTGCCGATCTCGTTGTTGGCCCACATCACGGTGGCCAGCGCGACGTCGTCGGGGTTGCGGGCGATGGCCTCGCGCAGGGCGTCGGGGTGGACGCGGCCGTAGGGGTCGACGGGGAGGTACTCGACGGTGGCGCCCTCGTGCTCGCCGAGCCAGTGCACGGCGTCGAGGACGGCGTGGTGCTCGACGGGGCTGGACAGGACGCGGGTCCGGGCGGGGTCGGCGGCGCGGCGGGACCAGTACAGGCCCTTCACGGCGAGGTTGTCGGCCTCGGTGCCGCCGGAGGTGAACACCACCTCGCTGGGGCGTGCGCCGAGCGCTTCCGCGAGGGTCTCGCGGGACTCCTCGACCGTCCGACGGGCCTGGCGGCCGGAGGCGTGCAGGGAGGAGGCGTTGCCCGTAACGCTCAGCTGTGCGGTGAGTGCCTCTGCCGCCTCCGGGAGCATGGGGGTGGTCGCGGCGTGGTCGAGGTAAGCCATGGTGTGCAGAGTCTACTTTGGCCGGGCGGCCCACCGGGGTGGCGGCGGCCCGGCCCGGCCCGTCACAGGCTCCAGGACACGGTGTTCGAGAGCTGCATCGCGATCAGCAGGGTCGCGAGGTCGGCGACGCCCAGGGCGAGACCGAGGTAGGCGCGGCCGCGGCGGGCCGTGCCGCGCCAGAGGGAGACGGCGGCCAGGACGATGGCGACCGGGCCGAGGAAGAGGTTGAGGACGAGCAGGCCGAGAAGGCCGAGGATGAAGGACGCGACGGCCATGCCGTCGGCGTCGCGGTTGCGGGCGGAAGCCTTGGGGCGGCCCGTGGCCGGTGCGGTGAGTTGCATGGTGCTCGACTCCTGGTGGTCGGTGGCGGTCAGTTGGCCGAGGTGCCCCGACGGCGGCCGATCCGCTCGCGGACGGCGAAGACGCCGAGCCAGACGACGATGACGGCGGCCAGTACGCCGGTGACGGACAGCGGTGCGTGGGCCACGGTGCCCAGCACCACACCGAGCAGCATGAGTGCGGCGACGAGGAACAGCATGGGATCAGATCCCCTTCCGGGATGCCTCGCGTTCCAGGCTCTGTGAAGTTTCGGTGAACAGTTGTAGTAACAGTTGTTCACTGACTTCGAGTCTAGCGCTTCCGGCGGCTTTCCAATTCCAGAGAACAGTTGTTAACTGGATGACATGAGTCACACTCCCGGCATCCGGCAGGCCCAGAAGCGGAAGACCCGGCAGGCGTTCCTCGACGCGGCGCTCGCGCTGCTGGAGGAGCAGAGCCTGAGCAGCCTGGGCCTGCGCGAGGTCACCCGGGCCGTCGGGGTCGCCCCCACCGCCTTCTACCGGCACTTCCGCTCGATCCCCGACCTCGGTGTCGCGCTGGTCGACGAGGCGCTGGGCAGCCTGCACCCGATGGTGCGCGAGACGGTGTCCATGACCGGCGACAGCGAGGAACGCATCGCGCGCGCCGTGGAACTGATCGCCCATTACGTCGCCACGCACCCCTCGCACGTCCGCTTCATCGCCCGCGAGCGGCACGGCGGGGTGCAGCCGGTGCGCGAGGCCATCGGGGGCCAACTGATCCGGTTCGCCGAGGAGTTGAAGGCCGAGCTGGCCAAAGATCCCGAGGCGGCGGGCTGGAGCGACGACGACGTGCTGATGCTCGCGCGCCTGTACGTCGACCAGATGCTGATCAGCGCCTCGCTGTTCCTGGAGGCGCTGGAGGGTCCGGCGCAGGAGCGGGACCGGGTGGCGCGGCTGGCCACCCGGCAGCTCCGGCTCATCGCCATCGGCCGCGAGCACTGGCTGGACTGAGCCGCCGGCCGCTCAGGGCCGGGCGCGGCGCACGTCGATGCTGCCGTAGCGGGTACGGGCGCGGATCTTGACGGTGTCCTCGCTCTGCTCGGGAGCCCCGGAGGCGGTGAGGGTGTTGCGGACGTGCCCGCGCTCGGAGCTGACGTCGAGCCAGGCGGCGGTGCCCTCGCGGACGCCGACCTCGATGGCGCCGTAGGAGGTCTCCAGCTGGACGCTGCCGCGCGCGACCTCGGCTGCGCGCAGGGTTCCGTGGGCGGTGGTGGCGACGACGTCGCCCTCGGCGCGCTCGATGTCGATGTCGCCGTTGGCGCCGCTCACCCGCAGGTCGCCGGTCACGACGCCGACGATCGTGCTGCCGTGCGAGTTCTTCAGGGTGGCGGGGCCGTGGACGGTGCCGACGCGCAGGCTGCCGGAGCTGGTGGTGATCTCGGCCCCGCCCGCGACCCGGTCGACGGTGATCGAGCCGTGGGAGACGGCCAGCCGGAGCGGCCCGGCCGCGTCGAGGCGGACGTCCCCGACCGAGGTCTTCACCCGGGCCTCGCCGAGCCCGCCCTCGCCGAACACCTGCACCCAGGAGCCGTTCACGTCGACGCGCGAGCCCGTGGGCAGTTCGACGGTCACCTCGACGGCGCCGGAGGGCCCGATGAAGGTGCGCTCCTTCGTCCGGACGGTCAGGACGCCGCCCGCGTAGGCGACCTCGGTCTGCTCTGCGGCCCGTACGTCCTTGCCCCGCTTGGGATTGGCGGGGCGTACGTCCACGGCGGTGTCGAGGCGGTCGCTCGCGATGAACCGGATGGAACCGGCGCCCACGTGGGCGGTGACCGAAATGGGTTCGGGCGTGTCGAAAGCAGGCATGGCTGTGCCGTCCTCATGAGTCCTTGGGGCGTCCCCGCTGGTGGGACGTGATGGGAGTGAAGCGACCGTGCGCGGGCCGGGTGCGGGTGCGGGTGCGGGTGCGGGTTGCCGGCGCTGCTAGCGCACCCAGCCCGTGAAGCTCTGTCCGAAGGTCTGGGTCTTCTCCGCGGGGCGCGGCCGGCCACCGCCGTCGACCGCGGCCGACACGGCCCGCACGAGCCACGCGTTGACCGACAGCCCCTCGCGGCTCGCGGCCTCCTCGGCCCGCGTCTTGAGCTGGGCCGGCAGCCGCAGATTGACGCGGGCGGTACCGCTCTCGTCGCTGTCGGCGGGCGCGTGCGGCACCGCGACCGGTTCGACGGGGGCCGCGACGGGCCCGCCGGCGTCCGGCAGCGTCACCACGAAATCGGGGTCCAGCCCCCGCAGCCGCACATCGACGGAGCCGGGCGCCAGTTCCCGGGTGATCTCGTCCATCGCCGCGGACAGCACATGAAGCATCGTCAACCGTGCCGCCGACTCCAATGGAGCGGTCAACCGCTCGGCCAGCTCCCGGGCCTCGTCACCACCGGCCTCGGCGGCGACGGAGAGTTCGCGACGGAGGGTGTCGACATAGGGGGTCAGATCCATGACGCCATGATGGCACCACAATGGCGCCACCGGCAAGGCCGAATGGCGCCACGGGTTTCGATGACCGGAAGAGGACGGCTCCGACCTGGACAAAGAACAGACGGATCCGGAGAGTCGGAGCGGCACCACACCGCCGCCGCCTACGCCCCTGTGCCATGTTGGCGCCACATGGCGCCAAGTGACGCCACCGCGCGGCGGCAGCACATCCCGTCCCCGGGTCAGGCCAGGCGGACTCGGGCCAGTTGGCGGGACTGGGCCACCAGTCGGTCCTCGCTGTCCCAGACCTCCGCGTCCTCCTCCAGGAAGCCGCCGGCGAGGTTGCGGGTGGTGATGGAGACGCGCAGCGGGCCGGGGGCCGGGCGGTGGCGGATGTGGACCGTGAGTTCGACGGTGGGGACCCAGCCCTTGAGGCCCATCTCGAAGGCGGTCGGCGGCAGGGCGTCCACCGCGAGCAGCAGGGAGAGGGGGTCCGCGTCGCGGCCGTCCGCGAGGCCGAACCAGGCGCGCATCTCGCCCTTGCCGGAGGGCTGCCCGAGCGCCCAGCCGAGGGTGGCCGGATCCAGCCTGAGCATCAGGCGGTCGGCGATGGCCGAGGCGCCCTTGAGCGGGTCGGGGCCGTCCGCCGGGCCGAAGCACTGGGCGGGCGGCGGGATCGCGGGCGGCTTCGCGGTCGTCCGGACGTCGTCGGGAAGGGAGGCGAGGTCGCCGTAGGAGGCGAGGACGCGGATGCGTTCGACCTCGTTGCCCTCGTCGTCGTACTGGAAGAGGGAGGCCTGGCCGGTGGAGAGGGTGCGGCCGGTGCGGATGGTCTCCGTGCGGACGACGGCCCTGCCGGGGCGTGACGCGGTCAGGTAGTGCGCGGAGATGGTGAAGGGGTCCGGGTGCGGGAGGGCGTCACCGAGGGCCCGGCCGAGCACGGCCAGCAGATAGCCGCCGTTGACGGCGCCGAGGATGGTCCAGCCGGCCGAGAGGTCGATGTCGTAGACACCGGGCGCACGGCGGACGACGGCGGTGTCCCGGTCGAACTCGCTGTCACCGATCAGGGCCCGCGACGGGGCGGGCACGGAAGCTGCTTCTGCCATGGCTGAACGGTACAACAGGGGATTACTAAGCGGTAGCTTTCCCCGGTTCCAGCCACCGTCACCGCTCCCCCGCACGGCCCACCATGGGTGAGGTTTCGGCAATTTCTCGGTAAGTGTCAGGACACGTCCGTAACCCTGGATCCCGCTTTCCCCTCTATGGGGACATGAGCCTCACCGGGACTCCGTTCCTCTACACGACCGTCGTGCTGGCCGTGGTCGCCCTCGTACTGCCGCTCCTCCTGTGGTCGAGGACGCGCGGCCCCCGGCCCCTGCGCACCGCGGCCCGGGTGCTGATGCTGCTGTTCGCCCAGGGTACGGCCGTCACCCTCGTCTTCGTGCTGGTGAACAACCAGAACAACCTGTACGACAACTGGGCCGACCTCTTCGGCACCGGCAACCACGTCCAGCAGGCCGCCGACCTCGGCCACGACGGCACCGGCGGCATAGCGGTCAAGCGCCTGCCCAAGGTCAGGCAGACCTTCGTCCAGGCCACGGGCCCCGGCATGCACGCCGCCGGCGGGGTCCGCGTCACCCAGCTCAGGGGCCGGGTCTCGGGGGTCGACGCCGAGGTCTACGTCTGGCTGCCGCCGCAGTACGGCGAGCCGGCCTACCGGCACAGGAAGTTCCCGGTGATCGAGGTGCTGCCCGGCTATCCCGGCTCGGCGCGGGCCTGGTTCGGCTCGATGAGGGCCCACGAACAGCTGCTGCCGCTGATGCGGAGCGGCCAGGTGGCCCCCTTCATCATGGTCGCCCCGCGCACCAACCTGCTGGCCGGCGTGGACACCGGCTGCGCCAACATCCCGGGGCAGGTCGACGCGGACACCTGGCTCAGCATCGACGTGCCCAAGATGGTCATGGACAACTTCCGCGCCCAGCCGGCCCCGCAGGGCTGGGCCGTCGCCGGGTACTCCGCGGGCGCCCAGTGCGCGGTCAAGCTGGCCGTCGCGCACCCCGACCGGTACCGGGCCGCGGTGAGCATGTCCGGCTACAACGACCCGATCGGCGAGCGCAACTCCCTCGCCGCGCAGAACCCCGCCCTGCGCGCCGAGAACAACCCGTACCTGCTGCTGCGGAAGGCCGCCGTGCCGCCGCCCGTCGCGCTCTACGTCTCCGGGGAGCCCGGCGACGGCTACGAGGCGGGCATGGCCCTGGCGTCCGTCGCCAAGGCGCCGACCACGGTGCACGTGGTCTTCCTGCCGCGCAGCGCGGGCGGTCACACGATGGCGCTGTGGCGGCCGCAGGTGCCCGCGGTGTTCCGCTGGCTCACCCTCCAGATGGGCCAGAACCACGCCAAGGGCCGGGACCACTCGATCACCGGCACCCCGAAGACCGGCGCCGGGACCCCCGCCGGGACGGCCGGAGCCGCCGGCTCTACTCCTCGACCACCGTCGACCGGCGGTTCCACGCGCGCGGCGCTCGCCAGTGGTACCGCATCGCGAGCAGGCGCAGCAGGAAGGCGGTGAGGGCCGCGAGCCCGCTGGTGAGGGGGGTCAGCGCGTCGTAGCGGATGCACAGCACCACCATGCCCGCGCCGACCATCGCCGGGACCGCGTACAGGTCGCGGTCCCAGCGCAGCAGCGAGGGCACCTCGTTGGCGAGCACGTCGCGCAGCACACCGCCGCCGACCGCGGTGGCGAGGCCCAGGGCCGCCGACGCGGTCAGGCCGAGGCCGTAGCCGTAGGCCTTGGTAGTGCCGCTGACGCAGAACAGGCCGAGGCCCGCCGCGTCGAAGACGAGCACCGCCGTCTGGATCCGCTCCACGTGCGGGTGCAGGAAGAAGACGACGAGCGTGGCGAGCAGCGGGGTGACGAAGTAACCGAGGTCCGTGAAGGCCGCCGGGGGCAGGGCCCCGATCACCACGTCACGGAAGAGTCCCCCGCCCAGCGCGGTCACCTCGGCGAGCACGGCGATGCCGAAGACGTCGAAGTTCTTCCGGACGGCGAGCAGCGCGCCGGAGATCGCGAAGACGAAGATGCCGATCACATCGAGCGTGTGCTGGACGGAGGGGCTGAAGAACTGTTGGAACTGCACCCTGCCATTCTCACCTGCCGAGCAGGATGAACCTTACAAAGCCAGGCTCACAGGGCAGGTTTACCTGTAGTGAACAGCCAGGTGTCGAACAGATCACCGAGCTGCTGCCCGCTGATCCGCTCGGCGAGGCGGATGAAGTCGGCGGTGTCGGCGTTGCCGTACCGGTGGAGCCGGGTCCAGGCGGGGAGCAGCTTGAAGAATGCCTTGTCGCCGATCCGCTCGCGGAGCATCTGGAGGGTCATGGCGCCCCGGTGGTAGACCGCGTCGGCGAACATCGTGTCCCGCTGCGGGTCGCCGGCCTTGATCTTCCAGAAGGAGGAGGTGGCGGCCCGCGAGTCGTAGTCGGCGAGGAAGGAGTCGTGGGCCGTGCGGGTGCCCCGGTGCTCGGCCCACAGCCACTGGGCGTAGGTGGCGAAGCCCTCGTTGAGCCAGATGTCCTTCCACTGCGCCACGCTCACCGAGTCGCCGAACCACTGATGGGCCAGCTCGTGCACGATGGTCGACTCGCTGCGCACGGCCGAGTACGCGGGCTTGGACTGCACCTCCAGCGAGAATCCGGCCTCGGGCATGTCGTCCACGATGGCGCCGGTCTCCTCGAACGGGTACGGCCCGAAGACCTGCGCCCAGTAGTCGGTGGCCTCGGCGGTGACCGCGTACACGTCGACGCTGTTGCTGTTCTTGAGCACCGGGTCGATGGCGACGTAGATCGGGGTGCCGGCGGGGGTGCGGCCGGTGCGGACGTCGAACTTGCCGATGGTGGCGGTGGCGAGATAGGTCGCCATCGGCCTGGACTCCCGCCAGTGGGTGTACGTCGAGCCGCCCGCCTCGCGGGTCGACACCAGCACGCCGTTGGAGACGCCGGTCAGGCCCTCGGGCGCCTTGATCCGGATGTCGTAGGTGGCCTTGTCGGAGGGGTGGTCGCTGGACGGGAACCAGGTGGAGGCGGCGTTGGGCTCGCAGGCGACGAAGACGCCGTCGGGGGTCTTCATCCAGCCGTACTCGGAGCCGAAGACGATGGGCCCGCTGAGGGCCTCGGGCACGCCGCCGTAGGTGACGCGCACGGTGAAGCGCCGGCCCTTCGCCAGCGGAGCGCGCGGGGTGACGGTGACCTCGTCGCCGTCGCGGGTGAACTGGGCCTGTTCTCCGTTCACCTGGACCTGGGTGATCTCCAGCCGCTGGAGGTCCAGGTCGAAGGAGGAGAGGTTCTGGGTGGCGCGGGCGGTGAGGGTCGTACGGCCGTCCAGGCGGCCGGTGTCGGGGGCGTAGGCGACGTCGAGGTCGTAGTGCAGCGCGTCGAAGCCGCCGTTGCCCAGGTCGGGGAAGTAGGGGTCGCCGATGCCGGGTGCGCCCGGGGTGGGGGCCGGGGCGGCTGCGATCAGGAGGAAGGAGGCCGCGGCGGTGGCCAGGACCCCTGCACGTGCCGAACGGGAGAGTGTCATGGTCGTCCCTTTCCAGCGTGTACCGATCAGCTGTCGGACACGGACGACTTTGCACTCTCCCGCTCAAGCATGTACATGCTCTTGCATGACCGTTTTCGGCTAGTTGCCCTTCGCCTTGGGGGACTTGGGGGCCTTGGGGGCCTCGCCGGATTCGGGAGCCGGGTCGGGCTCCGCGTCGGACGCGGCCTCGGCCTCGGACTCCGACGCCGGCTCGGACGCGGCCTCCGGCTCGGACTCCTCGTCAGAGGCCGTCTCCGGCTCCGCATCGGCCGTGGCCTCGGCCTCGGTCGCCGACTCCGGCTCGGTCGCGGTCGCGGCCTCCGCCTCGGATGCGGCCTCAGCCTCCGGCTCTGCCTGGGCCTCGGACTCCGACGCCGGCTCGGTCTCGGACGCGGCGTCCGGCTCGGTCGCGGCCTCCGACTCTGCCTCCGGCTCGGTCGCGGTCGCGGCCTCCGCCCCGGACGCGACCTCAGCCTCCGGCTCCGCCTCGGACTTCGGGCCTTCGGTGGTCGCCGCGTCCGGTACCAGCTCGGACGCCTCCTTCGCCGCCGACAGCAGGACGGTGTCCTGCGGTGCCTGGTCGGCGAAGTTCTCCGGGTGGTGGCACGCGACCCGCTGACCCGGCCTCAGCTCGATCAGCCGCGGCTCGGTCGTCTTGCAGATCTGCGTCGCCTTCCAGCACCGGGTGTGGAAGCGGCAGCCCGACGGCGGGGCGATCGGCGAGGGCACGTCGCCGCGCAGCAGGATGCGCTCGCTCTTCTGGCCCCGGCGCTTGGTGTCCGGCACCGGCACCGCCGACATCAGCGCCTTGGTGTACGGGTGCATCGGCGCCTCGTACAGCGTGTTGCGGTCGGCCAGCTCCACGATCTTGCCGAGGTACATCACCGCGATCCGGTCCGAGACGTGCCGGACGACGGAGAGGTCGTGCGCGATGATGACGTAGGTCAGGCCCAGCTCCTGCTGGAGGTCGTCCATGAGGTTGACGACCTGGGCCTGGATCGACACGTCCAGCGCGGACACCGGCTCGTCGGCCACGACCAGCTTCGGCTTCAGGGCGAGCGCGCGGGCGATGCCGATGCGCTGGCGCTGGCCGCCGGAGAACTCGTGCGGGTAGCGGTTGAAGTGCTCGGGGCTCAGGCCGACCAGTTCGAGCAGCCGCTGGACCTCCTTCTTCACCCCGCCCTCGGGCTCGACGCCCTGGAGCCGGAAGGGCGCCGAGACGATGGAGCCGATGGTGTGACGGGGGTTCAGGGAGCCGTACGGGTCCTGGAAGATCATCTGGATGTCGCGGCGCAGCGGGCGCATCTCCGCGGTGGACAGCCGGGTGATGTCCTGGCCCTCGAAGGTGACCCGTCCGCCGGTCGGGTCCTGGAGGCGGGTGATGACCCGGCCCATGGTCGACTTGCCGCAGCCCGACTCGCCGACGACGCCGAGGGTCTCGCCCTTGCGCACCTCGAAGTCGATGCCGTCGACGGCCTTCACGGCGCCGACCTGGCGGCGCAGGATGCCCTTCTTGATCGGGAAGTGCTTGGTCAGGTTCTCGACCTTGAGCAGCACCTCGCGCTCGTCCGGAGCCGACGCCTGCTCGGGGACCGCGGCCTTCGCGGCGGCGTCCGTCTTCTTCGTCTCACTCACAGCTTCGGCGCAATCTCTTCGGTCCAGATCCGCTCGCGGTCCTCGGCCGCCAGGTGGCAGGCGGACCAGTGTCCGGCGCCGACCAGCTCCAGCTCGGGACGCACCGTGCGGCTGACGTTCCCCTCGGGGATGTCCGCGTACGGGCAGCGCGGGTGGAAGGCACAGCCCGAGGGGACGTTGATGAGGCTCGGCGGCTGGCCCTTGACCGGGATGAGCCGTTCGGAGGTCTCCCGGTCGATGCGGGGCATCGAGCCGAGCAGGCCCCAGGTGTAGGGGTGCTGGGGCTTCTCGAAGACCTCGGCGGCGGGGCCGCGCTCCACGCACCGGCCGCCGTACATCACGAGGACGTCGTCGGCGATCTCGGCGACCACGCCGAGGTCGTGCGTGATCATGATGACCGCGGAGCCGAACTCCTTCTGGAGGTCGCGGATCAGGTCGAGGATCTGCGCCTGGACGGTCACGTCGAGGGCGGTGGTCGGCTCGTCCGCGATGAGCAGCTCGGGGTTGTTCACCAGCGCCATGGCGATCATGGCGCGCTGGCGCATACCGCCGGAGAACTCGTGCGGGTAGCCGTCGACGCGCTTGGCCGGCTCGGGGATGCCGACGCGGTCGAGCATCTCGATGGCGCGCTTGCGGGCTTCCTTCTTGCTGACCTTGTGGTGCACCCGGTAGGCCTCGACGATCTGGTCGCCGACCTTGTAGTAGGGGTGCATCGCGGACAGCGGGTCCTGGAAGATCATCGCCATCTCGCGGCCACGGAGCTTGCGCACCTCGTCCGGGGAGGCGCCGACCAGCTCCTTGCCGTTCAGCCAGATCTCGCCGGCCATCTGCACGTTCTTGCCGCGTGCGCCGAGCCGGTGCAGGCCCATGACGGCGAGCGAGGTGACGGACTTGCCCGAGCCGGACTCGCCGACGATGGCGAGGGTCTTGCCCTTCTCCACCGAGAAGGAGAGCCCGTCGACGGACTTGACGAGGCCGTCGTCGGTCGGGAAGTGCACCTTGAGGTCGCGGACCTCCAGGAAGGCCGAGGGCGCCTTGGCGGTGGCTCCCTCGCCCGTGTCGGTCTTGGAGAGTTCGGTCACGAGAGCCTCACCCGCGGGTCGGCGGCGGCGTAGAGCACGTCCACCAGGAGATTTGCGATGACGACGAAGATGGCGGTGAGCAGGGTCACGCCGAGGATCTTCGGCAGGTCGTTGTCGGTGATGCCCTGCACCGCGTACTGGCCGACGCCGGGCAGCGAGAACACGTACTCGGTGATCACCGCGCCGCCGAGCAGCAGACCGACGTCCATGCCGAAGACCGTGATGATCGGGGTGAGGGCGGCCCGCAGGCCGTGCCGGACGACGACCGTGCGTTCGGGCAGACCCTTGGAGCGCGCCGTGCGGATGAAGTCCTCGCTCATCGTCTCCAGCATGCCCGAGCGGGTGAGCCGGGCGTAGATCGCGGAGTACAGCAGGGCGAGCGAACACCATGCCGGGAAGAGGGTGTTGGCCCACTGCGCCGGGTTCTCGGTGATCGGGACGTAGGTACGGCCGAAGATCGGCCAGGTGTAGGTGAAGAGCAGGATCGCCAGGTTGCCCGTGAAGAACATGGGCAGCGAGACGCCGGCGAGGGCGACGCCCATGAAGGTGCGGTCGAACAGCGAGCGCGGCTTGAGGGCGGAGACGACGCCGACGGCGACGCCGGAGATCAGCCAGAGCACGGCGGCACCCGCCGCGAGCGAGAGGGTGATCGGGATGCGCGAGGTGAGCTGCGACCAGACCGCGACGTGATCCTTGAAGGAGTAGCCGAAGCAGGGGACGTCGCAGTGCACCGTCTTGGGGCCGAGGTTGTAGTCGGTGCCGACCACGATCCCCTTGATGAAGTGCCAGTACTGGACGTAGACGGGCTGGTCCAGACCGAGGTTGTGCTTGACCGCGGCGATGTCCGCCTTCGACGGGCTCTTTCCGATGTACTGCTGCGCCAGCTGGTCCGCTGACTGGCCCACGAGCCGTGGCAGCAGAAAGAAGATGGCGAAGGTGACCGCGGTGACGACCAGCAGCAGGATCACTGCCGCGAACGTCCTGCGGAGGATGTACGAGATCACGGGGACCGGCGCTGGTGCCCGCGGGCCGCGAAGCCCGCGGGCACCAATGCCTTCACCTGCCTTCCGGGGCTGCTACTTCTTCGTGATGCCGAGGTTGAGGTAGTCGTACTGACCGCTGAAGGCGGCCGTGGAGACCACGTTGGTGGCGTACGGCGAGCGGTACAGCAGAACCTTGAAGTAGGTCAGCGGAACCAGGGCGGCGTCGTCCATCGTCTGCTTGTCGATCTGCGCGTACAGGGCGTTGCGCTTGGCCGGGTCCGGCTCCGCGATCGCCTGCGCGAGCAGGCCGTCGACCTTCTTGTTGTCGTACTGCGACAGGTTGGTGTTGCCGGACTGGCTGATCGCCTTGCTGTTCAGGATCTGCTGCAGGAAGCCGTAGCCGGAGGGCCAGTCGGCACCCCACTGCATCATCATCAGGCCGACGTTCTGCTTCTTGGTGAAGCTCGGCACACCCGCGTAGTCGGTGAAGTACTTGCCCGCCGGGTACTGCTTGAGGCTGGCGTTGATGCCGACCTTCTTCAGCGAGTTGATGATCGCGGTGGCCGCGTCCACCTCACCCGGACGGTCGGAGCGGGCCGTGATGTTGGTGTTGATCGTCTTCTGGCCGCAGGCCTTCATCTGCTCCTTGGCCTTGGCGACGTCACCCTTGTTGCCCGCGGTCGCGTAGACGTCCGCCTTCTGGTAGCCGGTGATGTCCGGCGGCAGGACGGTGGAGGCGATGTCACCGCGGATCGGGCCGCCCATCGCGGTCTGTACGGAGACCTTGTCGATGGCGTACTCGACGGCCTTGCGGCAGGCGACGTTGTCGAACGGCTTCAGCTTGGTGTTGATCGCCGCGTAGACCAGACGGCCACCGTAGGCGTTGTCCGTGTTGGCCTTGGCATCCGCGGACTTGAGGACGTCCGCCTGGGTGGAGGCCTGGACGCCGGTGCCCGCGAGGTCGACGGTGGCGTCGCCGGACTGGAGGTCCTTGTCGATCGTGTCCGGGTTGACCTTCAGGTTGACCACGATCTTGCTGGCCAGCTGCTTGCGCAGCGGGTCGGTCTTCGGGTCCCAGTTCTTGTTCGGGACCAGGACGGCCTGCTTGCCGTCCTGGTAGCTCTGGAACTGGTAGGAGCCGGAGGACACGATGTGCTTGATGTAGTCGACGCCGTCGTCCTTGGACTGCGGCACCGGCGCCGTCTGCGGCGTGGCGACCAGGTAGTCGAACTCCTGGAAGGCCCGGTTCAGGTGGAAGACGATCGTGGTGTCGTCCGGGGTCTCGATCGAGGACAGGCCCTTGGCGCTCTTGTCCTTGTACGGACCCTTGTACTTGTCGCCGTCCTTCATGAACTGCTGGAAGTAGTTCGGACCGAGCGAGAGCACGTCACGCGCGAAGTTGGACCGCTCGACGGCGTACTTGACGTCCTTCGAGGTGATCGCGGTGCCGTCCTGGTACTTCAGGCCCGAACGCAGCTTGTACGTCCAGGTCTTGCCGCCGTCGCTGGCGACGCCCTTGCTCGCGGCGAGGTCCGGGACCAGCGTGTTGCCCTGGGAGCCGGGGCCGGGCTGGAACGTCATCAGCGGACGCGCGTAGAGGCGGCTGAAGTTGTACATGTACGCGTAGTACGTGTTGCCCGGGTCGAACGAGTCCGGCACGTCCGACATCTCGTAGGTGACCGTGCCACCCTTCTTGTCGGACGCGTTGACGACGCCCTTGGTCGCCGCGTTGGCGCCGGCCGCCTTGGGTGTGTCCTTGTTGTCATCGGCCTTGCTGCAGCCTGCGAGCAACAGGCTTGCGGAGCCGATGGCCGCGACCGCGGCCAGCGCTGACCTTCGCATGATGGTCTGCTTCCCCTCCATAATCGGAAAACTGATGAGCTCTCTGGCTGCCTAGCGGCTGCGCGGGTCGAGAGCGTCGCGGAGACCGTCGCCGAGCAGGTTGAACGCGAGGACGGTGATGAAGATGGCGAGGCCCGGCACGATCATGTACTGGGGATCGACCTGGTAGTAGGTGACCGCTTCGCGGAGCATCCCGCCCCAGGAGGCCTGCGGGGGCTGGATGCCGACACCGAGGAAGCTCAGGGAAGCCTCGAAGATGATGTTGGTCGGGATGAGCAGCGTCGAGTAGACGATGATCGGGCCGACCAGGTTCGGCAGCAGCTCGCGGAAGAGGATGTACGGGCCCCGGGCACCCATGCCGCGGGCCGCGTCGACGAACTCGCGCTCGCGCAGGGCCAGGGTCTGACCGCGCACGATCCGGCCGAGATAGGGCCAGTTGAAGAAGCCGATCACGAAGATGAGCACGGCGAGGTGGAGCGGAAGTCCGTTCAGACCGAAGGCGCCGCCCTGGAGGGTCGCGGAGATCGCGATCGCGAAGAGCAGCAACGGGAAGGCGAGGAAGACGTCCATCAGCCGGCTGATGATCGCGTCGACTCGGCCGCCGTAGTAACCCGCGACCACGCCCATGATCGCGCCGATCACGTTGGACAGGATCGTGGCGCCGAAGGCGACGACCAGCGAGACCCAGGAGCCCTCCAGGACGCGGGTGGCGATGTCCCGGCCGAACTTGGGGTCCACGCCGAGCGGGTGGTCCGCGCTCATGCCGCCCCAGCTGCCCTTGGGCAGCGAGGTGTTGGCGTCGATCAGGTCCTGGTGGAAGGTGTTGGGGTCGAGGCCGAAGAGGGCCTGGAGGGGACGCGAGAGGATGGCCAGCAGGATCAGCAGGATCACGATGACGCCGCCGGCCACGGCGACTCTGTCCCGCTTGAAGCGGGTCCAGGCGATCTGGCCCAGGGAACGACCCTCGATCCGCCCCTTGTCGGCTCCCGCGAGCACAGCCTCCGACTGCGCGTCGGACGCCGCCCCGGTGGTCTCGATCGGTGCGGTCACGATGTGCGACCCCTCTCGCCGGTGGTGACCGGCCTGCGCTGCCGCGGTTTGCGGCTTTGTCGACTTGCTGGCGATCACGAGGCCTCGCCTCATGGTCTGAGTGGGGAGTCTTCAGCGTCTTTGTGATCACTCGCCAGAGCTGACGGCGAAAGTATGCGCAACCGTGATGCACTGCGGAGGAATCCGTTATCCGGACAGTGGGTAACGGTCCCCGGACACGGGTCAGTTGGGACACAACGCCGTAATGCCGCGGTTGGGGCGGTACGGCCGTAACGGCGTCCGATCCGGCGGAACCTCAGTAACCGCCGCGCACCGGTGGATAGCCGTACCCCGGCGTGGGGGACTGGAGTTGGGGCTGGGGCTGGGCGGCGGGCGCGGCGGCGTGGGCCTCGCGGTCGTAGAACGGGCGGGCTTGGGCCCGCATCCACATCACGACGGGGTCGTGGTCGTCGGTCAGCGCGACCGTGGACACCGGCAGCCCCTCCGGGACGGCGCCGACGGAGCCCTGCATCATCGCGCGCACCGAGTCGACCGCGGCGGGCGAGGTCTCGTACAGGTCCAGGCCGATGGCGAGGTACGGCGCCCCGAGCGCGGGCTGCACCCAGGCGCGGCGCAGGGAGCGCAGGGCCGGGGTGCGGTGGGCGTGCTGGGCGAGCAGGGCGTAGAACTGCGGGATCTCGATGCCGGGTTCGGACAGCCGGAGGGGGCCCGCGGGCTGCCGGTCCAGGCCGGTGGCGATGCGGCGCAGGTCCAGCCAGGGGATGCCGACGCCGCCGCCGGGGGCGTGCGGGTTGAGCCAGAGGCCGTAGTGGTCGGGATAGAGGGTGCGGGCGACGTCCAGGCCGTCGACGACCTCGTAGGAACGGTTCCAGCCGCTTGCGGAGAGTTCCTGGGCGGAGGTGACGCAGGGGGCGTAGTGGCAGCCGTCGACCTCCATGTCCCCGTACTGGGCGTCCGGGGAGCCGGCCTGGCCGTGCCACAGCAGCATCCAGATCTGGCCGGCGGAGGGGGTGGCGAGGGCGCGGAGGAGGGCCTCGTAGGCGTCGTAGCGTCCGGGCGTGACGTGGCGGAGCGTGTGTTCGACGCTTCCGCTGTGGGTGGCGCTCACCTGGTCATGCCCTTCTTTTCCTTCGTGCCCCGCGTGTGGAGGACAGCTTATGTGCCTGGTGGCCCGGGACCGGTTGTCCGTACGCGGGTACCGGGGCTACTGGATGTAGAAGGGCCTGACACTTGACTTCAGCCACTCCGCCACCGGGTCGTCCGTCACGTCGAGCAGGATCAGGTTGACCTGCCACGCGACGGGGACCTGGCCGAGGGCGCGGCCCAGGGCCTCCAGCGGAAGGGCGCGGAAGTCGCCTTCCCACTGGGAGAGTTCCACGCCGACGAACATGACCGGGTCGGCGGTCTCGACGGCGGCCAGGCAGCGGCGGGCGGTGCGCACCACGCCCGTCGCGGCGAACTCGGCGGACGCGGCGGAGAGGAAGTCGACCGGGTCGTCCTGCCAGTCGGGCTCGAAGAGGCGGACGCGGCCGCCGGTGGCGGGACCGTCCAGCGGGGTGTGGCCGGTGCGGCAGAGCTCGGCGACGGCCTCCGGCGGGAGCGGGATGCCGACCATGCCGCCGGGGTTGACCGCGATGCCCGCCTGCGGAGGCAGGCCGCGGGCGAACTCCACGGCCGGGGCGATGGTGTACGACATGTGGGAGCCGACCGCCTGGCGGAACTGCTCCTCGGAGCTGAACACCGGGACGTACGCCTGGCCGTCGATCTCCAGGGTGGGCAGGTCCAGCGGGCCGCTGCCCGGTCCGCCGCCGGACGGCAGCGGCACCCAGACGAAGCTGCGGCCGAGGACCTCGATGATCCGGCCGCCCGCCGCGGGTATGCCGAGGGAGGCCGACAGCACCTCCTCCAGTTCGTTGCCGGGCCAACCGCTGTGCGGGTGGGGGTGCGCCTGTGCCGGGAAGTCCGCGGGAATGTCCGCCGGGAAGTCCATCTGCCTACCGCCTGCTGGGAACAACTTGCTGTGACCATGAAGGCTAGCGGGTACCGGTGACGGAGCCGCACTCCTTGAACACGATCCGCTGTAGGGCGTCCGCCGCGGCCCGGTCGAGCAGCACCGCCGAGCCGCAGCCCGCGGGCACCTCGCCCCGCTCCAGCGCGCCGAGCAGGCGGGCCGTGGTGCGCCGGTGGCGGCCGAAGGCGCGGCGGGAGACGGTCCGGCCGCGCTCGCGCTGGCCCGCGCGGGCCGTCTCCTCGGGCACGTCCAGCAGGAGCAGGTGCAGGGTGCCGCCGCGGCGGCGGGCCGCGCGGACCAGCCAGGCGCGCACCCAGGGCTGGGTGCCGCAGTCGTGCACCGCCAGGCCCCCTCCCCCGCGCAGGGCACGGCTCAGCGCCACGTAGTGCGCGGCGCGGACCAGGGGGCGGTAGAGGGCGTACGGCAGGAGGCGGGGCAGGCGGGCGGCGAAGCGGGCCCGGGTGTCCTGGGAGTCGACGCGGTGGACGGTGACCGCGCGGCGCATCAGCGTGGACTTGCCGCTGCCGGGCAGGCCGGTGAGCACCACGAGGTCGCGGGGGCCGAAGTGGAGGGCGCGCGGGCTCCGGGCCGCCCGGTCGCGCAGGTCGAGCACGAGGGGCGCGGGGCGGGCGGCCGGGTGCTCGCGGGCCACGGGGTCTCTCGGCGCCGGGACGCGGGTCGCGTGCGCCGTGGTCCTGTTCACCGTGATCGTCCTCCCCCTTGATGGTTCGGTAATCTCCATACCCAGCGGGCGTAAAGGGAAGGTAATGGCCGGTGTGCCACGGGCGGGTGCGCGTACCGCCACAGGTCGGTTACGGATGCGGCCCCTGACGGGCGGGCGCGCGACGTGCAATGATGTGGCCGCCAACTGCATACCGGCCGCTTGAATCCGCGCGGGAGAGTCCCCGGCAGCTTCGCTGGGGCGCCGAAGGAGCAAGTCCCTCCCTTGAATCTCTCAGGCCCCGTTACCGCGCGGGCGAGGCACATCTGAAAAGCGGGCCGCTGTGTCAGTGGCTCCACCCAAGGTGCAAACCGTGATCGCCCCCGTGGCGGTCCCGGCGAACCTCTCAGGTTCCGATGACAGATGGGGAGGAAAGTTCCTCGCCCCATCCCTGTTGCCCTGGGAGACGACCGACCGATGAGCAGTACCGAACTCCGACACACCGCGCTGGACGCCGTGCACCGTTCGCTCGGTGCGACGATGACCGACTTCGCGGGCTGGGACATGCCCCTGCGCTACGGCTCCGAGCGCGACGAGCACGTGGCCGTGCGGACCAGGGCGGGCCTGTTCGACCTCTCCCACATGGGCGAGATCACCGTGACCGGCCCCGAGGCGGCCGACTTCCTGAACGTGGCCCTGGTCGGCAACATCGCCTCCGTCGGCGTCGGCCGCGCCCGCTACACGATGATCGTCCAGGCCGACGGCGGCATCCTGGACGACCTGATCGTCTACCGGCTGGCCGAGACCGAGTACATGGTCGTCGCCAACGCCTCCAACGCCCAGGTGGTCCTGGACGCCCTGAGCGAGCGGTCCGGCGGCTTCGAGGCCGAGGTGCGCGACGACCGGGACGCCTACGCGCTGATCGCCGTCCAGGGCCCGGCCTCCCCCGGCATCCTGAAGTCCCTCACCGACGCCGACCTCGACGGCCTGAAGTACTACGCGGGCCTGCCCGGCACCGTGGCCGGCGTCCCCGCGCTGATCGCCCGCACCGGCTACACCGGCGAGGACGGCTTCGAGCTGTTCGTGAAGCCGGAGCACGCCGTCGAGCTGTGGCAGGCGCTGACCAAGGCCGGCGAGGGCGTCGGCCTGGTGCCGTGCGGACTGTCCTGCCGGGACACGCTGCGCCTGGAGGCGGGCATGCCGCTGTACGGGCACGAGCTGAACACCTCGCTGACCCCCTTCGACGCCGGGCTCGGCCGCGTGGTCAAGTTCGAGAAGGAGGGCGACTTCGTGGGGCGCGCGGCGCTCGTCGAGGCCGCCGCCCGCGCCGAGCAGAACCCCCCGCGCGTCCTCGTCGGCCTGATCGCCGAGGGCCGTCGCGTCCCGCGCGCCGGGTACCCGGTGGTCGCCGGCGGCGAGGTGATCGGCGAGGTCACCTCCGGCGCGCCCTCCCCCACCCTGGGCAAGCCGATCGCCATGGCCTACGTCGACGCGGCGCACGCGGCGCCCGGCACCGAGGGCGTCGGCGTGGACATCCGCGGTACCCACGAGCCGTACGAGGTCGTGGCGCTGCCGTTCTACAAGCGCCAGAAGTAGACAGCGAGCCGGTCGCGCCCCGCCCGGTGCCGGGCGGGTACGTGACCCTGCGCACATTCGCCCGCCCACCGGCGGTCCCCCACCTCCCCCCGTCATCAGCACTCCCGCGCGTACAGGAGAATTCAGGCCATGAGCAACCCCCAGCAGCTGCGCTACAGCAAGGAGCACGAGTGGCTGTCGGGCGCCGAGAACGGCGTCTCGACGGTCGGCATCACCGAGTTCGCGGCCAACGCGCTCGGCGATGTGGTCTTCGCCCAGCTCCCCGAGGTCGGCTCCGCCGTCGAGGCGGGCGAGACCTGCGGTGAGCTGGAGTCCACCAAGTCGGTCTCCGACCTGTACTCCCCGGTCACCGGCGAGGTCACCGCGGTCAACGAGAACGTCGTCGACGACCCGTCGCTGGTGAACTCCGAGCCCTTCGAGGGCGGCTGGCTGTTCAAGGTACGCGTCACGGACGAGCCGGCCGACCTGCTCTCCGCCGACGAGTACGACGCCCACACCGCCGGCTGAGGAGTCGTAGCCGTATGACTGTCCTGAACACGCCCCTGCACGAGCTGGACCCGGAGATCGCCGCCGCGGTCGACGCGGAGCTGGCCCGCCAGCAGTCCACCCTCGAGATGATCGCGTCCGAGAACTTCGCGCCGCTCGCGGTGATGGAGGCGCAGGGCTCGGTCCTCACCAACAAGTACGCCGAGGGCTACCCGGGCCGCCGCTACTACGGCGGCTGCGAGCACGTCGACGTCGCCGAGCAGATCGCCATCGACCGGATCAAGGAGCTGTTCGGCGCCGAGTACGCCAACGTGCAGCCCCACTCCGGCGCCTCCGCCAACCAGGCGGCCCTGTTCGCGCTGGCCCAGCCCGGGGACACCATCCTCGGCCTGGACCTGGCGCACGGCGGCCACCTGACCCACGGGATGCGGCTGAACTTCTCCGGCAAGCAGTTCGACGTGGTCGCGTACCACGTGGCCGAGGAGACCGGCCTGGTCGACATGGCCGAGGTCGAGAAGCTCGCCAAGGAGCACCGCCCCAAGGTGATCATCGCGGGCTGGTCGGCGTACCCGCGGCAGCTCGACTTCGCCGAGTTCCGCCGGATCGCGGACGAGGTCGGCGCGTACCTGTGGGTCGACATGGCGCACTTCGCGGGCCTGGTCGCCGCCGGTCTGCACCCGAACCCGGTCGAGTACGCGGACGTGGTCACCTCCACGACGCACAAGACCCTCGGCGGCCCGCGCGGCGGCGTCATCCTCGCGAAGAAGGAATTCGCGAAGAAGCTGAACTCGTCCGTGTTCCCGGGCTTTCAGGGCGGTCCCCTGGAGCACGTGATCGCGGCGAAGGCGGTGTCCTTCAAGGTCGCCGCGTCCGAGGAGTTCAAGGAGCGCCAGCGCCGTACGGTGGACGGTGCGCGCATCCTGGCCGAGCGCCTGACGGCCCCGGACGCCCGCGAGGCCGGGGTGAACGTGCTGTCCGGCGGCACGGACGTGCACCTGATCCTGGTCGACCTGCGCGCGTCCGAGCTGGACGGGCAGCAGGCCGAGGACCGGCTCCACGAGATCGGCATCACGGTCAACCGCAACGCGGTCCCGAACGACCCGCGCCCCCCGATGGTCACCTCGGGCCTGCGGATCGGCACCCCGGCGCTCGCCACCCGCGGCTTCACGGCCGAGGACTTCGCCGAGGTCGCGGACGTGATCGCCGAGGCGCTCAAGCCGTCCTACGACGCGGAGTCCCTCAAGGCCCGGGTCGGCGCCCTGGCCGACAAGCACCCGCTGTACCCGGCTCTGAACAAGTAAGTCCCCCGGTGGGGCACTCGACGGAGAGTGCCCCACCACTGCCCCAAGGAGTGACCGTGGCCATCTCGGTCTTCGACCTGTTCTCGATCGGCATCGGCCCGTCCAGCTCCCACACGGTCGGTCCGATGCGCGCGGCGCGCATGTTCGCCCGCCGGCTGCGCAACGAGGACCTGCTGGCCTCGGTCGCGTCCCTGCGCTGCGAGCTGTACGGCTCGCTCGGCGCGACCGGACACGGCCACGGCACCCCCAAGGCGGTCCTGCTGGGTCTGGAGGGCGCCTCCCCGCGCACGGTGGACGTGGAGACGGCCGACGACCGGGTCGAGTCGATCAGGCAGGCGGGCCGGCTCTCCCTCCTCGGCGAGCACGAGATCCCCTTCTCCTTCGACGACGACCTGGTCCTGCACCGCCGCAAGGCCCTGCCGTACCACGCCAACGGCATGACCATATGGGCGTACGACGCCTCGGGCGCCGAGCTGCTCACCAAGACGTACTACTCGGTGGGCGGCGGCTTCGTCGTGGACGAGGACGCGGTCGGCGCGGACCGGATCGTGCTGGACGACACGGTCCTGAAGTACCCCTTCCGCACCGGCGACGAGCTGCTGCGCCTGACGAAGGAGACCGGGCTCTCGATCTCCTCGCTGATGCTGGAGAACGAGCGGGCCTGGCGCACCGAGGAGGAGATCCGGGCCGGCCTGCTGGAGATCTGGCAGGTGATGCGGGCGTGCGTGCAGCGCGGTCTGACCCGCGAGGGCATCCTGCCGGGCGGGCTCAAGGTCCGCCGCCGGGCGGCCGGCTCCGCGCGCCAACTGCGCGCCGAGGGTGAGCCGCTGGCCCGCGCCATGGAGTGGATCACGCTCTACGCGATGGCGGTGAACGAGGAGAACGCGGCCGGCGGCCGGGTGGTGACCGCCCCGACGAACGGCGCGGCCGGCATCATCCCCGCGGTCCTGCACTACTACATCAACTTCGTGCCGGGCGCCGACGAGGACGGCGTGGTCCGCTTCCTGCTGGCCGCGGGCGCCATCGGCATGCTCTTCAAGGAGAACGCCTCCATCTCCGGCGCCGAGGTCGGCTGCCAGGGCGAGGTCGGCTCCGCGTGCTCCATGGCGGCGGGCGCGCTGGCCGAGGTGCTGGGCGGCACGCCCGAGCAGGTGGAGAACGCGGCCGAGATCGGCATGGAGCACAACCTGGGCCTGACCTGCGACCCGGTCGGCGGTCTCGTCCAGATCCCGTGCATCGAGCGCAACGGCATGGCCGCGGCGAAGGCGGTCACGGCGGCCAGGATGGCGATGCGCGGGGACGGCTCCCACATGGTCTCCCTCGACAAGGTCATCAAGACCATGAAGGAGACCGGCGCGGACATGTCGGTCAAGTACAAGGAGACGGCGCGGGGCGGGCTCGCGGTGAACATCATCGAGTGCTGAGGGGCGCGGACTCTCGGCGGCTGTCGTCCGCCACGCGGGACGTGACGTGAGGACGCCGCGGCCCGAAGGCTTCGAGCCGGACCCCGTCGAGACGGCCGAGGCTGCCGGCCTCCACGGCCGGGTCGTCATCGGCCCGGCCCGCTGAGACCGGACGCCAGGAAGGGGCGCAGCAGGGCGAGCAGCGCCCGCGGCCGGTGCGCCGGGATGATGTGGCCGCAGTCCGCGAGGACGTGCCCGGTGAGGTCGTCGGCGATCGGACGGAGCTGGTGTTCCAGCGCCGCGCCGACAGGATGCGCGCCCACCGCCATCGAAGGCGTCTCGCGGTGGCGGACGCAGCCCCTCGCCGAGGGTGCCGGTGCGGAGGAACCAGTCGACGTAGTGGGCCTCTCGGCCTTCCAGGACCGTCTCGGCCAGGCCCGGAACGGCGTGGAAGCCGAACCACCACGGAAGCCCTCCGGCGAGGAAATCCTCGGCGCCGGGCAGCCTGCCCAGCAAGGACTCCATGACGACGAGCCGCCGCACCCGGTCGGGACGGCGCAGGGCGAGGAGGAAGGCCGGCGGGGTGCCGGCGTCGATGCCCACCACGGCGGCCGATGGCACCCCGAGCGCCGTGAGCAGGGCCGCTGCGTCGTCGGCCAGGGACTCCGCGTCGTACCCGGTCGCGGCCCGGCCGCTCGCGCCGAACCCCCGCGGGTCCGGCGCGATGACCCGGTACCGGTCGGACAGGTCCGCCATGACCTCCGTCCACACTTCCCAGGTGTGGGGGAAGCCGTGCAGCAACAGGACGGCCGGACCCGAACCGGCCACAGGTGGTGAGCCGCAGGTGACCACAGCGACTGCGGATCGGCGCGGAGACCTTCGATGGCGGTCGAGGTGCTGGCCGAGGCGGCCCCGGCGGAGGTCCGCTTCGCCGAACTGCGGCGTCGCATGCCGGGCATCTCCCAGAAGATGCTCTCCGTCACCCTGCGGAGCCTCGTCCGCGACGGCCTGGTGTCCCGCCGTGTGGAACCCACCGTGCCGCCCGGCGTCCACTACCGGCTCACCGGCCTCGGCCTGTCGCTCGAAGGCCCGCTGTCCGCGCTGCGCACCTGGGCCGCGGCGCACATGCCGGAGGTCGAGCGCAACAACCGGTTGGCCGACGACATCGACCGGCTCGCCGATGAGATCCGAGCGTAGGAACACTCGGTTCCCGCGTCCGCGGTGGGACGGCGAACCGCCCCGCTCCCCTGTCCGGGGGTGCGGGGCGGTTCGCCGGGTGACGGGGCGGGTTGTCAGCCGTCGTGGTGGGACGTGCTCTTCGTGGTCACGGTGATGGTGGCCCTGGCGGGCTCGCTGACGACCTGGTGGCCGTTCGGGTCGGTGCCCGCGGCGGTCGCGGTGTTGGTGACGCGGCAGACCTCGCAGTCCTCGCCCTTGCCGTATCCCTTCGTGTCCTTGCGGCAGTCCTGGAGATCGGCGCGAGCGATCGTGTAGGTGCCGTGGCAGGTGGTGCTCCGGCCGGCCGCGAGGGTGGTCGAGTCGCAGGTGACGTGGGTGACGTGGTCGTCGCGGACCAGTACGTCGGTCAGCTCCGTGTCACCGGTGTTGGTGACCGTGTAGGCGTACCGCACCTGGTCCCCGACGCGGAACGGGCCCTGTGAGACGACCCGCTTGGCCAGGGTCAGTCCGGCGGCCTGCTGCTGCCGGACGGTGACGGTGGCCGTGGCCTGGTCGCTGGCGACCTCCTGGCCGCCGGGCTCGAACGCCGTGGCCTGGGCCAGGTTGGTGAGCGCGCAGCCGCCCGCGACCGGCCGGCACGGGGTGATGTCGGCCTCGGTGATCACGTGGCTGCCGTGGCAGGTGGTGGTCTGGTCGGGGGCGAGGCTGGTCGTGCCGCAGGTGACGCCGGTGACCTGGTCGTCCGTGACGGTCACGGAGTGCAGGGCGGTGTTGCCGGTGTTGGTGACCGTGTAGACGTAGTCGACCGTGTCGCCGATCTGGAAGGGACCGGTGGACTCTGCCCGCTTGGCCAGGCCGAGGGACGGGTGCGGTGCCTCCTCGACGACCACCACGACCGGCTCGGAGACCGAGGGCGGGCAGCTGTCGTCGCCCTGGTAGTGGGCGGTGATCCGGTGGGCGCCCAGGGCGAGGTCCGTGGTGGTGAGGGTGGCGGTGCCGTCGGGGCCGAGGGTGGCGGTGCCGATCCGGGTGTCGTCGTCGTAGAAGAAGACGTCACCGGTGGGTGTCCCGGTGGAGCAGGTCACGGTCGCGGTCAGGGTGACCGGTTCGCCGGGCGCCGCGGTGGTCGGGGAGGCCGTGAGTGTCGTCGTGCTCTCCGCGGCCTGGGAGGGGACGACGGCGAGGGAGTGGTAGTTGCCGGCGCCGACGGCCGTGGCGACGGCCCCTTCGGGCAGCTCCACCAAGACCGGCTCGGTGCGGTTGACGGTGGTGCCGTCGCCGACCTGGCCGTAGCGGTTGTATCCCCAGGCCAGCACCTGGCCCGTGGCGGTCAGCGCGATCGTGTGGTCGTCGCCGCCGGTGATCGCCGTGACGGTGGTGCCCTCGGGCAGGTGGACCAGGACCGGCACCGTGCGGCGGGTGGTCGTGCCGTCGCCCAGCTGGCCGTAGGTGTTGTCCCCCCAGGCCAGTACCTGGCCGGTGGACGTCAGCGCGAAACTCTGGAACCCGTGGGCTCCGGCGACCGAGGTGACGACGACGTCCGCGGGCAACTGGACGGTGACGGGCAGGCTGCTGCTGGTGGTGGTGCCGTTGCCGAGCTGGCCGGAGCCGTTGTAGCCCCAGGCGAGCACCTGGCCGGTGGAGGTCAGCGCCAGGCTGTGGTCGTCGGCTCCGGCGATCGAGGTGACCGTGGTGCCGGCGGGCACATGGACCGGCACCGGCTCGTTGCGGCTGGTCGTCGTGCCGTCGCCGAGCTGGCCGAAGTCGTTGTCGCCCCAGGCGAGCACCTCGCCGGTGGAGGTCAGCGCCAGGGCGTGACCGGCTCCGCTGGAGATCGCGGTGACCGTGGTGCCGGCGGGCAGGTGCACGGCCACCGGCACGTTGCTTTCGCCGCCGGTCACGCCGTTGCCCAGCTGGCCCCATTCGTTGTAACCCCAGGCCAGCACCTGGCCCGCCGAGGTCAGCGCGAGCACGTAGTCGTCGCCGGACGCGATGGCCGTGACCGTGGTGCCGGCGGGCAGATGGACCTGGACGGGTGTCGTGCTGTCGGTGAAGGTGCCGTCGCCGAGCTGTCCGACGTCGTTCTGACCCCACGCCAGGACCTGGCCGGTGGAGGTCAGCGCCACCGAGTGGCCGTACCCGCCGGCCACCGCGGTGGCGGTGGTGCCGACCGGCAGCTCGGCCTGGATCGGCACCGTACTGCCCGGTTGGGTGCTGGGGGTGGTGGTCCCGTTGCCCAACTGCCCGTACTGGTTGCGGCCCCAGGTCCACACGTCACCGCCGACGGGGGCCGCGACGGCCGGCGTCACGGCGGACGAGGCGACCGCCAGCACGAAGGCCGTCACCGCCGCCGCGATGTACCACGAGACGGACCGCAGCGCGTGCGGCAACCGCCGAGGCGTGCCCGTAAGCCTGCCCCTGAAACACGATTCCACGACAGCCCCTCCTGGGGGTTTGGGATGGCGCCGATTCCACGGCACATTTCTCGTGATCAGGATTTAGCAGATATAACGCTGAAACGGTCATAACGCGACCTGAATCATCCCTCATTCGGACGCCAGGATCCGTCGGCCCTTGCCGGTCCGGCCTGCTGACCTGGCGTGAGTTTCCAGGGGGCCGGGCAGGGGGCACTAACTGGGCATGCTCCACGGCATCGACGTAAGTTCCTTCCAGTCCACGTCATACGACACGGACGGTCTCTCCTTCGTCTTCATGAAGGCGACCGAGGGCCGCTCGTACGTCAACCCCCGCCTCACCGCCCAGACGAAGACCGGCCGCGACGCCGGGCTGGTCGTCGGCTTCTACCACTTCCTGTGGCCGGGCAACCTCACGGCCCAGGCCGACTACTTCCTCAAGCACGCCCCGGAACGCGCCGGCGACATCCTCGCCGTCGACTGGGAGACCACGAGCGACGGCACCCACGCCAGCAACGCGGAGAAGGACAGCTTCATCCGCAAACTGAAGCAACTGAGGCCGCACAACCGGGTGTTGCTCTACTGCAATCGCCAGTTCTGGCTCAACATCGACCGGACGTCCTACGCCGGCGACGGCCTGTGGATCGCCGACTACGTCACCGCGGGCAAGCCCCGCATCAAGGCGAAGTGGCGCATCCACCAGTACTCGAGCCAGCCCCACGACAAGGACCTGGCCGACTTCTCCTCCAAGGCGGCGATGAAGGAATGGGCGGCCGGCTGACGCACACAGGGGTGCCCGCTCCATGAAGAAGGGGCACCCCTGCCGGGCCTGGTCACTTGTTCAGGTAGGTCCAGAACTCGTCGAAGGACAGGACCTGGTCGCCGTTGAGGTCGCGGGTCTTGATGATGGCCTCCGCGACCGCGTCGGTGACGTTCCAGTCGCCTCCCTGGGCCAGGGCGGACTTGAACTCGGCCGCGGTGATGAAACCGTCGCCGTCCACGTCGATCCGCTGGAATTCCTTGCGTGCTTCCTCGATGTCCGCCACCGATCCGCCCCTTTTGTTCGTTGTTCTCATGCCGTGCAGGCGTTCTGACGCTGGTCAGATTAGCCGTCCGCACGGGCGCGCAGTGCGGCGACCACCCAGGCGAAGTCCTCGGCGTGCGGGGGCGCGGGGGCGCGGTTGACGAGGGCGATGAGTTCGCGGTAGCGGGCGAGACGCTCGTTGAAACCGGCGGCCATGCGCTCCAGTACGGCCCCGCGGTCGGCGTCCCCGAAGAGCTCGTCCAGCACCGCCCCCGCCTCGGGCGACTCCGGGACGACGCCGTGCGCGCGGGCCGGGGCCACCAGGTCCACCATGCGCTTGGCGAACCAGAGCGAGCGGCCGGGCGCCTCCCCCGGCGTCCCGTCCGCCGCGTTGAACTCCATCGCCCGGCGCATCTGGGCACGGAAGTCCGGGTCCTGGAGCATCTCCGCCAGCTCCACCCAGGCGTCGACCTCTTCGGGGGTGGGGTCGTCCGCCAGGTCGACGGTGGTGGCGCGCAGGCGTTCCCGGACCTCGGGGTCCACGGCGTCGAGCCCCTGGAGGGCCTCCGCCACGAACTCCGCCATGATCCGCTGTCGTTCGGCCGCCGACAGCCGGGCCAGTTTGTTCATCAGGGTCATCTCCTTCGCGGTCGAGTCGCGTCGCGCGACGGACGACAGCACCGCGCGGGTCACCTTCAGCGACCTGATCTGCGCGTCCAGCGCCGCCACATGCGTCGCCGCGACCTCCGCCACGGTCCGCTCCCCCGCCAGCACCCGGCGCACGTCCTCCAGGCCGAGACCCAGCTCCCGCAGGGTCCGGATCAGCTCCAGGCGGGCGACGCTCGCGGCGTCGTACAGCCGGTAGCCGCCCGGGGAGCGGGTCACCGGGGCGAGCACGCCCTCGTCGGACCAGTAGCGGATGGTGCGCACGGTCAGTCCGGTGGCCCGCGCCAGCTCGCCGATGGTGAGAAGTCCGGTGCCGTCGTCGTTCATGTCTGGGAGTCTGGGCCTTCCAGTGGGTGGAGACTCAAGGAGCGGTGCGCCTTGGAGACCTTGCGGGACCTTCTCGACGGCGTGGCGCGGGGCGTCTTCCCGCCGGCGGACGGCCGTACGACGATCCTGCCGCAGCCCTCGCCGCGCGACGCGGGTGTGCTGGGGTTCACCGCGCACTCCGTCGTCGTCACCGACGAGGACCCCGCGTGGGTGTACGAGGCGCTGCGCGGCCTGGACTGCGACCCGCTGGCGGCCGCCCTGCACCCGCGCTTCCTGGCCGCGCTCCTCGAACGCACCGGGCGGCGGTCGGAGACGGTGGACGCGCTGCTGGTGGGCTCCCCGCTGGCGGGCGCGCCGCCGCTGCCGCTGACGGAGATCCGGGACGCCGGCCACCCGCGGATCCGGTACGCGCGCGAGCGCCGCGACGAGGTGCGGGCCTGGCGGGCGGACGGCGGAGTGCTGGTGACGGGTCGCGGGCTGGCCGGGCGGCTGGAGGTCGCGGTGGAGGTGGACGAGGCCGCCCGGACGCGCGGCCTGGGCCGGCTCCTGGCCGGCGCGGCCCGGCACCTGGCCGAGGAGCCGCTGTGGGCGCAGGTGGCACCGGGGAACGCCCGGAGCCTGCGGGCGTTCCAGGCAGCCGGCTACCGCGCCGTCGCCGCGGAGCTGCTCCTTCGACGGTAACCACCGGCACACCCGGCCGGACGACGGCCACGGCCCACTCCGCGGCACGCGCCCGTACCGCCGCCTCCCCTCGCCGGAAGAACCCACGCGCCCGCCGAACACCGCCTCCCGGCGACCGGGACCACCACACACCCGCGCCCGACGCCCGGCCACCGCCTCGGGGCAGGGGACACCCACGCCACCCCGGTGAACCACGCGGCCACGGCGAATCGCCTGCGGGCCCGGGGGCCACCCCGCGGCACCCACCCGTACGGTCGCCCCCTCGGCGGAGAAACCCGCGCACCCACCGACCACCGCCTCCCGGCGACCGGGACCACCACACACCCGCGCCCGACGCCCGGCCACCGCCTCGGGCAGAGGACACCCACGCCACCCCGGTGAACCACGCGGCCACGGCGAATCGTCCGCGGACACTCGGCGGCCCGGACCACCACACGCCCCGCATCCGTGCCCGCGCCCCGTCACCCCCTCAGCGGAAGACGCCGGTGTGGCCCAGGGAGTAGCGGCCCGGTTGGGGGTAGACGGCGAGGCCGTGGGGGCCGCTGCCGACGGGGATGCGGGCCAGTTGCCTGCCGGTGCGGGTGTCGATGGCGTACACCTCGGCGTCGTAGCGGCCGGACAGCCACAGGACCTTGCCGTCGGCGGAGACGCCGCCCATGTCGGGGCTGCCGCCGCCGGGCAGTTCCCACTTCTTGGTGAGCCGGTTCCGGGCGAAGTCGAAGACGGAGATGGTGCCCTCGCCCCGGTTGGAGATGTACATCTCGCGGGAGTCGCGGCTGACGTAGAGGCCGTGCGCGCCCTTGCCGGTGGGCAGGAGCGTCGGCTTGGTGAACCTGTCGCCGTCCATGACCCACACCCCGTTGGCCATCATGTCGGCGATGTAGAACCGCTTGCCGTCCGGGGAGACCTTGACGTCCTGCGGCATGGAGCCGTGGACGGGCAGCTTCTCCTGCCGGAGCACCTCCATCTTCGCGGTGTCGACCTTGAGGATCTCGCCGCTGAACTCGCAGGAGACGATGAAGTAGCGGCCGTCACGGGAGAAGTCCGCGTGGTTGACGCCGTAGCAGCTGACCGGCAGCGCCTTGACGGTCCGCATGGTGTGCGCGTCGCGGAAGACCAGTTCGCGGTCCATGGACGCCATGACGATCGCGTACCTGCCGTCGGGCGTGAAGTACAGGTTGTACGGGTCGTGCACCGCGACCGGCTTGCCCGCCTTGCCGGTGCGCGGGTCGAGGGGGGTCAGGCTGTTGCCGAGGTCGTTGTTGACCCACAGGGTCTTCAGGTCCCAGGAGGGCACGACGTGCTGGGGCTGGCGGCCGACCGGGATGGTGCCGATGACCTTGTAGGTCCTGGGGTCGATGACGGTGACGGTGTCGGAGTTGGTGTTGGGGACGTACACCCGGGAGGGGAAGTCCCTGACGACCGGGGAGAGCCGGTTCGGCCGGTCGGCCGAGTAGATGTCCGCCGGGTCCTCGACCGGGGGCATGCCGGGCAGGACGTCCACCCGCGCCTGGTTCATCTTCGGCCGGGCCGGCGGTTCGCTGGCGGGGGTCCCCTTCTCGTGGGGCGCGCTCGGGCCGCTGCACGCGGACACCAGGGCCAGCACGGCGAGGACGGCACCGGCGGCCGTCCGGCGGGCGGCTTTCGTGGTTCGCATCAGCTCAGCAGCTCCGTGGTGGTGACGGCGCGCAGTTCGCGGCGGCCGAGTTCCGTGAGGACGTCGGGGAGGGCGGCGACCGTGTCCTCGTATCCGAAATGCAAACTCACCACCGAGCCCCCGCGCACCTCCGAGAGGACCTTGCGGGTGACGGCGGCGGCGCCGGGGCGGGTGTAGTCGAGCGAGTCGACGTCGTACGACAGCACGTGCGGGTAGCCCGCCCGGCGGGCCAGTGCGGTGACGAGCGGGGAGGCGGTGGGTGAGCGGGAGGGCCGGAACCAGGTGCCGATGGAGCCGGTGAGCCGGCTGAGCCGGTCGGCGCAGTCGGTGATCTCCTTGCGGGCCTCGGCCTCGGCGAGATCGTTGACGGAGATGTGCCGCTGGGTGTGGTTGCCGAGGTCGTGGCCGCCGTCGAGGACGCGGCGGGCGATCTCGGGGTGTTCGTCCAGCCAGGTGCCGACGGCGAGCACGGTGAGCCGGGCGCCGTGCTGTTCGGCGGTGGTGAGCAGGGCGTGGGCGATGCCGGGGTCGCCCTGGCCATGGAAGGTGAGGGCGACCAGGGGGCGGGTGCGCGGGCCGTGGGTGATCTGGGCGGGCAGGCCGGGGTACGCGCGGGGGGCGGGGGCCGGGCGGGGGGCGGCGGGCGGGTCCGGCACGGCGGTGGCGGGCGCGGCGGGGGACTTCACGGCGGCGGCGGTCGTCGGGGCCGTGCCGCATCCGGTGGCGAGCGCGCCGCCCGCGAGGAGCCCGGCACCCGCGCGCAGCGCGTCGCGACGGTTGGTGGTGGTCACCCGCGCCATTTAAGGGATGAAAAGTAAGAAATGCACGAATCGACCGATTCGGGTTCTGGAGTCGCGCCGCTCCGCTACCGCTCGTTCACCCGCATCTCGAACCACGTCGTCTTGCCGCGCGGCAGCAGATCGACACCCCAGCGGTCGGACAGCTCGTCGACCAGGAAGAGCCCACGGCCGCTGATGTCCAGATCCTGGACCGGCATCAGGCAGGGCAGCCCCCTGGAGGGGTCGCGCACCTCGACGCGCATCCAGCCGGGGCGGCAGCGCATGCGCAGGCCGAAGACGCGGGCGCCGGTGTGCCGTACGGCGTTGCCGACCAGTTCGGACACGAGCAGGACCGTATCCTCGGTCAGTTGGGGGGAGAGCCGCCAGGTGCGCAGGACCACGACCTGGGCGAGGCGGCGGGCGGTGGCGGCGGATTCCGGGCGGGACGGCAGCCGCACCTCTCGCTCCGTCGGATTGCCGAACAGTTCGAGCGCTTTGAGCGCCTGTTCGTCTTCGACCGTGGGCGACCAGCGTGCCGCGGACGCGCGGCTGTGTCCCCGCGGCTGCTCGATGCCCTCCAGCCCCGCCATGCCCCCATGATGGCCGCCGGGAACCGTCTTGGGGGCCGTTCCGGAGGAATGCGCCCCCTGTGCACCCCTGCTCCGTGCCGCGCGACCGGCATATGCCGATGACATGTCACCGGCCGCTACGCCCCCGCTGAGCTGCGAGGACGACTCACTTTCGGGCAATCGCGGGGCTCCCTCGACCGGGCGGACTTAAGGGCGCCTCCAGGCTCCCACAATCCGCCCCATCGAGGGACGCGTATAAGACGGCACGTCAACTACTTGTGGCACCAGGGCAGTTCAGTTGCGTGTTGAAGGAACGCGGGGACGCCCGTGGCCAACCCACCGCCGGTCAGAGGAACTTGGCCTTGCCCGGGCCCTCTTCGACGAAGCTGCGCATGCCGCGCCCGCGGTCCTCGGTGGCGAACAGGCCCGCGAACCAGTTGCGCTCGACGGCGAGACCGGTGTCGAGGTCGGTCTCCAGGCCGACGTCGACGGCCTCCTTCGCCGCGCGCAGCGCGATGGCCGGGCCCTGGGCGAGCTTCGCGGCCCAGGCGTGCGCCTGCTCGTAGACCTCGGCGGCCGGGACGACCCGGTCCACCAGGCCGATCGCGAGGGCCTCGTCGGCCTTGACCATGCGGCCGGTGAAGATGAGGTCCTTGGCCTTGGAGGGGCCGACCAGGCGGGGCAGGCGCTGGGTGCCGCCGGCGCCCGGGATCAGGCCGAGCAGGATCTCGGGCTGGCCGAGCTTGGCGTTGTCGGCGGCGATGCGGTAGTCGGCGCACAGGGCGAGTTCGCAGCCGCCGCCGAGGGCATAGCCGGTGATGGCCGCGACGACGGGCTTGGGGATGCGGGCCACGGCGGTGAAGGCGTCCTGGAGGCCGCGGGAGCGCAGGACCATGGCGGCGTGGTCCATGTTCTGCATCTCCTTGATGTCCGCGCCCGCCGCGAACACCCGTTCCCCGCCGTAGATCACCACGGCGCGCACGTCGTCGCGGCGCGTGGCCTCCTCGGCGAGTTCCCTCAGCCGGTCCTGGGTGGCGACGTCCAGCGCGTTCATCGGGGGGCGGTCGAGACGCAGCGTGCCGACGCCTTCGGCGACATCAAGAGTGACGGTCATGCGGTTCAGGTTAACGGTGACTAACGGCGGCGGGCCCGGTGCCGTAGGTCACAGCACCGGGCCCGCACACCGCGCAGGCGCTACTTCTTCCAGTCGGCCCAGGACATGTTCCACCCGTTGAGCCCGTTGGCCGGGTCCACGGTCTTCTCGTTCGAGTGCTTGACGACCACCACGTCGCCCAGGATCGAGTGGTTGAAGAACCAGGCGGCCGGGGTCGAGGAGTCGTACCCGCCGCGGACGTCGCGCAGGCCGATGCAGCCGTGGCTGGCGTTGTAGTTGCCGAAGGCGCCGCCGCCCCAGTAGTTGCCGTGGGCGAAGGTGCCGGAGGTGGTCAGGCGCATGGCGTGCGGGACGTCCTTGATGTCGTACTCGCCGCCGTAGCCGACCGTCTCGCCGTTCATCCGGGTCACGGTCAGCTTCTGGCTGATGACCATCTGGCCGTTCCAGGTGTCGTAGCCCGCCTTGCCGGTGGTGACCGGGAGGGTCTTGACGACCTTGCCGTCGCGGGTGACCTTCATGGTGTGCGTGCGCGCGTCCACGACGGAGACCTGGCTGCGGCCGATGGTGAAGGACACCGTCTTGTGCTGCTTGCCGTAGACGCCGTCGCGGCCCTCGACGCCGTCGAGGTCGAGGTCGACGGTGACCTTGGTGCCGGACTTCCAGTAGTTCTCGGGGCGGAAGTCGAGGCGGTCGTTGCCGAACCAGTGGCCCTCGACGTCGACCGGCGGGTCCGTCTTGATCTTGACGGACTTCTCGACGGCCTCGGGGTGGGTGATGCCCCGGTTGAAGTCGATCGAGAACGGCATGCCGACGCCGACGGTGGATCCGTCCTCGGGCGTGAAGTAGCCGAGGAAGGTGCTCTTCGGGGTCAGGGTGGTGAAGCTGGAGTCCTTGGTGGTCTCGCGGCCGTCGGTGTCCTTGGCGACGGCGTGCACGGTGTACTTGGTGGCGGCGGCCAGATGGGCGGACGGCGTCCAGGAGGCGCCGTCGCCGGTGATGCTGCCGTCGACCTTCGCGCCCTTCGCGTCCTTGACGGTGACCTCGGTCAACTTCCCCTGGGACGCGCTGACTTTGAGGGTGCCGTCGGTGCCGACGCCCGTGGCACCGGACTCCGGGGCGATGCTGACGGCGGCCGTGGAGGGCCGGCCCTGCTGGGTCGCGGCGCCCTTGCCGTCGTCCTTGGCGCTCCCGCCTCCGCCCCCGCCCCCGCCGCACGCCGCGAGCGCCAGCACCAGGGAGCCGGCTATGAGCCCCCCTGCCGCGCGCCGCCGCCTCGCCACCGACGCCCCCGATATCGGCCGCACGTTCAAGTTGTTCTCCCCTCGCCGGGCCTGCTCGGCCCGCTCCCCACCACATCGGTGCGCGCATATTAACTGCCTGGATTTGAGCGGGGTGTCAGGCGAATGTCACCGTTCCGTCGCAACTTCCGCCTGTCACCCGCACCGTCCCCCCGCGCGTCGCCCGGTGGCGTTCCCCGTGGTTATCTCACCGCGGTACCCGCCTTCCATGCCTGCCAGGTCAGATTCCACCCGCCGAAGCCGTTGCCCGGATCGACGGTCTCGTCCTGGCTGTTGACGATCTCCACGATGTCGCCGACGAGGCTGCGGTCGAAGAACCACCCGGCGGGGGTGTCCGAACTGCCGCCCTGGACGTCCCTCAGGCCCACGCAGCCATGGCTGACGTTGGCCACGCCGGGGGCGGTCGGGTCCCAGTAGTTGCCGTGCAGGAAGGTGCCGGAGTCGGTGAGCCGCATGGCGTGCGGGACGTCGGGGATGTCGTACTCACCGCCGAAGCCGACCGTCTGACTGTTCATCCGGGTCTCCTCCAGCATGTCCATCACCACCATCTTGCCGTTGTAGGTGGGGTGGTCGGGGGCGCCCGCGGTGATCGGGACGGTGGCGAGGAGCCGGCCGTCGCGCCGCACCTCCATGGTGTGCGCCGCCGCGTCGACCAGGGAGGTCTGGCTGCGCCCGATGGTGAAGGAGAACGTCTTGGACTGGAGTCCGTAGACGCCCTTGGCGGCCTCGACGTCCCGCAGGCCGAGGGCGACGGTGACCTTGGTGCCGGGCTTCCAGTACTTCTCCGGGCGGAAGTCGAGCCGGTTCTTGCCGAACCAGTGGGCGCGGATCTCCACCGGGGGCCGCGCGCTGACGCGCACGGCGCGTTCGACGGCCGCCTTGTTCACGATGTCCGTGCTGAAGGCCAGGGAGACGATCTCCCCGGTGCCGACGACGGAGCGGTTCTCGGGGGTGGTGTAGGCGATGAACCGTTTGTCCGGGACGACGGTGGTGAAGGAGGTGTGCCGGGCCGAGCGGCGGCCCCGGGAGTCCAGCGCCACCGCGTCCACGGTGTACCGGGCGGCGAGCGCCAGCCGGTCGTCGTCCGGCCGCCAGGTCAGCCCGTCGGCGCTGAGGTGCCCGGGGACCGGGGTGGCCTGCGCGTCCTGTTCCCTGACGACCTTCACCTTCTCCAGCCGGCCGTCGGGCACCCGCACCCGTAGCCGCCGGCTCTGGGGGACGGCCGTGCTGCCGTCGTCCGGGGCGACTCCGATCGCGTCCCGGGGTGCCGGTGTCCCGCCGGGTCTGCCGCCCAGGCCCAGCGGGCCCGAGCCACCCGCGGAGCATCCGGCCAGCAGTCCGGCCCATGTCAGTACGGCCGCCAGTGCGGCCCCCGCGCGCCGAGCGCGTCCATGTACGTGCCTCACGCGGTACCCAACGACCGGGGACGCCCCGGGGAAACGTGAGTGCGACCCATGCGGTGGGCAGAACTGTGGGAAGGACGACACGCCGGGGAGCCGACCGCCGCGCCCGCACCGGAGCCGAGGGGCGCGGCCGCACCGGGTGGCCGGGTCCGCCGGCGGCCCGTGCGGCGGGCCGCGCCGGGTCCGTCCGGGCGCCTCGCGCGGGCCCGGCGGCCCGGTACGACGGGCCGCGCCGCTCCCGGGCCGAGCCACTGGAAGAGGGGCCGACAGGTGACGAGCGCAGCCGAGCAGCGGGCACCGGCCGGACAGCGGGCCGCGGCGCCCTCGACGGACGGCGCCCGGCGCGCCGCGGTGCCGGGGCCCGCGGTGTGGCCGGGCGCGCCCACGCCGCTGGGGGCCCGGTTCCGGGCCGGTCCGGACGGGGTGGCGGGCACCAACTTCGCGCTGTGGGCGGCCGGGGCGGAGGCGGTCCGGGTCTGCCTGTTCGACGCGGACGGCCGGGAGACGCGGATCCCGCTGACCGAGCTGACCCACGAGATCTGGCACGGCTTCGTGCCGGGCGTGCTGCCCGGACAGCGGTACGGCTACCGGGTGGACGGCCGCTGGGACCCGTGGACCGGCGCCCGCTGGAACCCCGCGAAGCTGCTCCTCGACCCGTACGCGCGCGCGGTCGACGGCGAGTTCACCCTGCCGCCCGAGGTGTACGGCCATGTGCGGGACTGGCCGGAGCAGCAGGTCGCCGACACCGTGCGCGACGAGCGGGACTCGGCGCCGTACGTCCCGAAGGGTGTGGTCGTCCACGATGACGACGACTGGTCCGACGACCGCCGGCCCAAGACGCCCTGGGCGGATTCGGTCATCTACGAGCTGCACGTGCGCGGCTTCACCAAGCTGCACCCCGGCATACCCGAACCGTTGCGCGGCACCTACGCCGGGCTCGCCCACCCGGCCGCGCTGGAGCACCTGGTGCGGCTGGGCGTGACGGCCGTGGAGCTGCTGCCCGTCCACCAGTTCGCGCACGAGGACCACCTGCTGCGCCGGGGCCTCGCCAACTACTGGGGCTACAACTCCATCGCCTACTTCGCCCCGCACGCCGCCTACGCCGCCTCCGGTACGACGGGCGGGCAGGTCGGCGAGTTCAAGCAAATGGTGCGCGCGCTGCACGCGGCCGGCATCGAGGTCATCCTCGACGTGGTCTACAACCACACGGCGGAAGCCGGGGAGCTGGGGCCGACGCTGTCCCTGAAGGGCATCGACAACCGCGCCTACTACCGGCTCCAGGACGACGCCCGCCGCTACGCCGACTACACCGGCTGCGGCAACACCCTGCACGTCGTGCGGCCCCAGGTGCTGCGGCTGATCACCGACTCGCTGCGCTACTGGGTGACCGAGATGGGCGTGGACGGCTTCCGCTTCGACCTGGCGGCGGCGCTCGCGCGCTCGATGCACGACGTGGACATGCTCTCGCCGTTCCTCGCGGTGATCGCCCAGGACCCGGTGCTGCGGCGGGTCAAACTCATCGCCGAGCCCTGGGACATCGGCTCCGGCGGCTACCAGGTGGGCGCCTTCCCGCCGCTGTGGGCGGAGTGGAACGACCGTTACCGGGGCGCCGTACGGGACTTCTGGCGCCAGGCGCTGCCCGATGTGCGCGAGATGGGCTACCGGCTGTCCGGCTCCAGCGACCTGTACGCCTGGGGCGGGCGCCGCCCGTACGCCTCGGTCAACTTCGTCACCGCGCACGACGGTTTCACGCTGCGCGACCTGGTGTCGTACGAGCGAAAGCACAACGAGGCGAACGGCGAGGACAACCGGGACGGCACCGACGACAACCGGTCCTGGAACTGCGGCGCGGAGGGCGAGACCGACGACGAGGGCGTCCGCGCGCTGCGCCGCCGCCAGTTGCGCAACCTGCTCACCACCCTGCTGCTGTCCACCGGGGTGCCCATGCTGGTGGCCGGCGACGAACTCGGGCGCACCCAGGGCGGCAACAACAACGCGTACTGCCAGGACAACGCGATCGGCTGGCTGGACTGGTCGCTGTCGGCGGACCCCGGCTGGCGTTCGCTGACCGAGCTGGTCGCGCGGCTGATCGCGCTGCGCCACCGCCATCCGGTGCTGCGCCGCCGCGCCTTCTTCTCCGGCCGGGCGCAGACCGCGGACGGGCTGCGGGACCTGGCCTGGTTCACGGCGCGGGGCGCGGAGATGACCGAGGAGGACTGGTACGCGCCCGCGGCCACGCTCGGCATGTACCTGTCCGGGCAGGACATCCCGGGCCGCGACGAGCGGGGCGCGCGGGTGGTGGACGACAGTTTCCTCGCCGTGCTGCACGCGGGCGGCGAGGCGACGGGCTTCGTGCTGCCGGGCCCGCCGTGGGCCGAGCGGTACGAGCTGGTGGTGGACACCTCCCGCGAGGACCAGGCGGCGCCGCCCGGCACGGTGCATCCGGCGGGCACGGAACTCACGGTGCCGTCGCGGGCGGTGCTGCTGCTGCGGGTCGTCCGGGATCCGGGCGCCGACCAGGCGTGACGCGGATCCCGTCTCGCGGGTGCAGCGCGCACGGGCGCGTTCGTGGCGGCCCGCTGGTCGGTCCTGTGCCATCTGGCCCGTCTGCTCACCGGGGGCGATCGGCACCGGGCCGAGGACGTCGTGTACACGGTCCTCACCCTGGTCCTGGTCCTGGGCAGCCGGCAGATCTTCGCGAACGTCTCCCGCTGTCCTGTTTCCCGCTCTTCCTGCCCCTGGCCGCGGCCCTGCGCCGGCTGTCGCCGCCCGTGCTGTGCGCCGTCCTCACCCTGGCGGCCCTGGCGTCCGGCTCGTACGCGGGGTACGCGCTGTTCGAGCTGGGGGTGCCGTGAGCCGTCCCGTCCAGAGGACCTCGCCGTCGGTGCTCCGGTCCGTCGCCCGGAGGTCGAGGGCGCGTGCGATGCCCATCGACGCCTCGTGCCCGGGGTGGATGTGCGCGGTCAGCCGGTCCACCCCGTGGGCGCGCAGCCACGCGGCCATGGCGAGCGCGCCCTCCCGCCCGTAGCCCTCGCCCTGGTGGGCGACGCCGATCACCCAGGCGAGTTCGGCCTCGGCCGCGCCCGCGCCGGGATCGCGGCGGGTGGCCGGGACCGGGTCCGGACGGGAGAGGGTGGCCTGGACGGTGCCGACGAGTCGCCCGTCCGTGAGCCGCCGCAGCATCCAGTTCAGCCAGCCGTGCCGGCCGTCCGGGGAGTGCCCGGCCGACTGGCGCCGGTACCTGGCGTCGAGTTGCTCAAGGGTGTCGGGGGCGCCGCCGGTCCACCGGTGCAGCCGTACGTCGTCGAAGAGCGCGAAGGCCTCCGGCGCGTGCCCGGCGCGCAGCGGTTCGAGTCGGAGGCGCGCCGTGCCGACGGGGGTGGCGCTCGGCCAGGTCACGGTGTGTCTCCTCAGGCCAGACTCTCCTGCCACGCCTGGTGGAGCCCGGCGAACCTGCCCGTACCGGCGATGAGTTCGGCGGGACGGCCGTCCTCGATGACGCGGCCGTCGGCCATCACCAGGACGCGGTCGGCGATCTCGACGGTGGACAGGCGGTGGGCGATGACCACGGCGGTACGGCCGCGCAGGACGGTGGACATGGCGCGCTGGACGGCCCGTTCGCCGGGGATGTCGAGGGAACTGGTGGCCTCGTCCAGGATGAGGACGGCCGGGTCGGCGAGCAACGCGCGGGCGAAGGCGACGAGTTGGCGCTGGCCGGCGGAGATGCGGCCGCCGCGCTTGCGGACGTCGGTGTCGTAGCCGTCGGGCAGGGTGGAGATGAACTCGTGGGCGCCGATCACCTTGGCGGCCCGCTCGATCTCCGCCCTGCTCGCGTCCGGGCGGCCGATCGCGATGTTGTCCGCGACGGTGCCGGAGAACAGGAACGCCTCCTGGGTCACCATCACCACCCCGCGCCGCAGTTCGGCGGTGGGCAGGTCGCGCAGGTCGACCCCGTCGAGCAGCACGCGGCCCTCGGAGGGGTCGTAGAAGCGGGCGAGCAGCTTGGCCAGCGTGGACTTGCCCGCGCCGGTGGCGCCGACGACGGCCACCGTCTGCCCGGCCGGCAGGGTCAGGTCGAAGCGGGGCAGTACCTCACCGCCGGTGCGGTAGGCGAAGCTCACCCCGTCGAACGTCACCTCACGGCCCGGGAACTCGCCGGTGGCAGGCGGAAGTTCGCGGGGGGTGGCCGGCTCGGGCACGGACGGCGTCTGGGCGAGCAGGCCCGCGATCTTCTCCAGGGAGGCGGCGGCCGACTGGTAGGAGTTCAGGAACATGCCGAGCCGGTCGATCGGGTCGTACAGACGGCGCAGGTACAGCACCGCCGCCGCCAGCACGCCCAGTTCCAGCGAGCCGGACGCCACCCGGTAGGCGCCCCAGAGCACGATGCCCGCGACCGCGGTGTTGGCGACCAGCCGGGAGCCCACCACGTAGCGGGCCATCTCCAGCAGCGAGTCGCCGTTGGTCCGCTCGTGGGCGCGGTTCAGCTCCGCGAACGCGGCGTCGTTGGCCGCCTCCCGGCGAAAGGCGCGCACCGGGCGGATGCCGTTCATGGTCTCCACGAACTTCACGATCACCGCCGCGATCGCCGTGGAGCGCGCCCGGAACACCCGTCCCGCGCGCCGCTGGTAGAGCCGGATCAGGAAGTACAGCGGCACGAAGGAGGCCATCGCGACGGCGCCGAGCCCGAGGTCCAGCCACAGCAGCATGGCCGAGATGTAGACGAAGGACAGGACGACCGTCACCAGCTCCTGGAGGCCGTCCTCCAGGAGTTCGCGCAGCGACTCGACGTCGGTGGTGGAGCGGGAGATCAGCCGCCCGGACGTGTACCGCTCGTGGAAGTCGACGCTCAGCGCCTGCGCGTGCCGGAAGATGCGTCCCCGCAGGTCCAGCAGCACGTCCTGGCTGACCCGCGCGGACGTCTGGATGAACGCGACCTGGAGCCCGCCGGAGAGCAGCGCGCACAGCAGATAGCCGGCGCCCACCGCGATCAGCGGCCCGTAGCGGTGGTCCCGGAACGCCGGCACGGCACGGTCGATGGCGTACGCCACCAGCAGCGGGCCCGCCTGCACGGCCGCCTGCTGGAGCAGCAGCAGGGTGGTGGTCAGGACGACGCGGGCCTTCATCGGCGCGAGCAGCGAGCGCAGCAGGGCGGCGGTGGCGCCGGGCGGGGAGGGCAGGACGTCCTGGTCGAAGGGGTTGTCGGGGCTGGTGGCGGTCAACGGGGGTCCTCCTCGCCGGACATGAGGTGCGCGTACTCGGCGTTGCCGCGCAGCAGCTCCTGGTGGGTGCCCACGGCCGCGATGCGGCCGCCGGAGAGCAGCGCCACCCGGTCGGCGAGCAGCACGGTGGAAGGCCGGTGCGCCACGATGAGCGCGGTGGTGTCCGCGAGCACCCGGCGCAGCGCGGCCTCCACGGCGGCCTCCGTGTGCACGTCCAGCGCGGACAGCGGGTCGTCGAGGACCAGGAACTCCGGCCGGCCGACGACGGCCCGCGCCAGTGCGAGCCGCTGCCGCTGACCGCCGGAGAGGCTGAGCCCCTGTTCGCCGACGCGGGTGTCGGTGCCTTCCGGGAGCGCGTGCGCGAAGTCGGCCTGGGCGATGGCGAGGGCGCGGTCGAGGCCGTCCTTCCCGGTGCCGTCCGGGGCGCCCATGAGGACGTTCTCCCCGACGGTGGTGGAGAACAGGGTGGGCTCCTCGAAGGCGACGGCAACCTTCGCCCGCAGTTTCTCGCGAGGCATCGCGGTGATGTCGACGCCGTTCAGGGTGATGCGGCCCGAGGTGACCTCGTGGAGGCGGGGGACGAGGGCGGTGAGGGTGGTCTTGCCGCTGCCGGTGGCGCCGACGAGGGCCATGGACTCGCCGGGGCGGATGTGGAGGTCGATGTGGTGGAGGAGGGGCGGGGAGCCGGGGGCGGCGTCGGGGTAGCGGAACCGGACGTTCTCGAAGCGCAGTCCGGCGCTCGCCCCGGCCGCGGGCGGCCGCGCGGCCGGGGCGGCGCCGTCCCCGGCCGTCTCCCCCTCCGGCGTCTCGTCCATCGCCTCGAAGTACCGCTCCGTGGCGGTGGCGGCCTCCTGGCTCATGGCGAGCAGGAAGCCGATGGACTCGACCGGCCAGCGCAGGGCCAGCGCCGTGCTGAGAAACGCCACCAGCGTGCCCGCCGACAGGTCCCCGTCGGCGACCTGGACGACCCCGACCACCAGCGCCGCCCCGATCGCCACCTCCGGCAGCGTGACGATGACCCCCCAGATCGTCGACAGCAGCCGCGCCTTGTGCAGCTCCGTGCCCCGCAGCCGCGCGGAGAGGGCACGGAACGCCCGCGCCTGGCTCCGGTGCCGCCCGAAGCCCTTGACGATGCGGATCCCGAGCACGCTCTCCTCGACCAGCGTGGTCAGGTCCCCCACCTGGTCCTGGGCCTGCCGCGCCACCCGCGCGTAGCGGCCCTCGAAGACCACGCACGTCCACAGCAAGGGCACGGCGGGCACGAGCACGACGAGTCCGAGCAGCCAGTCCTGGGCCAGCATGATGACCACGCCGACGAGGATCGTGACGCCGTTGACCAGCAGGAACGTCAGCGGGAAGGCGAGGAACATGCGCAGCAGCATCAGGTCGGTGGTGCCGCGCGACAGCAGCTGACCGGACGCCCACCGGTCGTGGAAGGCGACGGGCAGCCGTTGCAGATGCCGGTACAGGTCCGCCCGCATCTCCGCCTCGACGTGCGACAGCGGCCGGGCCACGAGCCGGCGCCGGACGCCGAACAGCACCGCCTCGGCGATCCCGAGCAGCAGCAGGTACAGCGCGCCGAGCCAGACCCCCGCCGGGTCCCGGTCGGCGACGGGGCCGTCCACCATCCACTTCAGGACCAGCGGGATCACCAGTCCCGTGCACGAGGCGACGACCGCTATGAGGGCCGCGGTGAGCAGCCGCGCGCGCACGGGCCGCACGTACGGCCACAGTCGCAGCAGGGTGCGTACGGCGGATCGGTCCTGGGCGGTTGCACGTGTCGTGGACATCACTGGCGAGGGTACGGACCGGCACCGCCGCCGCCCACCGAGTTTCGGCCGGACCCCGCTCCGCCGCTGGACCTACGACCTCCGGTTAATCGATGGAGGGCCGGAGAAGGGTCCCGATACCGTCGAGGGTTCCTGGGGGAGCACGCTGAGCGGGGGCCGGATGATCGACGCGTACGAGGAGCCGGGGACCGCGGAGACGCGTGGCGGCTGGTGGTACCTGTGGTGGGTCGTGGCCCGGCAGCGGACGAGGCCGTGGGCCGCGGGCGGGCTGGGCACCGCCTGGATGGTGCTGCTGGCGGCGCAGCCGTACATGACGCAGCGGGCCGTGGACGACGGGCTCGTGCCGGGGCGGCTCGGGGTGCTGACCGCGTGGAGCGCGGCGATGTTCCTGGTGGGGGCCGTGACGGCGTGGCTGAGCATTCTGCGGCACCGGACGATGACCCGGCTGCGCATGGACGCCAGTTTCCGCACGACCAAGCTGATCGTGGAGCACGTGGTGCGGCTGGGGGCGGCGTTGTCGCGGGGGGCCGCGGCCGGCGAGGTGGTGACGGTCGGGGTCGGCGACGTGCGGGCCATCTCCGAATCGCTCACCATGGTCGGACCTGGCGTCGCCTCGATCGTCTTCTACGGGGTGGTGGCCGGACTGCTCCTCGGCGTCTCCGCGCCGCTCGCCCTGGTCGTGCTGCTCGGCCTGCCGGTGACGGCCGTGGTCACCGGGCCCCTCACCCGCGGGCTTCAGAGTGCCGAGAGCGAGTACCGGGCGCGGCAGGGCGTGCTCACCGCCCGCATCGGCGATCTCGCGGGCGGCCTGCGGGTGCTGGGCGGCCTCGGCGGCAAGGGGCTGTTCGCGGACGCCTTCCGCGCGGACTCGCGGCGGCTGCGCGAACAGGGCTACCGGGTGGGCGCGGTGGCCAGCTGGGTGCAGGCGCTGGCCGTGGGCCTGCCCACCCTCTTCCTCGCCGTCGTCACCTGGCTCGCGGCCCGGACGACCGCCCGAGGAGACCTGAGCATCGGCCAGTTGGTCGCGGTGTACGGCTATGTCGCGGTCCTGGTCGGCCCCGTCTCCTTCTTCGTGGAGACGGTCTACCAGCTCAACCGGGGCGTCGTCGCCGCGCGTCGCATCGTGGGGCTGCTGCGCCTGGAGCCGGAGCCGGACGAGGGCACCCTCCCGGCGCCCGAGCGGCCCGCCGAGCTGTGCGACCCGGCCTCCGGGACCCGGGTGGCGCCGGGCCGGCTGACCGTGCTGGCCACCGCGCGGCCCGCCGACGCCGCCGCCGTGGTCGACCGCCTCGGCCGGTACGGGCCGACCGACGCCACCTGGGGCGACGTCCGCCTGGACGCCGTGCCGCTGGCGGACGTACGCCACCGCATCCTGGTCGCGGACAACGAGGCCGACCTGTTCGCCGGGCCGCTGCGGGAGGTCGTCGCCGCGGGGCGGCCGGCCGGTGCGGACGCCCTGCGCCGGGCGGTGCGCGCGGCCGCCGCCGAGGACGTCGTCCGCGGGCTGCCGGACGGGCTGGACACGGCCGTCTCCGGGCAGGGCCGCAGCCTCTCCGGCGGCCAGCGGCAGCGGCTGCGGCTGGTGCGCGCCCTGCTGGCCGACCCCGAGGTGCTGCTCGCCGTCGAGCCGACCTCCGCGCTGGACGCGCACACGGAGGCCACGGTGGCCCGGCGGCTGCGGGCGGCCCGGGAGGGCCGTACCACCCTGGTCACCAGCACCTCCCCGCTCGTGCTGGACCACGCGGACACCGTGGTGTTCCTGGCCGACGGGAAGGTGGCCGCGACCGGCCCGCACCGGCGGCTGCTGGCCGAGGAACCCGCCTACCGGGCCCTGGTGGCCCGGGACGCGGGGAACGCCGACAACCGAGGAGCCGCTTCGTGAGCGCCGGTGAGACCTTGTTGCCCGTCGCGGACCGCGCGGGCGTGCGCCGGGCCGTGCTGCGGCTGGTGCGCGCGGACCGGCGGGCGTTCGCCGGCACGCTGCTGCTGAACGTGCTCGCCGCGGCGGCCGGCCTCGCCGGGCCGTGGCTGGTGGGCCGGATCATCGACGACGTGCGGGCCGGCGACGGGGTCGCCACGGTGGACCGGCTGGGCCTGTGGATCCTGCTGTGCTCGCTGGCCCAGCTGCTGCTGGCCCGTTGGGCGCGCTGGGCGGGCAACCGGTTCGGCGAGCGGACCTTGGCCCGGGTGCGCGAGGGCTACGTCGAGAACGTGCTCGCGCTGCCCTCCTCCGTCGTGGAACGGGCCGGCACCGGCGACCTGTCCGCGCGCGGCACGGCGGACGTCGCCATCGTCGGCACGACCCTGCGGGACGCGGGTCCCGAGCTGCTGGTCAACATCGTGCAGGGCGTGTTCGTGCTGGGCGCGGTGTTCGCGCTCGACCCGCTGCTCGGCGGCCTCGGCCTGCTCGGCCTGACCCCGATCTGGCTGGTGCTGCGCTGGTACCTGCGGCGTGCCCGGGACGCCTATCTCGCCGAGGGCGCGGCCGGCTCCGCCGTCGCGGAGATCATCGCGGCGACGGCCGAAGGCGCCCGCACCATCGAGGCGTTCTCCCTCGGCGAGCGGCGGATCAGGGCGAACCGGGACGCCCTGGAGCGGTCCCGCCGGGCCCGTTTCCACACCCTGTTCCTGCGGTCGGTGTTCTTTCCGGCCACCGAGACGACGTACACCGTCCCGGCGGCCGCCGTGCTGCTGCTCGGCGGCTGGCTGCACGCGCGGGGCGCGGTCGGGGTGGGCGCGGTGGTGGCGGCGGCGCTGTACCTGCGGCAGTTCGTGGAGCCGCTGGACCAGATCCTGATGCGGGTGGAGCAACTCCAGAGCAGCGGCGCGTCGTTCGCGCGGGTGGAGGGGCTGGCCGGGGCCTCCACCCCGGCGACGGAGGGCTCCGGCGCCGAACCGGCCGACGCCCGCATCGAGGTCCGCGGCCTGCACTACGCCTACGACCACGGCGCCGAGGTCCTGCACGGCGTCGACCTCTGTGTGCGTCCCGGCGAGCGCCTCGCCCTCGTGGGACCCTCCGGCGCCGGCAAGACCACCCTGAGCAGACTCCTCGCGGGCGTCGACCGCCCCGGCACCGGCACCGTGACGGTCGGCGGGGTGCCCGTCGCCGATCTCGCGCCGGACGTGCTGCGCCGCCAGGTCGTGCTCGTCACCCAGGAGCACCACGTCTTCCTCGGCACGGTCCGCCACAACCTCCGCATCGCCGAACCCGCCGCCACCGACGCCGACTTGTGGTCCGCCCTCACCGCCGTCGGCGCCGACGCCTGGGTCCGCGAGCTGCCCGACGGCCTCGGCACCCGCCTCGGTGCCGGCGGCCACCCGACCGACGGCTCCCAGGCGCAGCAACTCGCGCTCGCCCGCGTCGTGCTGGCGGACCCGCACACCCTGATCCTGGACGAGGCGACCGCCCTCCTCGACCCGACGACCGCCCGCCACACCGAACGCGCCCTGGCCGCCGTCCTGCGGGGCCGCACCGTCATCGCCGTGGCCCACCGGCTGCACACCGCCCACGACGCGGACCGCGTGGCGGTGATGGAGCACGGCCGGCTGACCGAACTGGGCACGCACGACGAGCTGGTGGCGGCCGGCGGCACCTACGCGGCGCTGTGGCGGACCTGGCACGGGGATTCCGCGCGGTCCTGACCGGATGGCCGAATCGGCCCATCGCACCGGAAGTTCACGAGGGTGCATTCAAGCCACGTACGACATGCCCTCGGGGGTCGGCCGGAATCCGACGTTCCTGCAAACCGCATCCCAAATCACCGGGACAGCAGGGATGTTGAGGTAGACAACCGACCCAGGCGCCACGTGTTCACACCACTGCAATGTTTCCCTGACGGTCGCTTTTCAGCCAACATCACTTCAGGGTCCTGACATGTACGCGCCCCTGATGTCACTCTCTCTCCACGCCGCGAGCAACACAGCAGCTTCACAGCGAACACCCGGCCAGTAACCCCACGCTGGTCGGTCTCCCCCACGAAGAAGGAGCTTGCGTGAGCCCCCTCTACGCGCGTCACAAGCGCACCAGCCTGGTCATCGCCACCGCCGTCGCCGCCGGAGCCCTCGTCTCCGCCGGTCTGGCCACCAGCGCCTCGGCGGCCCAGGCCCCGGCCGCCGCCAAGCCGCTGGCCGCCGCGCCCGTCGCGCTGTCGGACGCCGCCCACACCTCGCTGATCAAGCAGGCGCAGGCCGACGCGCCCGAGACCGCCCAGCAGATAGGCCTCGGCGCCAAGGAGAAGCTGGTCGTCAAGGACGTCGTCAAGGACGTCGACGGCACGGTCCACACCCGCTACGAGCGCACCTACGCGGGCCTGCCGGTCCTCGGTGGCGACCTGGTCGTGCACACCGCCAAGTCCGGCAAGACCGAGGGTGTCACCAAGGCGAACAAGGCCACCATCAAGGTCGCCTCGCTCACGCCCAAGCTGACCCCGGCCAAGGCCGAGAAGCAGGCCGTGTCCGCCGCGCAGACCCTCGGCTCGGCCGAGTCCACCGCGGACGGCGCCCGCAAGGTGATCTGGGCCGGCTCCGGCACGCCCGTCCTCGCCTACGAGACCGTCGTCGGCGGCCTCCAGGACGACGGCACCCCGAACCAGCTGCACGTCATCACCGACGCCGCCACGGGCAAGAAGCTCTTCGAGTACCAGGGCATCGAGAACGTGACCGGCACCGGCAAGAGCCTGTACTCCGGCACCGTCAGCCTCGAGACCACCCTGTCGGGCTCGACGTACCAGCTCACCGACGCCACCCGCGGCGGCCACAGCACCTACAACCTGGCCCACAAGACGGGCGGCAAGGGCACGCTGTTCACCGACGCCGACAACGTGTGGGGCACCGGCGCGGCCTCCAGCTCCACGACGGACCAGACCGCCGCCGCGGACGCCGCCTTCGGCGCGCAGGAGACCTGGGACTTCTACAAGGCCACCTTCGGCCGCAACGGCATCAAGAACAACGGTGTCGGCGCCTACTCCCGCGTCCACTACGGCCAGCAGTACGTCAACGCCTTCTGGGACGACAGCTGCTTCTGCATGACCTACGGCGACGGTTCGGGCAACAACCACCCGCTCACCGCGCTGGACGTGGCCGGCCACGAGATGAGCCACGGCGTCACCTCCAACACCGCGGGCCTGAACTACAGCGGTGAGTCCGGCGGTCTGAACGAGGCCACCTCGGACATCTTCGGCACCGGCGTGGAGTTCTACGCGAACACCAGCGCGGACCCGGGTGACTACCTCATCGGCGAGAAGATCGACATCAACGGCGACGGCACTCCGCTGCGCTACATGGACAAGCCCAGCAAGGACGGCGGCTCGGCGGACTACTGGTCCTCCTCCGTCGGCAACCTGGACGTCCACTACTCGTCCGGCGTCGCCAACCACTTCTTCTACCTGCTGTCCGAGGGCAGCGGCGCGAAGACGGTCAACGGGGTGTCGTACAACTCCCCGACGTCCAACGGCTCCACGGTCACCGGCATCGGCCGCGACAAGGCGCTCCAGATCTGGTACAAGGCGCTGACGACGTACTTCACGACGACCACCAACTACAAGTCGGCCCGCACGGGCACGCTGTCCGCGGCGGCCGCCCTGTACGGCTCCGGCAGCACCGAGTACAACGCGGTGGCGGCGGCCTGGTCGGCGGTCAACGTCAGCTGACCCCCTCAGGGTTGTGAAGAGGGCGGCACCCGGAGCGGATCTGCTCCGGGTGCCGCCCTACTCTTGTGCCCCATGTCCTCGGCACCCTTCACCTACGAACCGGTCGGAGCGACCCGCGACGACCTCACCTTCTGCCCGCCCGGGTTCCGCCCGCTGCTGGTGCGCGCCCGTCTCGGTGAGGGCCAGGAGGTGTTCAGCCGGGCCGCCGAGGCGGTTCTCACCTGGGAGATGCACCACGCGCTCGGCGTGGGCATACACGCCGCCGCCGACCGCGCCGCGCCCGGCGTGGACGTCACGGTCACCCTGGCCGGCCTGGTCAAGGCGTCCTGCCGCGTCATCTGGACCGTCGAGGAACCCCGCCGCGCCGGCTGGGCCTACGGCACCCTGGAGAACCACCCCGAGTGCGGCGAGGAGGCCTTCGTGGTCGACCGCACCGGCGACGGCACGGTCTGGCTCACCGTCGCCGCCTTCAGCAGGCCGGCCAAGTGGTACGCCAAGGCGGGCGGCCCGGCGGCGCGGGGGCTCCAGCACGCGTACGCACGGCGGTGCGGGGCCGTCCTGAGAAAGCTCTGCGCGCCGCACGACCAGAGCTGATCCGGACCGATCCGCTCAGCGCGCTCAGCGCGCTCAGCGCACGACCACGAAGACGAGCACGCCCAGCCAGGCGAGCCCCACCAGCAGCGGCAGCACGATCATCACGAGGCCGGTGGGCGACTGCCGCAGCCAGTCGTTGCCCGCCGTCTCCGCGTCCCGGCCGACGACCCGCTGCCCGCCGTGCCAGGCCAGCACCTCCTCCAGCTCGATCGCCGAGCGTTTGCGGGCGCTGAGATAGCGGCGCCCGAAGCGCAGCATCTGCGCGAAGGCCAGTGCGGACACGACGCCGACGAAGCAGATCGCCACGCCCAGGGCACGCGCGCTGCCGGCCGAGACGGAGTCCTTGTCGGCGCCGAACGTGAAGCCGAGCGCCGCCGCCAGACCCGCGGTGATGTACAGGAAGTTGTTCAGCTTCTGCCAGTTGGTGTTGTCCTCGTGCTTGTACAGGTCGACGGCGACCGTGTACTGCGTCTGGAGCAGCTGCTCGCGTGGCTTGCGCGCCACCCACACCATCCGCCGTCTGCCGTCCGGCGGGGTGATCCGGGTCAACTCGTCGAAGCCGAGCTTGCGGTGGAAACCCACCGAGGCCTCGTTGTACGGCTCGCTGACGACGGCCGCTATCACCGGGCTCTGCGTCCACTGTTCCAGGACGTGGTGGTAGAGCCGGGACCCGACACCGGCGCGGGCCACCGACTGCGCGACACAGACCTGCTTGATGACGAGGAAGGCGCCCATCGTGCTCTTGATCCGGTGGTTGAGCCACTCCTCGGGGCCGATGCGCGCGTCGCTGTAGGCCAGCAGGAAACCGACGACGTCCGTGCCCTTCACGGCCACCCAGAAGTGCTCCGCGCTGGTCAGCCGCTCCCGGTAGTCGTCGATGGTGTAGTCGGAGACCAGGAACCCGGTCTGCCCGGCCTTCCCGGAGTCCCCGGGATCGAGCTGCCAGTACTCGGCCAACGCCATGACACCCGCGAGATGCTCCTCCCGCGCCCGCACGATCTCGATACCGCCGCCCACCGCGCCCATGTCTCCCCCGCACCATCCCGTCCCGAAAACCACTACGGCCTTCAACTTACCGAGTTCCAGAGCGGGTTGACCCAACTTTCCCGCCCCACACCCGACTGGCCGAGTCCCCCGCGGCACTCACCGCCGCACCGGTCCCACGGGCTACCGCAGCAGCACCCCCGCCGCCTCCACCGTGTCCTCCGCGGGCAGGGCCACCAGGCCCGGTTCGGCCGGGGAGGCCAGGAGGTGGTGGGAGGGGAGGATGCGGACCGTGTAGCCGTAGGGGCCGGTGCGGTCGAGGGGGAGGGGGCCCTCATAGAGGCGGTGGCCCTCCAGGTCGGGGGTGCCGGCCGGTTTCAGGGGGGCGATCGTGGCGTCGGTGATGCGGTCCCGGGCGTCCACCCGCCCGGAGACCGCCTGCACCTCCACGTCGTCGGGGGTCAGCGCGCCGAGGCCGACCCGCACCCGCAGGCCGACCGTCGTGCCCAGTTCCGCGGTGGCCGTCGTCTCGGTCGTCTCCACGTGGTCGACGCTCACCCCGTGCCAGGCGGCCCGCACCCGCGCCTTCCACTCGGCCAGCTCGCGCGCGGTGTCCGGGGTCAGCGCCCGGTGGGAGCGGGCGGCCGGGGTGTAGAGCCGTTCGACGTACTCGCGGACCATGCGACCGGCCAGCACCTTGGGGCCGAGCAGGGTGAACGTCTGGCGGACCATCTCGATCCAGCGGTCGGGCAGCCCGCCCCGGCCCCGTTCGTAGAAGCGCGGGGCGATCCGCGCCTCCAGCAGGTCGTACAGGGCCGCCGCCTCGATGTCGTCGCGGCGCTCCGCGTCCATGCCGGTGCCGTCCGCGGTCGGGATGACCCAGCCGAAGTCCGGCCGGAACCACTCGTCCCACCAGCCGTCCCGCACCGAGAGGTTGAGGCAGCCGTTCAGCGCCGCCTTCATCCCGGAGGTGCCGCAGGCCTCCAGCGGGCGCAGCGGGTTGTTCAGCCAGACGTCGCAGCCGGGGTAGAGCTTCTGCGCCATCGCCATGCCGTAGTCGGGCAGGAAGACGATCCGGTGCCGCACCCGGGCGTCGTCCGCGAACCGGACCAGCTCCTGCACCAGCCGCTTGCCGCCGTCGTCGGCCGGGTGCGCCTTGCCCGCCACCACGATCTGCACCGGCCGCTCGGGATGCAGCAGCAGCTCCCGCAGCCGGTCGCGGTCGCGGAGCATCAGCGTCAGCCGTTTGTACGACGGCACCCGCCGGGCGAACCCGATCGTCAGGACGTCCGGGTCGAGCACCCCGTCGATCCAGCCCAACTCGGCGTTTCCGGCGCCCCGTTGACGCCAGGAGACGCCGAGCCGCTCGCGCACCTCCAGCACCAGTTGCTCGCGCAGGGTGCGGCGCAGCTCCCAGATCTCCTGGTCCGGGATGTCGGCCACCGAGTCCCAGCGCTCGGAGCCGCCGACGGCGAGCGCGTCCTCGGCCCGCTGGGTGCCGATCTTCCGGGCGCCGAGCCGCAGCACCTCCGGGGCCACCCAGGTGGGCGCGTGCACCCCGTTGGTCACGGAGGTGATCGGCACCTCCTCGGCGTCGAACCCCGGCCACAGCCCCGCGAACATCTCCCGGCTGACCTGCCCGTGCAGCACGGACACCCCGTTGGCGCGCTGGGCCAGCCGCAGCCCCATCACGGCCATGTTGAACAGGTTCGGCTCGCCGCCCGGGTACGTCTCCATGCCGAGCGCGAGGATCGCCTGCGTCTCGATGCCGGGCAGCTCGGCGTCCGGGCCGAAGTGCCGGGCGACCAGCTCCCGTTCGAAACGGTCGATGCCGGCCGGTACCGGGGTGTGCGTGGTGAACACCGTGCCGCCGCGCACCGATTCGAGCGCTGAGTCGAAGTCCAGCCCCGAAGCGCACAGTTCGGCGATCCGCTCCAGCCCGAGGAAGCCCGCGTGCCCCTCGTTGGTGTGGAACACCTCCGGCTCCGGGTGCCCGGTGAGCCGGCAGTACGCGCGCACCGCCCGGACCCCGCCCATGCCGAGCAGCATCTCCTGGAGCAGCCGGTGCTCGCCGCCGCCGCCGTAGAGCCGGTCGGTGACGGAGCGGGCGCCGAGGTCGTTCTCCTCCACGTCCGAGTCGAGCAGCAGCAGCGGGACCCGGCCGACCTGCGCCAGCCAGATCCGCGCGTTCAGGCACCGGCCGCCGGGCAGCGCGAGCGAGACGCGCGCGGGCGTCCCGTCGGCCTCCGCCAACTGGGTGAGGGGCAGCTCGTTGGGGTCGAGCACCGGGTAGTGCTCCTGCTGCCAGCCGTCCCGGGACAGGGTCTGCCGGAAGTACCCGTGCCGGTACAGCAGCCCGACCCCGACGAGCGGTACGCCGAGATCGCTGGCCGCCTTCAGATGGTCGCCGGCGAGGATGCCGAGCCCCCCGGAGTACTGCGGCAGCGCGGCCGTGATGCCGAACTCGGGGGAGAAATAAGCCACGGCGGCGGGCAGTCCCTCGGACTGCGCCTGATACCAGCGATCACCCGTCAGATAGTCGTCCAGGTCGTCGGCGACGGCGTTCAGCCGCCGCCGGAACCGCCGGTCCCCGGCCAGCTCGGCCAGCCGCGCGGGCCGCACCCGGCCCAGCAGCCGCACCGGATCGCACCCGGCCGCGCGCCACGCCTCCGGGTCGACGGACTGGAAGAGATCACGCGTCTCCGCATGCCATGACCAGCGCAGATTGTGCGCCAGCTCGCTCAGCGGCCGGAGGGGTTCGGGGAGAACGGGACGGACGGTGAACCGACGGATCGCCTTCACATGCCACCTCGGCGGACGCGTTACGGGTGAGACGTACGGCGGGGTACGTCCCGTCTTCCCTCTCGACGGTAGTGGTTACCGGGCCGTCGGTGGGGACGTGCCCGCGGGGGTGTCGGGGCGTGGGAAAGCGGCGTGGGGGCACCCGCGGAAGTGGGCCGGTCTGGTGGGTGGACATACGCGCGAGTAGTTAACAAAGTTCCGGATTGCCCACCCGAAAAGGGTGGGAAGGCTCCACCGGTACCCACCCCACCGCACCACCCAGCACCCCCCGCACGACCCACCTCCCCTGGTCATCCCACGTTGACGCGGACAGGAGCGGTCATGCCCGCCACGCACCACTCGTCAGCCGCGACGCACACCTCGTCGTCACCACCGCCTGACAACACGCCCACGGCGGCGGCCAAGAAGACCCCGCCGGCGAAGAAGACGGCGCCCCGAAAGCGCGCCAAGTCCGCCGCCGGGACCCCATCGGGGCCGGTCACCGCCCTCGGCCGCATCCCGGTCCTCGACGTACGCCCCGTGGTCCAGCACGGGCGCCGGCCCGCCAAGGCGGTGACCGGGGAGTCCTTCGAGGTCTCGGCCACCGTGTTCCGTGAGGGCCACGACGCCGTGGCGGCGAACGTGGTGCTGCGCGACCCCCGGGGCCGGCCGGGGCCCTGGACGCCGATGCGGGAACTGGCCCCGGGCACGGACCGCTGGGGTGCCACCGTCACGGCGGGTGAACCCGGCCGCTGGACGTATACGGTCGAGGGGTGGGCCGACCCGCTCACCACCTGGCGGCACCACGCCCGGATCAAGATCCCGGCCGGCCTCGACACGGAACTGGTGCTGGAGGAGGGCGCCCGGCTGTACGAGCGCGCCGCGGCCGGGGTCCCGAAGGCGGACCGGCGCACGGTCCTGGACGCGGCGGCAGTCCTGCGCGACGAGGAACGCCCGGCCGCCTGGCGGCTCGCGGAGGCGCTACGACCTCCCGTGCGGACCGTGCTGGACCGCCATCCGCTGCGGGAACTGGTCACCGCCTCCGATCCGATGCCGCTGCTGGTGGAGCGGGAGCGGGCCCTGTACGG